>JANMNW010000677.1:0-22970 GCA_031368515.1 Chloroflexota bacterium
TCCATTTCCTTGAACGTTGCCTTTGGGTTGGCTGTCCGCCAATCCTTGATCCCGCTCGTGATTTCTTCGATCAATGTCCCCCAGCCTGCTGTCAGCTCGTCTTTCATCCCCCTACTTTACAAAAATCTGTGGCACACCCGAACTCATCCTAAAATGTGGACTCCACCTTGCTTGCATACCTGAAACGTTGGCGAAAAAGGTGGGGTCCACATTTTCAGGATGAGTTCTAGACTTCGCAGTACATGGAACCAACATCGGGTTTTCAGCTGCTTTTCAAACCGTTTCAGCTGGGCGGGTTGACACTGCGCAATCGTATTGTTAGCACAGCCCATGCGCCGGCGTTGTCCGAAAACGGCCTGCCCGGTGAGCGCGAGCGCGACTACTTCGCCGCAAAGGCCAAAGGCGGCGCCGGAATTGTGATGATCGGCGGATCCACCTCGGTGCACGAGCGCTCGCCCGCAACGGAGTGGTCGATGATCGCCAACCGCGACGAGCGCATCATCGAGCCTTATCAAAAAATCGCCGCGGTGGTGCACGGGCACGGCGCGGGCATCATCACGCAGCTCATGCACATGGGTCCACGCGCCAGCAGCGACACCGAAGATTGGCTGGCGCTGTGGGCGCCTTCGCAAATGCCCGAACCCCTGCACCGCGAAGTGCCGCATGCGATGGACGAGCGCGATATCCGCGAAGTTGTGAGCGCGTTTGGCGCCGCTTGCGCGCGTGCCAAGCTGGGCGGGTTGGATGGCGTCGAGATCGTGCTGGGCTCCGGCCACCTGCTCGGCGCGTTTCTGACGCCGTTTTCAAACCATCGCAGCGATCGCTATGGCGGCAGCCTCGACAACCGCATGCGTTTCTTTTATGAAGTCACTGACGAGATTCGCAAACAGGTGGGCCGCGAGTTTGTGCTGGGCGTGCGTTTGACCGGCGACGAGTTTCTGCCCAACGGGTTGACGCAGGCGGACATGCTGGAGGTCACGCGGCTCATCGCGCGCACAAAACAGTTCGACTACATCAGCGTCTGGGGGTCGACTGCGGTGAATTTTGAGAACCTGGCGGCGATCGTGCCTGGCATGGCCTTTCCGCCGGCGGTACACGCCTATCTGGCCGAAGGCATTCGCGGTGTTGTGGACGGCTTGCCGTTGTTGTATGCCGGCCGCGTCAACGAGCCGCGCCTGGCCGACAAGCTGCTGGTCGACGGGCAGTGCGATCTGGTGGCGATGACGCGCGCGATCATCGCCGATCCGGAGATGCCAAACAAGGCGCGTGCGGGCTTGCTGGATGACATCCGGCCGTGCGTCGGCGCGAATCAAGGCTGCATCGGACGGATTTATCTTGGCAAGTCGGCCACCTGCGTGCACAACCCGATGATCAGCCGTGAACGCGAACTGGCCGACATTATTCCGGCGCCGGTCGCCAAAAACGTGATCGTTGTGGGCGGCGGCCCGGCCGGCTTGGAGGCGGCGCGCGTGGCGCGCTTGCGCGGCCATCGCGTTGTCTTGTTCGAAAAGAATGCGCATCTGGGCGGTCTTGTGCGCGTGGCAGCCTTGGCGCCCGGGCGCGCAGAGTGGCGCAAGATTGTCGATTGGCTTGAGGCGCAGTGCCGCAAGCTTGGCGTCGATGTGCGCACAGGCGTGGCAGCCACGGCCGAGCAGATTCTGGCCGAATCGCCGGACGCGGTTATCGTCGCGACGGGATCGCGCCCGTATCGCCTCGACGTTCCGGGGCGCGACTTTGGCAACGTGGTCGACGCAGTTGATGTGTTGCAGGGCCGCGCTTCGGTTGGCGCGCGGGTGGTCGTCATCGATGACGTTCACAACCAGGACGCACTCAATGCCGCCGAGCATTTGCTCGATCGCGGGCATCAGGTGGAGCTTGTCACACGCATGGTTCAGGTGGGCGCCGACATCGATGCGACCACATTTCCGCCGCTGTTCAAGCGCGTCTTTGCCAAAGGCATCGTGATGAAGCCGCACACCAACGTGCTTGCGGTTGAGGAAGATGGTCTGAGGGTGGAGAACGTGTGGTCGCATGCCGAAAGGCGCATCGACTCCATCGACACCATCGTCATGGCGACCGGCTATCGCTCGATAGACGATCTGTATCGGCTCTTGGATGGCCATGTGGCCGAGCTGCATTTGATTGGCGACGCGATGGCGCCGCGCCGCCTGCCCAACGCCATGCTTGAGGCCACGCGCGCCGGCCGCGCGGTCTGAACTGCCGTGCTTGGATTGCGGAAGAGGATCACTTGCCGTAGTACTGCCGGTACCAGCTCACAAAGCGCGCCAGGCCCTCGGCGATCGGGGTGTGCGGTTCATACCCAATGTCGCGCGCCAGATCCGAGCCGTCGGCGCAGGTTTCCAGCACATCGCCGGGCTGCATGGGCAGCAGTTGCGTGACCGCCGCGCGTCCGATGAGCCGCTCAAGCGTTTCGACCATCTCCAAAAGCGCGACCGGCCTGCTGTTGCCCACGTTGTAGAGCCGAAAGGGCGCGTTGCTCGAAGCAGGATCGGGGTTGCGGGCCGACCAGTTCGGATCGGGCTGCGCCGGCCGGTCGATCACCCGCATCATACACTCGACCACATCGTCGATGTAGGTGAAATCGCGCTTGTGGCGGCCGCCGTTGTAGAGCTTGATCGGCGCGCCTTCCAGAATGGCTTTGGTGAACGTAAAGTAGGCCATGTCCGGCCGGCCCCACGGGCCGTAGGCGGTGAAGAAGCGCAAACCGGTGCAGGGCAGGCCAAACAAGTGCGCATACGTGTGCGCCATCAGCTCGTTTGCGCGTTTGGTGGCCGCATACAACGAAACCGGATGATCGACGGTGTCGTGCGTGCTGTAGGGTTGACGCGCATTCGCGCCATACACCGAGCTGCTCGATGCAAACACCAAATGTTTTGGCTTGGCCGCCCGGCACCCCTCCAGCACGTTCAAAAACCCGGCTAAATTTGCGTCCAGGTTGACGTGCGGGTTGTCGATCGAATAGCGCACGCCGGCCTGGGCCGCCAGATTGACCACCGTGTCCAAGGGCTGCTCCGTGAACATGCGTGACATGCCTTCGCGATCGGACAGATCCATCTGGATGTACGCAAATCGGTCATGCCCGGTTAGCCGCGCCAGGCGCGCGTTTTTCAGTCCGACGTCATAGTAGCCGTTCAGATTGTCCAAACCGATCACGCGGTCGCCGCGCTCCAGCAAGCGATGCGCAAGATGCGAGCCGACAAACCCGGCGGCGCCGGTGACGAGGATGGTGTTCATGGAGTTGCAGAGCGCAGCGCCCGCGCGTAAAGGTCGTAGTGTCCGGCCCGCATTATCAGGCGATAGTCTCCGCGTTCCAAAACGCGTCTGTATAGCCAGGTGTCGTAGCCGAACGGGCCGAGCAGCAAATAGTCCGGGTCGCTGCCGGTCACATCATAGGCGGTGCCCGGCGCCGGCTCAAAAAAACGTGATCGGATCAGCTCAACATGCACATCATCCGGCGGATAAACATGCCGCCGGTCGAGCAGAAAAATCATTTCACTTTCATAGGTGCCAATGCGCGCGTCGGGCGACGTGAGGGCGGCGAAGGCTGCCGCAGCCCGGATGGCCGACTTGTCGCGATCCATGGCCGGAAGCGCCAGCCATGCGCGCGCCGCCGAGCCGAGCCAGGCCGTGGCCAGCAGCGCAGCTGCGATCGCGCGCCAGCGCGGCGATTGCGCTGTCAATCGCAAGCGTCCCGTCCAGCGGCTGAGCGCATCGGCCGCAAACAGCGTGCCAACAAACATCCAGGGAAAGGCATAGCGCGGCCAGCCGGCCGACAGCGCGGCAAACCAGGCGAGAAAGCCTGCGCTCAGCGCAAACAGCGCCGTGCGCACGATGGCGCGCGGCGAATTGCCGGCGCGTTCGGCCCACAGCACTGGCAGCGCGGCCAGCAGTCCAGCCACAACCGGCAGCCCAGCCAGCACGATGCGCGCGGCATCCAGGCGCGCCGGCCGAGCGAGAACAAACGCCGTCAGAGCTTCGAGCTGCTGGGTTTCAAAGCGCATGCTCACATATCCGGGCAGCCATAGCGCGCGCGTCCCTGCAAGCGCCTGCTCCAGCCCATAGGCGCCGATCAATCCAAGCGCGAGCATAAGCGCCGAATGCCAATTGCGGCGCAACGCCGCCAGCAACAGCGGCGCCGCCAGCGACAAAGCCCAGAAGGGCAGCGCCTGCCGCTTGGCAAAGATGCCCAGCGCCCACAGCACGATGGCCAACAGCATTGGCACAAGCGCCATGCGACTATGTTTGTGCCGCAATGCGGTCATCAGTGCCGCATATCCGGCCAGCAGATAACAGAGCATTGGCATCTCACCCAACACCTGCCGGCCCATCAAAAGCGGATGATTGAGCGCGCTGCCAAACCCAGCCAGCAGCAAAGCGATCGTGAGCGTGCTGGCGCGGCGCCCGGACAAACGCGCGGCCAGGTGCGCCATGAGCGCGAATGAAATCATTGTGAACGCCGCAAAGGTCAGCCGACCCTGCCACAAGCCCGCGCCAAACAATGCAAAGCTCACGCTCACGGGCAAGGTTACGGGCGCGGCGGCGGCCAGCGTGGGCGAAATGCGCGCGCCATCCAGCAGACGCCCGTAAAACCCGCGCTCGGCCAGATTGCGTGCAACCGACAGCGTCCAGCCTTCGTCCCACCATACGGGCGGCAACGACTCAAGACCCACGAGCAACGCCGCCCACGCCACGAGCAGCAATGTGAGCGGCATGACACGCCGGCGTGTGAACTTTGTGCGCATCATGTTCGCGTTAATTGGGCAGCAGCAACGGCGCGCAGTGATACAGCGCCACCGTTACGCCAGCTTTTGAGTGCCGCCGCTCCAGCGCGGCGCGCAAGCCGGGCCATTCCGAGAAACGGTCGGCGCGCTTGAAAACTGTGGCAAGCTCCGCATCGCTCACACCCGGCGCCAACGCCAGCACCGGCACATTGCCCTGCGTCAGTAACTTTGCCGCGTTGCGCACCTTTTCCAGCGGCCGGCGCAGATCGCGCAGCCGCAACCGGCTCAGCCGCCGCAGCACGCGCGCGACAAAGGCGTTTTGCACCGGATAGAGCGAATGATGCCCGACGCCGCGCGGGCACGCGGCCAAAATCACGCGCGAGGCATCACGCTTTGCAGATAACAGCGGCCACAATCCGCGATCGGTGGCGAATTGCAAATCGGCGTCAAAGGGATACATGTCGGCCACAACCACATCGGCGTCCGCCGGCGGCGGCACGCTGTAGCGCAGTTTCGCGCGCGCCACGCCGGCGCGATGCGCTTCGATTGGGTCGCCGGCCACCAACTCGGCCAGGCCGCGTTCTTCGTTGAGCAAGCCGTTGACGATCCAATTCAATCCAAGCCGCGCGGAAACTTCCTCCAGCTCCAGCCGCATTTCCGAAGTCAGTGATCCGCCGCGCCGCTCGGCGCTTTGCAAATCGTCGTGCATGGCGCGCACGGTGTCCATGCCGCACACCCCGGGCACGAGGATCTTCGATCCGCCGGAAAAGCCCGCGGCCGGATGCGGGTAGATGCAGCCAACGCCGATCTTGAGATCGCAGGCCATCACCTCGCGGTTGACGAAAAGTGGCAAGCCGCGGCGAGTGCGGCCGCAATCGACAAGATCGCGCGCGCTGTCGTGCGCAAGCGCTCGAACGCCGGGTGGCAATGGACCGGTCTTGAGCGCGATGTCGGCTACGCTGGCCGGCGCGTGCGTGCCGCCGGCCAGCACGATCACAATCGAGTCGGGCGAAATGCCGGCCGCGCCCAGCTGGTCGATCAGAAAGGGAAGCAGCAGCGCTGCCGGCGTGGGGCGGGTCAGGTCGTCGACGATCAGCGCGGCGCGCTTTTTGCCCGCCGCAAGCTCGCGCAGTGGCGGCGCGCCGATTGGGCGCATCAGCGCATCGTGCACGGCGACCTGCGTCATCGCCGGGCCGAGTTGCGCGCCAAGCACGGATACATCCCAGCGCTCGGGAAAGTCGAGTGTGAGCGGCGTGTCACCGTGCCAGGCTCGTGAGTTCAATGTAATCATCTTTGTGCCGATATGCATGCGCGCGCCTTGCGCCTGTTTTGCGTCTATTGTCCCGCATCGACCGATGTCCGCGCAGCCCTGCGCGTGGCAAAAACTGCAATCGGGTCAAGCGCGCGTCCTGCCAAGCGGCCCAATGGCTTTGGCAAGTGGCGTGTCAACTTGCGCAGCTCATCCGGACTGACTAGCCCCAATAACAGCGCGCCAAGCCCAAACACCACGACGCATACGGCGGCGCCCACTGCGATGGCGAGCAAGGGCGCTGGAATAAACAAGGCAGGAGCGGCCAGCAGAGCCGTGCCCGCGCATAGCAGCGCAAAGCGCGACAAACTAAAGTCGGCGAACGCACGCACGCCGTAGGCGCGCAGCTGGCGCTCGTACAAAAAGATCAGCCCGCCATAGGTGAGGCAGCTTGAGAGCGCAGCGCCGACGCTGCCCATGACCGGCATTAGCAGGATGTTGAGCACGACGTTGAGCGCGGCTGCGCCGGCGATCAACGGCAACAACGCGCCCACGTTGCCCCGGGCTTGAATGACCGGATGCAAAATGCGCGCGAGTGAATAGCCAAAGACGCCCGGCGCGAGCACGCGCAGCGGCAGGCTTGCGCCGGCAAAGGCGGGGCCAAAATACAAGTGCATGATTGGGTCGGCAAACAGCATGATCACGATCAGAATCAGCGCAGTGCCCAGCGCGACCAGGCGCACCATGGTGTTGAGCAGCGCGGCGATCTCGTCAATGCGTCCTTCGACCCAAAGCCTGGATGTGGATTGAATCATCACAGATTGCACGGCCAGCGGCAGAAACCACACAAACTCCGACCATTGCGTGGCTGCGGCATACAGGCCGGCCTGTTCTGCGCCCGCCAGCGGCAGGATTAACATGGCATCGGCGCGATACATCGCCTGCGACAAGGTCAAAAACAGCACCGAAGCGAGGCCAAAGCGCAACAGCTCCCTCACGCGCGGCGGTGCGGCAGCCTGCGGCGAATCGGTTCCGCGCAATAGCGGTGCGGCCAGGGCGGCTGTGACAAGCCCGGTGAAGGCATTGGCCAGCGCCAGCCCCAGCAACGCTCCGTTTAGACCCAGGCCGGCCAGCGCCAGCACCACCGACAACCCGCTGCCCAGAACCACGCCGGCCGCAGCTGGCAAATTGGCGCGCTCATCTTGCCGCGCGCCATACAGCACGCCGCGCCCGAAGTGGCCGAGTTGCTCGAATGCAATCGCAACCGCGACAAGCACGGCCGCTGCGCGCGCGCTTTCAGTGTGCGCGGTCAGCCACAGCCAGCCGAGGATCGCGCCACCCACTAGCAGCGTGCCGAGCATGTTGGCCGGACCCGCAACTAATGCGATGCGTTTGCGCCACGCCGCATCGTCTGGGCGTTGTGCGGCGTAACGGCTCAGCACTTGCAGCATGCCGGCGTTGGCGATGGGCCATGCCACCATCACGATAGCCAGGTAATAGGCATATTGGCCGTAGCCGGCGGGTGTGAGCACGCGCGCGAGAATCGGCGCGGCCAGCGCGGACGCGACTATTTTCCCCGCCTGCCATGTTGCGGCTGACATCACGCCCTTGGCCACGCCAGGCTGCGCGCCGGCGTTCATGATGTTTGCAGACACTGTTGATAGGCGGCCACGTGCGCGCGCAAGGCCTGCTCGTTCTCGTAGTGCGCGCGCACATAGTCATACGCCGCGCGGCCGCGCGCCATGACGTTGTCGTTCAGCAGCTTGCGCAAGCCGCCCGCAAAATCGTCGTCGGTCACTTGCCGCCCGAACTTCGATGCAAAGTTGTCCGGGTCGACCGCGCTCAAGATGGCCGTGCCATAAGCGGCGGCTTCGAGAAACGTCAACGGCAGGCCTTCGCGCGCGGCGGTGTTGGCGAACACCCAGGTGTCCGACAAGATCGAATGCATCAACGGCCCGTTTGAAAAGCGGTCGACAAAACCCGGCATCTCCAAATTGGGCACGCCGGCATATTTCGCGCGCAGCGCCTGGTCGTAGTCCGGATCTTCGCCTTTGCCTGCGGCGATAAAGCGATATTCAGGAAAATGGCGGGCCATGTCCAGAAACATCTCGGGCCGTTTGCGCACATCCCAGCGCGCCACAAACGTGATGGTCGGCCGCTTGGGCTTGGCCGGAATGGCATCTGGCACATCGATCAAGTTGGGCATGAAATGCGGCTCATGCTTCAGCCCGAACATGCGCTTGATTTTGGGCTTGAGAAAATGCGCCGGGCAATAGACGCGATGGGCGTCGCGCACCGCCTTCTTGATCAAAAAGCTGGACTCGGTGAGATAGTTAAACGGCGTCCACAGCCGCCGGCGCGGCGTGGCGTAGCGAAACTCGATCCACCAGTCGCGCATGTCGCGCGGATCGCGGCAGGTGACCACATGCTTGGCCTCGGGCTGCAGGCGTTGCGCCAGCAGGGTTAGAAAGGTCGGATCTTGCGAATGAAAAATCTGCGCGGGCGACGAGCGAATCAGCGCGCTGGCCGCGCGCATACTCAGCCCAGAAAAACTGCGAATCTCAACGCCGTTGACGGTTTCGACGGCATTTTGGTCCTGCCGGCGCGGCACGATGACGCTGACGCGGTGGCCGGTGCGCGCCAGCCCTTCGGCCAGCTTGCGCGACATGCTGCCGAAACCGCCATACTTGCCCCAGGCGAAGTACTGGCTGGTGAGAATGCAAATGTTGAGCGGCGATGATGCAGTCATGTGTGCCTCGGTCGGCGGCGGCGCTGGGCGAAATCGTTCACTGCGCCGCGGCAACGGGTTCGTCGGAGGTGCTGTTGAGATCGGGTGCGGCGGCGGCGCGAGCGCCCAGTGCAATGCGGCGGCAGACATCGGCATACGCTTGCACGATGGCCAGCCAGCCGAAGCGCTCGGCGACGGCGCGGCTGTGCAACCCCATGTGCGCAAGCGGCGCGTCGTCCGCGGCCATGGCCGCCATGGCTTTCGTCAGCGCGGAAACGTCCGCCCACGGCACCACGCGGCCATTCAACGCATCGACCAGCTCGGCCGTGCCGCCGGCGTCGCTCACCACCACCGGCAAGCCGGTGGCCATGGCTTCGAGCAACGCGATGGACATGCCCTCGCTCTGGGACGCGAGCACGAACACATGCGCCTTTTCATACATGGCCGGCATCTCTGAGCGCGATTTGAACCCGGCAAATTCAAGCGAGTCGCCCAGCTGGAGCTCGCTGGCTAGCGCGCGCAGCGCCGGCTCGAAATCGCCAGTGCCCACCAGCACCAGCCGAACAGGGCGAGCGACCCTCGCGCGCAGCTGCGCAAACGCGCGCAGCAGGTGGTGCTGGCCCTTGCGTTCGATCAGGCGACCCACGCAGATGAACGTGAGCGGGCCGGCCGGCGGCGTCGCTGGGGGGTGAAAGACCTGCGTGTCGACGCCGTTGTAGATCACCGGGATGTTCAATCCCGGCATCGTCTTGTGCGCGAGCGCGCGGTGTTCGGCGCTGATGGCGGTGACAACAGCGGCGCGCCGCCATACTTGCTTGAGAAGCGGCGTCAGCACCGGATAGAGCGTGTTGTAGCGCGCTTCAAAGCCGGGCACATCCGGGCCTTGCAGCGACACCAGATAGGGAATGCGGTGGCGCAGATGCAGCAGCCAGCTCATCGCGCCGGCCGGCACGCCGGCGAAGGCAAAGCTCATGTCGTAGTGATGCTGGCGGATCAGGCGCTCGCACTGGGCCAGGCCGCGCCGCACATAGCGCAGCAGTTCGCGATTAGTCGAGTGGTGAATGTTTTTGTTGTCGACCGGCACTTTGTGAATGGTGATGCGCTCGGCAAACTGCTCAACTTCGAACGTACCGGCTGTGCGCGACGACGTCACCAGATCGACCGTCATGTCCGCGTGGCGCGCAAACCCGCGCAAGAGGTGCTCGTTCACCACGCCGGTTCCGCCACCCAGCGGCGGGAACTCGTTGTCCAGCATCAGCACTCTCATTTCCCCTCCTTGCGCACGATCTGGCGCACCACATACAACGGCCGGCGGCGGACTTCCTCAAAAATCCGGCCGACATATTCCCCCAACACACCGAGCGTGATGAGCTGCACGCCCGAAAAGAAGAAAACCGACACAACGATGGTGGCGAAGCCGGCCGGCTCAAGGCCTGACACCAGTTTTTGAATCGCATAAGCCAGCGCCATGATGATCGACAACGCGGATACGGCCAGACCGGTCAGCGAAATCACGCGCAAGGGCAAGAAGCTGAACGAGAACAAGCCATCCAGCGCCAGCGCGATTAAGCGGCCGAGTGTGTAGTTTGAGCGTCCACTCAGGCGTTCGCCGCGCTCGTAGTTCACGCCGATTTGCTTTAGCCCGACCCAGCTGCGCATGCCGCGCAAAAAGCGGTTGCGCTCGGGCATGGTTACGAGCAAATCAACTACGCGCCGGTCCATCAGCGAGAAGTCGCCGGCGTCGAGTGGGATTGGGATGGCTGAGATGCGGCGCAGCAGCCGGTAGAAGGTGCTGTATGCGGCACGTTTGAGCCAGTTCTCCGGGCGCATGCGCCGCACCGCGTAGACCACATCGTAGCCCTCGCGCCAATGCGCGATAAAACGCGGCAGCTCCTCGGGCGGGTCCTGCAGATCGGCATCCATGATGACGACCGCGCGGCCGCGGCTGTGATCGAGCCCGGCGCTAATGGCGGCCTGATGGCCGAAGTTGCGCGCAAGATCGACGGCGGTCACGCGCGCGTCGGCTTTGGCCAGGCTGGCGATCACAGCGGCCGATGTGTCGCGGCTGCCGTCGTTGACGAAGATCAGCTCCCATTTCAAATCAAGGGGGGTGAGCGCCGCAACCAGGCGGCGGTAGAGGACGGGCAGGTTGCCTTCTTCGTTGTAGGCCGGGACGACGACGGACAGATCTGGTGGCGTTTCAACGATGTCATCGACGACTTCAGCCACGTCCGGACTGGGCCGACCCGCTGATTTGAGCACATGCGCCAGTGCGCGGCAAAAATCCAGCGCCGCGCCGGGATCGTCTGTCGGCACACTTTGCGCCAGTGAATCGAGCTGATCGTCTGTCGTAGTTATGTTCTGTCGTTTGTAATCGACCACCGCAAATCCCCCACACGCACTGCAGTCAACTTATGCGCCGTCACCCGACAATCAACAGCGTGGTCCGATTGGTCTGGCTCTACGAATCACATCATCGATAATTATGCATTTTATCGCGTTTTAATTGAATAAACAAACCTAGAATCTGTCTTGTTCAGTCATTTGGCACATAAGACTGCGACTTAAGTATTAGTCGCACAACTGCTTTGCTTATGCACGCAAATAGCGCCACGGCTAGGGCTTCTGGCCCTTCGCACGGTGGAGCATGAGGTTATTGCAGACGTGCGGGGTGGGTCGTTGCCAAAATGCCTGGCTCACGGCACAGAATAGGGTTCGGGGCTGGCTGCGACAGTTCTTTGCGCAATCGTAGCGGGAAGTGAACAAGTATCTGAGCGACGCGCAACTGCGGAAGGCGATACGCCAATTCGTTCAGATGCGCAGCCAGCATAGCGCCCAGGCGCCGCGCGCTCAGGCGCGTTCCAGAGCGCCAACCGTGCGCGTCAGATGCGCCACGCGCTCGTTCTGCAGGTGCAGGATCGTGCGGTGCAAAATGCTCGCCGCCTCCTGGTCGCTGCTCTCCATGATGCGCAAATCGTCCACCGACAGCACATAGACCACCGACGGCTGATCGGCCACAACGCTTGCGGTTCGGCGAGCACCCAGGTAGAAGCCCAATTCACCCACCGTGCGGCCACCCTGCATGGTCTCCAGCCGCACCGGTTTTCCATTGGCTGGCTCCAACTGCGCGGTCACCTGGCCGGATTCGATGAAGTACATGAAATCGGGCGCATCGCCCACCTTGATGAGATATTCGCCGGGCGCGAACTCGCGCCGCTTTAGATAGGGCAGCAGCTTCCGCACCGCGTCGCGCTTCATGTATTCCTCAAGCGCGGCGATCAGGCTGTCGGCGCGCGGCTGTTGCGGCGCATGCGCGGCGATCAGCTCGTTTTCGCACCACTCAATGCCGTGATCCAGATCGGGAAAGAAGCGCACCACGGCTTCCGGGTTCAGCGCGCGTTGTCGTTCAAACGCAGGCGCCAACCTGTCGCTCAACCCGGTGAACACCAATTCGACGCCGCGTTCGACGCTCCATTGCATCATGCGGGCGAAACTGAGCATGCCGGTCGAGTCCACGCCGCTCACTCGTGAGAAGTCCATCACGACGTAATTCAGCGGCGCCGAGGCGCTCTGACGTTGCGCGCGAATTTTCGACAACAGGCCGTTGGCAGTGCCAAAGAAGATAAATCCCTCAAGTTTGAGGATGTACAGTTGATCGGCATGGGCCTCCAACACCTCCTGTTCATGTTTTTCTCGCGTCACACGGCTCCGGTACTCGCGGCCGCTGAGCGCAAACTTGATCACGCTTACGCGGCTGTAGCTCACGACGAAGAGGATTACCGCAAGGATTAAGCCGGCGATCACGCCCTGCAGGAAACCGCTCGTCACAATGATCGCCAGGATCGTGATAATCACGAGAAAGTCCAGGCGCGAGGAGCGCAGCCAAGTTTCGTACACCCATTCGGCCAAAAGAACTAGCCCGAGATAGATCAGCACCGCGCCAAAGACAAAGCGGGGAATGAAGAGAATCAACGTGATGCCGGCGAACATCGTGGCGCCGAGCATCAATGCGATCATCACCCCGACCAGCCGCCGGCCGCCGCTCAGGGTTTTGTTCAACGTTGAGTAACTGACGTCGGTGTAGCCGGTCAACCCGCCCATGAAACCCGCGGCGAGGTTGCCCACACCGGCGACCATCAGCTCGCGGTTCAGATCCGAATCCTTCTTATTCACCAATTCGAGACTGCTGGAGATCAGCAACAACTCAATCACGCAAATGATCGCCACAGGCAGCAGCGCGGGAATCTGATTGCGCACAGTGCCCCAGTCCACCTGCGACAGCATGTCGCCTGACAACGGAGACTGCCAGGCGCCGCCGCTCGCTTGCGAATCCAGCAGCCAGCCGGCCGCGCGCAACGCTTCAAGCGGCACTTGCGCCGCCCATGCGTAGCCATAGAATAGCGCAATCGCGAGCGCCAGCGCAACCGGGATGACAGCCGGGTTCTCGAGCTTGCGCGCCGCGCCAAAGACCAGCACCCCGGTGACGGCCGCCGTGCCCCACAGCGCCAGCGTGTCGGGCTGCAACCACGCCAGGCCCAATGGCGCGTCGAGCATCATGGTCAGTCCGCCCTCCACGAGCAGCCAACCCGTTCCGGCCAGAAATCCTCCCATGACTGGATAGGGCAGAAACCGCACCAACGCGCCGAGCTTGAAGACACCCAGCGCCAGCAGCAGCAGCCCGGTCGTCATGGTTGTGAACATGACATTGATCGCAACAGTGGCAAACTGCATTTCCGGCGCGCCAGCGAGCGCGACAGTCACACCCGCGGCCACGACGCTGATCATGGCGCCGGGCGTGTCCTGCTGCACGCCGATCGCACCAGGGTTGGAGCTGATGAGCGCGGTGATCGCGCACATGATCGCGTCGCCCAGCAGAATCAGCGCAAGCGCGCGCGGCATCTGCGCCAGCAGATCCCCGGAGTAAATCAGCGCGGCAAACGAGATCACAAAAATGATCTCAAGGAAATAGATGAACAGCGCTGTGAACAGGCTCGATCCGAGCGTGGCGAGGTAATGTCGGTATGACCGCGATGGAGCCAGTTGGGAATGCACAGCCGAGATTGTGCCATGCTGGGCGAAAATTGCCGGTCATGTGGCACTCGCCGCCTGATGGCTGCAATCCTGCCTCCCGCGATCTACTGTAACTGTAAGCCGTTGCGCTCGTTCATACCGTGTCCGCATGTGCCAAGCTGCCGCGCTTTTCAGCTTCGCGCAGTTCGCAGCGCAGCTGATGGAGCGGGTTCACAAATGGCTCGTGTGCCGACTTGCGCCCAGCACAGCCAGTCACATTTTGCTGTTTAATTGCCGTGCATGGCGAAGCTCACGCTGAATCTGTTGGGGGGATTTCAGGCATGGCTGGACGGCGAACCCATCCCGAATTTCACCAGCGACAAAACACGGGCGCTGCTCGCGTATCTCGTCGTCGAAGCGCTGCGTCCGCACCGCCGCGAAAGCTTGTGCGCCTTGCTGTGGCCAAACGCCACCGACAGCCTGGCGCGCCAGAGCCTCAGCCAGGCGCTGTCGGTTTTGCGCAAAGTGCTACGCGACAACGACGACGCGCGTCCATTTCTGCTGGCCGACCGTGACACAGTGCAGTTCAACCCGCGCAGCGATTACGCGCTGGACACCGACTACCGCGGCCCCTTTCTGGACGGCTTCACCCTCCCCGACGCCGATGGCTTCGATGAGTGGGTGCTTGTGCAGCGTGAGGCGTTGCAACGCGAGGCGCTCGAAAAGCTCGACGGCGCCATCGCGCTTGATTTCGAGCGGGGCCGCCACGACAAGGCTATCGAAGCCGCGCGCAAACAGCTCGAGATCGACCCTTGGCGCGAAGAGTCGCACCGCAGCCTGATGCACGCCTACGCCGCCACTGGACAGCGCGGCGACGCGCTCGCGCAGTTCGAAAAATGCAAACAAGTGCTGCGCGACGCACTTGGCGTCGCGCCCAGTGCAGAGACAAAGGCGCTCGCTGCGCGCATCCAGCAGGACCAGATTCACGTCAGACCAGCCGCGAACGACAAAGCGCGCCTGAACGTGTTTGAGTTGCCGGCCACGTTGACGCCGTTTGTCGGCCGCGAGGAAGAACTGGCGGCGCTGAGCGGGCTGCTGGCCAATCCGGATGCGCGGTTGATCACGCTGGTCGGCATGGGCGGCATGGGCAAGACGCGCCTGGCGATCGAAGCCGCGGCGCGCGCGCGTGGCATTTTCGACAACGGCGTCGCGTTTGTGCCGCTGGCAGCGGTTGCCGCATCAGACGAGGCCATCGCCGGCGCAATCTGCGCCGCCATGCGCTTGAACATGTCGCGATCCGAGACCGTGGCCGACGATCTGTTTGCGGCGTTGCGCAACCAGGCGGCGCTGCTAATACTTGACAACGCCGATCACCATATCGGCGCGAACACGATCGCGTTTGTCACGCGATTGCTGCAAGTTGCGCCTTCGATCAAGCTCTTGGTGACGTCGCGTGAAGCTCTGGAAGCGCCTGGCGAATGGCTGTTCGACGTGCACGGGTTGGGCGGCGACGCGCGCGCGCTGTTTGCGCAATGCGCGCAACGCGCGCGAGCAAATGCGCGCATGCGCGGCGAAGACGAGAGTGCCGTTCAGCGCATTTGCGATTTGGTGGGCGGCATGCCATTGGGCGTCGAGCTGGCGGCTTCCTGGACGCGAACGCTATCGTGCGCCGAAATCGCCGAAGAACTCGAACGCGGATTGGAATTCCTCAAATCCAATTCGCGCCAGATCCCGGAACGCCATCGCTCCATCACTGCGGTCTTGAACCACGCTTGGGCGATGCTGTCCAATTCCGAACAGCGCTCGCTCAAGCGACTGGCGCAATTCAACGGCGGCTTCACCCGCGAAGCGGCCGCCGCGGTGGCCGGCGCGGAGCTATCGCTGCTCTCCATGCTGATCAGCAAAGCTCTGGTGCGGCGGGTCGATGCGCGCCGTTACGACCTGCACGAGCTGATTCGCCAGTTTGCGCTCGAACGCTCCGAAGATCGCCTGGCCGACGCTGATGCGCATGCGGATTACTTCGCGGCGTTTGCGGCCGAAAACGGTTATGTCGCGCTGGCAAGCGCGCATCACGACCGGTTTGTGGAGATCGGCAACGAGCACAGCAATATCGAGGCTGCATGCGCGCATCTGCTAGCGGCCGGCAAAAACGAGCGCGCCGCTCAAATGCTGGGCAGCCTGCTGACGTTCGTGCTCTTTGAGATGTACGACAGCGCGTTTGGCATCGCATGGGTGGCGCGCGTGCGCGAGCGGCTTGTGCGCGAACAGCGCATGCCAGCCGCAGATGTGCAAGTCCAGCTGTTGGCCGCGCAGCTCACAATGCTGTCATACACGTCTGATGTGACTGTGTTGGCCGACGAGCTAGACGCCGCCCTCGACCGGCTGCGCACGCAGATGCCCGCCGCCACACACACGCTTGCCTACGGGTGCGAGGTGTTGGCTTGGGTGCGCATTCGTCAGGGGCGTGTGGACGAGGCGACGAGCGGGTTTGTCGAGGCCATTCCGCACTTTCGACAGGTCAAAGATGCGTTTGGGCTGGGGCTTGGCTTGCGCGGCATGAGCGTTTTGTTGATGGCGCGAGGCGATGTTGACGGGGCTCAACGCGTAATCCGGGAGTGCGTGGCAGGGGTGCGCAGTCTCGACGACCCGCGCATGCTTGCGCTTGCTCTTGGAGGTCAGGCCGAGTGCGAGCGGGCGCTAGGCGAGTTGCGCGAAGCGATCAGCCACTACGAGGAAAGCGCCCGGTTGTTTGACAAGATGCGGGATTCGCAAAGCCTTTTGATGTGCAAGCTAAACCACCTGGGCGCCTATGTGTTGCTGGGCTGGCGCGATGAGGCAGCGGCGCTAGCGCGTGAAGTCGCCGCCATGGTCGGGCAGAGTGGCGGGCTGCCACGCGGTCACAACTGCGCATCGGCGTTGCTCAACTTTGCGGGCTGCGAACTGCTTATAAACGACGCCCCTGAGCGCGGCGCCGCATTGCTGAGTGCCAGCGCTGAAGTGTTTCAGCGACACGGCAGCAAGCCACAGCCTGCCGACAAACGGACATACGACCACATCCATGCCGATTTGACACGGCGCCTGACGGACGACCGAATTCGCGAACTCATGCGCAGCGGCTCTAGCGGCGACCCGGAAGAGTTACTGCGCGAGACGTTGGAACGATTTCGTAATCCGTCATGATGCGCCGCTCAGGGCAGCCCGGCGTTGCTGATGACCAGCGCCGTCCACACATAGCCGCCCCCGGGCCTCTGATAGATCAAGACCGCAGCTTCGGCATTCGGCGCCGACGCCTGCCACCCCTTGACTCCGTCGCCGAGTTCCACGCCGCCAAACTGCTCGCGCCCACGCCGCTGGCCCAGGTGAAGCGCCGGACGATAAGATCATCGTTTCACAACCACCGGCAGCAGCAGCCGGAACGGGCCATCAACCAGGCCGCCGGTGAACCCGCGTCCGGCGCGCGCGGTGTTGTTCGCGGCCGAGAGTTCGGTCACGGTCTCCGGCGTGTTGACGCGCACAAACGCCCGTGGCACGCTGCCGGCTAGCAGTGTTGTCACCTGCGCATTGCGCCACGCTCCGGCCGCCGGCAGCATGCCCTGCCACAGCAGCGACCCGCCCTCATCCGGATACGCGGAGTAGACCTGCACCGAAACGGCCGGCGAACCACTCGGCCGTGTATTTGAACGTTGAATTATTCGGACCGCGATACTCGCCTTCGACGCCATAAACTCCCTCGGCGTTGCGCTGCATGCCGCCCAAACCGAACAGCGCACCCTTGAGCGTGGCGATAAACGAGCGGGCCGCAGTCTCAACATGGCCCCGGCTTTCTTTGACCGATCCATCGCCATCGATATACATGCATGACACATCAGGTGTCGGCGACGGCGGCAGCGCCGAAAAGATGACATCCAGCGAATGCGTTGTGGTGATGCCGTCCATCGGAACGGGCGGAAATTGCTCCAGACGAACCGGCACATCCCATTGCCAATCATGGTGGCTGGGCGTCACCGACAGCACGCGACCGTTCAGAATGGTGATATCGGTGGTTGCGCGCACCGTCGCTATCACATAGCCTTTGGCATCCGGCACGCCCGCGCCTTCGACGTAGACGAAGGAGTACATGCGCAGGCTTTGAGCCGGGCAATTGCCCGGGTGCTCGGCGATGATCTTGACCACGACGCGGGCCTCATGGGGCGTCGTCTGAGCGACAACCGTGTTGCGATTCGGCGCGACGGCGAACGGACCTGGCTGGCTGGCGACACGACGCAGGCGCGTCGCCGTCATCGCCGAACGCAGCGGCTTCACCCTTGACACGCCGACGCCGCAACCTAAAGACCGCCTGCCGCGCGGATTGGGATACATCTACCGAACTTGAACCATGGAAACAACCCGTTCGAGCCCGCCTTACTATCACGCCTACCTTTTGCGCATCTGGCTGTCGAACGGCGCCGCCGAGGGCGCGTGCTGGCAGGCGTCCTTGCAAGACGCAGCTGGCGGCCAGCGCATCGGATTTGCATCGCTCGAGGCGCTGTTTGTGTACTTGATGAACGACATCACGGGCGACCTAAACGACGGCGCGCAGGAACCGGATGCCACCAGCCGTCGCCCGTCGGATGCTCACGATGCCGACGGTGGTTTGAGCGCGACGGGTTGATCGTTTGCAAGCAGCTTCGTGCCCCTACTTTGTTCGCAACCGCAGAAAGGGCTGTGCGTGGAGGCTTTGCCGCCAATCGAGCGTAAGCATTCGTGCTTGTGCTGACTGTCAGCTCCCTGCCGGAAAAGTCTGTGTGATCAACGATCGCCGAGCCTTGCGCCAGGCTCAGCGATCCAACAGTTTCGCCTGCGCGCAGCGCAGCCACATCGGCCGGGTTCATCTTGCGCAGCGCCCGCTTCGTCAGCTGTCATCTACAAAACGACCGCCGCGCGTCACGTGAGCTACGCTGCGGCGGCACTCATCATCGCGTTTTGGCTGCTGGCGATTTTGCCGGCGCTTGGCTGAATCTATAAAGCGCAGACGTAGCTGCGTTTTCGAGGCAACCATAGGCAGCCGCACGAACCATCACTACGTCATCCGGCTCACCTTCGTTGATAAGCGCGAAGCAACGGGTCCAGCTGGTGGACATTACTTTCCAGTCACTTGCCCGTCGACAGCGAATACAAGGAAGGCGTCAGTGGGTTTGACTTTCAGCGCCCCAGTTGCAGCGGACGGGCGGATGAACCGAGACGTTGCGCCACATGCAAAGTGGCAGCCGAACCGCGCGCTGCAAAAGCCCGTGTAAGCGAAGGTGACCTGTATCGGATTCAGGCTGCGAATTAGACATAAAATGGTGCTCCATGACACGCAAGTGGTTGGCCCTCGTTGGTGCCGCGATCTTCGCAATCGCCCTGTTGTTGGGAGCGTACCTGCTATTGACAAGCTGGCGCGCACAATCGCGCGATCGGTATGAGCACAAGCTCGGCGTTATCGTCAGCGACTTCGCGCCCTGCGTCTGGAATGTCGGGATGGCGCAGCGTGTGCTCTCCGAGAACAATTCGCAAACTGTTGTGGTGAAAACCGAGAATTTGACTGATGCGGAATGTCAATCGGAATTGTCACTGCTGGCCCCTGGCTTTGACATTAGCCCTCGCAAAGAGACGCTAGCGCTCAAGGCGCTGCCGAAAAATTCTGGCTCGATCGCCTGGATCGTTGTTCCCAAATCAATCGGCTCGTTTGAACTTGCGATTTCCGACGGCATTGACACACGGACGCTTGGCGTAACAGTGACCAACGCACTGGGTCTGACGGCGACACAAAGCCAAGTTCTCACATTTCTGGGATCGCTCTTCGGACCGATGCTGACGGCGCCTTGGTGGTTTGATCGCTGGCAACAACGCAAGCGTGCACGCGCGCAGGCTTCACCCGCGAGCGCGCCAGCATCGACAACACCACCGGAGCCTCCCGCAAAGTAATCTGCGACCAGACCAGACACGACCTCCAGCCGGCTTGATCACAGACTGCGTTCAAAAGTGGCGTTTCAGCGTAGATTGGCGATGTATTTCTCGAAGTGCCGGACACCGTCAAAGGCCAGCGTTTGTGTTCAGCCTCAGAACCACGTGCAGTCAAGCAACTCATTCAAAGAGCCGTCGGAGTGTAGTCAGGTCACAACCCCGCCTTGATCGTTTTGAGCACGGTTTCGGGTGTTGCAACAGCTGAACCGATGAATGTCTCAACAGAGCGCGTGTACAGATGTTTGCGGTCGAAGCTGAGCAAATAGTCAACCTTGGCGGCCCGAGCAGCTGCAACGATGGGAGCATCGAATTTGTCGGCTGTCACGCCAATTGCCTCTGCGACCTGCTCTCTCGTGATGGTGACCATGCGCCAAAAGTCGCGATTCTTGACATAGTGAAAGACGGCAAGTGCGTGTTGTGTGTCTCGCGACAGATGTCTTTCGGATTCGACAAGGACATAGTCGCTGATGAACAGTTCGACCTGGTTCTTGATGGCGAGTCGTATCAATTCACGAGCGCCGCCCGTACGAGAGTGGCAAGCCGAAAATAGAACGCTGGAGTCAATGAACAGCCGCATGCGTTAGGCGAGGTCGGGATACATGTCTTCAAAGAGCTGTTTGCGAATCTTGCGGCCATCAGCCAACCATTGCTCCATGGTGACTCCTTTCTCGCGCAAGGCCGCGCCGATCTCATCGAGCATGTCGATGGTTTCAGCTTCGAGCGTTCGGATTTCTATATTCCCCTTCTCGTTCTCGACAAAAAGCACGGTGGTGCCTTTTTTGATGCCGAGCTTTTCACGTACAGATTCGGGGATCGTGACAACGCCACGATCTTGGGTTTTGGTGGTTTCTATAAGTCGGGCCATTTGCATGTAATTCATGAATTACATGCAAATCTTACCATCCATGGACTTAGCAGTCAATAGGCATCAAAAAGTCAGCTGGACATATCGTCTAGCTGGCTGTGCGCACCATGTGTCAGAGCCTATTGCCTTATTGAGCCGGTGCAAGCATCCAAAACATTGGGTGCAATGAGAAAATCACATTGCGCTCGCTGCAATACGCTCGATCAACGAGCCCAGTTCGCCTTACGTCGTTATCTCTGGGATGCCCAATGATCTGAGATAGGCATATGTGGCTTGGTAGTAGGCAGGTTTTCGTGTCGGGTCAATAGCATCGCCGGGAGGAACAAACATTACCATGCCCTGACGTGCTCGGGTCAGCAGCACGCGGTAGGCATTTGTCAGATAGCGACGGTTATCGTCGCTGTGGACATTGGTCCATTTGCTACCTCGAAAGTCATGGTACGACCACTGTTCCCCAGTCAGACGCAAGTCGGCATCCCAGGTGACTACTGCCCAATCAAGTTCGAGACCCTGCACTTGAAACTCGGTTGCCGCATCTTCGAGATAAAAGCTTGAGCGCGTGTCTTCGCGCGGATTCAAAAACCAATGCACGGGGTCAACGTTGACGCGGATATCGATGGCATGAGGTTTGAGGCGTGGAGCTTTTGATGAAGCCATCAGGCCAATACGTTCACTGCCACGCGCCTGATGACGGACCCATTCCTTTGCAGCGATCAGACTGCGGGTTAATCGAATGGGATAACGGTCCAAAAACGAGTCAAGGAGCTGCATGGCCTGCGCACGATTCAAATCAAGCAGCGCCTTAACAAAATTTGACACCTGGTCGCTACGAAACGAACGCAGCGACATCGTCAAATGAAGTCGTTCATCAGTTATTGTGCGAGTGCTCAGGGTGCCTGCGAGGTCTGACGGCGTCACACCATATTCTCGGTCCGTCAGCTGCGAAGAAATGTAGATATGCCACTGAGGACGAGCTTGAAGGGACCGAATCCACTCACGTATTCCGGCTTCGCCGGTATTGATTTCCTGGCCGCCACCAACGAGACAGACGATGACCGCCCAGTCCTGATGGCGATCCAGGTAGTCGATGAGAAAAGATGGCTCCGACTTATCGAAATTCAGCTGTCCTTTTCGACGGCGCATGAAGTTTGCGGTCTGTTCAAGGTTCCATGCGCGCTGTGCTTCGTCAAAGATCGCGACATGTTCTGCTGGCGGCGACACACTGTCATGTAGTGCTTCGTCACGGAAGTGATGCACGTTCTGGATGAAAACCTTGATGCTACTCAGGTGACTTGTTTTCGTTGACTTTTTGCCAGCGCTTTTGTCGCGCGCAACTTGATCGCGCGCGAGGGCTTCGCGCAGCACAGCGACGAGAGGGCCATTGCTAGAAAGAAAGACGGCGTTAGAAGCGGCACTTGTAGTCGGGCGCTGTGTGGCTGTATTGAGTCCGACAAGTGTCTTGCCTGCGCCGGGCACGCCAGAAACGAAACAAATGGACTTTCGCCGACACATCTGGGCGTCATGGATGATGTCTTGTATCGCCTGTGCGGTCTTCGTTAAGTTGCATGCGTCCGCGTCAAAGCGAGCGATAGCTTCGACGGAGTGGTTGGCGTAGAGCGCCCGAGCGGCTTCGACGATCGTTGGGCTAGGCTTGTATGGCGAGCGCACCCATGCGGCTGGATCACTGACTGCTTGGCCGTGCCGCCGAATAACTCCGCGCAAGATCTCAGGCATATCGAGGGCGCATGCATGGATTGGTTGATAGACACCATCCTACATCTTCCTGTGTGAGACGCGAGAAGCCCGGCGGATCTAAGACGCCGATCCTATCAAACTCGCGCGGTGCGTATCGGGGCGCGATGCCGTCGGCTCAACGGATGGGGAGCGGATAAGCGTATGGCCGGCATCCGCCTATCCATTGTCTATCCGTTCAGCTGTACCCCAATCACTAGGAGCCGCCTAATCGCACACGTTTGGAGGCCGGCTGGATCTCTCCAGCCGGTCTTTCACGCCATCGCTCATCGCCTTTCATCTAGTGGTGTCCGGCGAGAAACTTCTCGAAGTGCTGCACGCCGTGAGCAGTCGGTGTTTGTGCTCAGCCGCAAGGCAGTCAATCAGGCAACTGCTGCAAGGAAGCGCTGGAGTTGGAGCAAGTCACAATCCGGCCTTGATCGTTTTGAGCACGGTTTCAGGTGTTGCAACAGCCGAACCAGTGAACGCCTCAACAAGTGTGCGCGGCAACTGAAAACCGGCTCTCCGCAAAATTAGGTGAACGTCATGCGCCACGGCGCTGAAGCCATGGGATGGCGCCCGGTGTTTGCGCCCAGGCGTTGAGGGCGAAGGTGCAGTATTCGACGGCCTCTGAGGCGTCGCCAACGCCGATCAGTTGCG
>JANMNW010000021.1:0-4743 GCA_031368515.1 Chloroflexota bacterium
AGCACGCCGCCAAGAATTTTGCCCGATAGCGTGGCGGGCAGGCCGCTGTCGTCCAAAGCTGGAAAGGCGACGTGCGCGGTCATGACTGCGTCGGCGTCGCCTGTCCAAACCATTTGTTTGAACGGTGCCAGCTCGACCGCGTCAATCTCCTCGGCAGACTTGCGCACGACCGGCAGCGCCTCGTGCGAGTCGACGGCGGCGTTGCCATGGCCTGGAAAGTGCTTGACGACCGCGATGATGTTGCTGTCTTTATACGCCTTGACCATGCGGCCACCAAGCTGCGCCGCCCACTGCGGGTCCGAGCCAAACGAGCGCGTGCCGATGACCGGATTATCCGGATTGTCATTGACATCGAGCACCGGCGCCAGATTCATGTTGAAGCCCAGCGCTTTGAGCTGGGCGGCGTGCGAACGCGCCATCAGCTCGGCCATGTCAAGATCACGAGTGGCGGCCAGCGCCATCTGCGAAGGAAACAGCGCCGCATTCGGCGGCATGCGTGAAATCGTTCCGCCTTCCTGGTCAACCGCGACAAACAGCGGGATGCCCACATTGGCTAAGATCGCCGCGGTTTGGGCGGCGTTGATCAGCGCGACCGTTTGCAGGCTGTCGCTGATGTTGTCTTGAAACAGCACGATGCCGCCGACGTGGTACTCATCAATGGAGCGTTGCAGCGACGGCGAAAGTTCGCGGCCGGAGACAAACACCAGCAGCAGCTGCCCGATCTTCTGCTCCAGCGACATGCGCGTCATCAGCGCGTCGACGCGCGCCTCGTCGGCAGTTTGCGCGCGGGCGATGCGTGGGGCGCTTGGAACAAGCGCGCCTGCGCCCAGCGCGAACGCGCAGAGCACGGATCCGGCACATTGCGCGAACGATGTCATGGTGTGCCGGTTGTGACGGTCGCGCTTACTTGGCGCGCGCGATGACCACCGTGATATTGTCCTCGCCGCCGTTGGCATTTGCCATTTCCACCAGTGTGTCGCACGCGGCCTGGGCCGATGTCGCGCTGCGCAACACATTCAAGATCGCGTCGTCGCGAACCATTTCCCACAAGCCATCTGAACATAGCAGCAGCCAATCGCCGCTTTGCAGCGTCAATGCCGGGTTGTCGTCGCTTAGCCCGGTGTTGGGGTCGCCCAGCGAGCGCGTCACATAGTTGCGGCGCGGGTGCGAATAGCGGTCTTCGTCATCGATGATGCCCTCATCGACCAGCAGCTGAACAAGCGAATGATCTTTGACTACGCGCAGCAGCTCCTGGGTGCCGGTTCGCCAGCGATAGATGCGGCTGTCGCCGACATTGGCCAGATGCGCGATGCCGTTTTGCACCACTGCAAACACCAGCGTGGTGCCCATCACATGCCCGCGCTTTGCCGCTTCGGCGGCGACCACTGCATTCACGTCAGCCACCACCGACTTCATCCAGGCGGCCGAGAGAACGGGGGCGGCGGCAAAATGTTGGCCCATCAGATCGACCAGGCGGCGCACCGCCATGCTGCTGGCGACTTCGCCCGCTTCTTCGCCACCCATGCCATCGGCAACCGCCACAAGCACGGGTTTGTGACGCGCATTGTTTTGCGCGGAATCGACAAACAATGCGCAAAAACTGTCCTCGTTTTGCGCCCGCAGCAGGCCGGCATGCGTGGCATGGCCGAGTTCGAAATTCAGCTTCGTTGTCGTTGGTGAGGCGCCCATGTGGGCCGAAGTTTAGCAGCAGTTGGCGCGAGTTTTTTGGCGGATTTGTCGGCCCTTAAGGCGCTCGAGCGCACCGGGGCCTGCCTTATCGAATGCTCATCCAATCGCGTACAATGGTTCGCCTGCTGAGAAATTACTGGCGCCTGCGAGTAGATCGTCACCCGCGCGTCCAGTTGGCGCCACACGCCCGCATCGCTCTGGAGAATACTTGTAATGTCGATTTCTGTGTTGAAACCCGCGCCGGTGGTCAAAGCCGGTGAACTTACCAAAGAAGCTGTCGAAGCCTTCAGCGCGGCCATGAATGAGCCGGCATGGATGCGCGAGCGGCGCATCGACGCGTTGGGCCTTTTTCGTGAGACGCCTCCGCCCAACCGCCACGATGAAATCTGGCGGCGCGTGGATTTGAGCCAATTCAAGCTTGACCAACTGCTGCCGCAGATCGCCGTCAGCGGCAAACTGCCGGCCGTGCCCGGAAGCTGGTCTGCCCTCAAAACAGCCGTTGACGCGCCGGGCTGGATTTTGCATGTGGACGGCGTGGCTGCTCAACACCGCGCCGATCGAGCCTTGGTTGAACAGGGCGTGCTGTTCGCCGACATGGCCACCGTGATTCAATACCGCCAGGACGTTCTTTCCGAATACCTGATGACGGCGGTAAAGCCGGCGGATTCGTACTTCGCCGCGATGCACGCCACGCTGATGCGCGGCGGCGTGGTGCTCTACGTTCCGGCCGGTGTGCAGATCGATCAGCCCTTGCGCGCGGCGACCTGGCTGAGCGGTGCCCAACGCTATGGCTTTAACCACACCTTGATCGTGATGGAGGAGGGTTCCAAAGCCACGTTGATTGAGGAATTCGCCAGCGAGATGTCCGACAGCCAGACGCTCTACAACGGCTGCGTCGAGATCATCGTCAAGCGCGGCGCGCAGCTGGACTACGTGAACATCCAAGATTTTGCGCGCAATGTTTACAATTTCAGCACCGAGCGCGCGCAAGTGGGCGAAAACGGCACCTTGCATTGGGTGATCGGCGGCATCGGCGGCAAGTTCAACAAAAACTTGATCGAAGCCGACATGCTCGGCGCAAACGGCACTGCGCTGCTGAGCGGCGTGTATTTCGCCGACAGCAAGCAGCAGTTTCACTATGACACCCAGCAGAACCATCATGCGGTTAACTGCAAGAGCGATTTGCTTTACAAGGCTGCCACGCGCGATCACGCCCGCACCGTCTGGCGCGGCAACATTCGCGTGTTCGCCAATGCGCAAAAGACCGACGCCTATCAAGCTAACCGCAACTTGCAGCTCAGCGAGTTCAGCCGCGCCGATTCGATTCCCGGCCTGGAAATCGAAGCCGACAATGTGCGCTGCACCCACGGCGCGACCGTCGGCAAAATCGACGCTGAGCCGATGTTCTATCTGGCTTCGCGCGGCGTGCCTGAGCCCGAAGCGCGCCGGCTGATCGTGGAAGGCTTTTTTGCGCCGGTGATTGAGCGCATTCCGCTCGAAGAGACGCGCGCGCGCCTGATCGACGAGATCGGAAAGAAGATTGTGTAACTCTCGCAGGACACAAACACCCTGGGTCCCAGCAAGTCCGGCATGTTTTTGCTGGCGAACGGCGCCTTGATCTTCGGTTCTGCATCTCTCAGCAAGACTGGCTTAAATCCTTCAAAATCCAAGCACTCAGAGCGGAGGCAGCTTGGATTTGCGGGGAAATGCAAAACAGTTCCTTAGCTGCCGCCAACCAGAGCATTGAGAAACTCTCGCAGTATCACGTTAAATGCATCCGGCCACTCCATCGAAGGGACGTGCGCGGTGTTGGATAGGGTCGCCAACTGCGCATTGGGTATGCCGGCGTGCATCGCCTGCGCCATCAGTTGTGTTGCGGGTGTGTCGAGTTCGCCCAGCACGATCAATGCGGGTGCGCGAAGCTCGTTCAATCGTCCGGCTGCGGGTGGATCGAGCTGAATCGGTTGCCCAGCCGGCGTCAGCCGCGCGTAGTTTAAGCGGCACATTGCGATGACCTTGTCGCGCGCCTCCGCGCCGCAACGCCCCTCCGGCTGTCCCAGCCCGTCGGCCCAGATGCGCGCTTCCAACTGCGTCAGCCGTTCCCATTCGCCAGCCTCTTCGGCTGCTTCCGCCTCAGCAAAGAGCCGCGACGTGATCTCAAACAGCGGGTGGCTGGGGTCGGGCTCAAACGCAAAGCCGCTGATCCCGCCGCAGACGGACACGAGCGCGCGCGCGCGCTCCGGAAACTCCAACGTCGTATCCAGCGCGATTTGCCCGCCGCGCGAACAGCCGATCAGCACGGCTTTGTCCACGCCAAAATGATCGAGCACCGCGATGACATCCTGACGGTTTGAGAACGCCACGTCGGTGGTGTCGGTTTTTCCAAAGCCCCGCGTGTCGTAACGAATGACGAAGTGATCGCGCGCAAACTCGTCAAATTGCGGATCCCACATCGCGCAGTGCGCAATGCCGGCGTGAAGGAACAGGAGAACCGGCCGGCTGCGGTCACCTGCGCTTTCGACATACAACTGGGCGCCAGGCGCCGCGACAAAGGCAGAGGAAACAGCCAGCTGTGCCATATGTTTCGACTACTTTGCTTCGTCAAATATTTCGATCGGGTTGCCGCTCGGGTCTTCAATCAGCACTTGCCGGCCGCCCGGCCCGCTGATCACGTCATTGCGAAACTTTGCGCCGGAGGCTTTGAGCGCGTCGACTGTTTTCATGATGTCGTCCACCTGCACCACGATGCGGTTCCAGCCACCCGCTTCGGGCATGCGGCCATCCGGCATCGGCTTGGCCGCCGAGGTGCCCGGCCCGCTCAGCCAAAGCTTCAGATCGCCTTTACCCACGATGGCAAAGGGCGGCCCCCAACGTTCAATCAGCTCGAAGCCGAGCACACCAGTGTAAAACACCACCGCGGCGTCGGTGTCTTTGACCAAATATCTCATCGTTGCCATAGTATTTCTCCTGCGCGAACACAGCACAAAACTCCACCATCTTCCACCGCGGCTGCTAACGGCTTGAGATCTGAAACCAATTGCCCTCGGGGTCCTG
>JANMNW010000035.1:0-6001 GCA_031368515.1 Chloroflexota bacterium
AGACGCGCCCCGCACGCCCTGGGGCAAGAAGGCGCTGGGCGTCAAGACCCGTCGCAACAAGCGGACCAGTCATTTGATTGTTCGCCGCAGGCAGAAGAAAGGCTAATTGAGTAGCCAGTCCCGAGTCCCGAGTCCCCATAATGGACTCGGGACTCAGGACTCGGGACTCGGGACTACCAAATGTCACGATCACTAAAGAAAGGCCCGTACGTTGATGCGAAGCTGTTGAAGCGCATCGAGGCGATGAACCAGAAGGGCGAAAAGAAGGTCATCAAGACGTGGTCGCGCGCCTCGACCATCTTCCCGCAAATGGTCGGTCATACCATCGCGGTGCACGACGGCCGCCGCCATATTCCGATTTATGTGACCGAAAACATGGTCGGTCATAAATTGGGCGAATTCGCGCCCACGCGCACCTTCCGCGGCCACGTCGGCAAGGAAGAGAAAGCAACCGCCGCCTAGCGAGGTAGCCACACATGGCAGAGAAACTGGCTGAAAACCAAGTGCGCGCAATTGCGCGCCACATTCCGATATCGGCGCAAAAGGCGCGCCTTGTTGTCGACCTCGTGCGCGGCAAGAAGGCGACCGATGCGCTGTCGATCCTGCGCTACACGCCCAAAGGCGCGGCAGAGCCGGTCAGCAAGGTGATTGCTTCGGCGGTGGCCAACGGTGTCGAGAACAAGCAGTTCACCGAGGCCGATCTGGTGATCAAGACGATTTGGGTCGACGGCGCGCCGATCCGCAACTGGCGCCGCTTTGCCGCGCGCGGGCGCTTTCGCCCCATTCTGCGCAAAAGCTGCCATATCGGCGTAATTCTGGAGGAGCAGGGAGCTGCTGAGTAACTATGGGACGAAAAGTTCATCCTTACGGTTTCCGATTGGGCGTCATCCGCGACTGGAAGAGCCGCTGGTTTGCGCCGAAGAAGGAATACACCAAGCTGCTCCTGGAGGACTGGCGCCTGCGCCAGTATCTGCTCGGCAAAATGCAGAAGGCCGGCGTGAGCGACATCACGATCGAGCGCTTTCCGCCCAATCAGCTGCATGTGGTGGTGCACACCGCGCGGCCGGGCGTGGTCATCGGGCGCAAAGGCGCGGCGGTCAAGGAAATCCGCGACGGCGTTGAGAAGCTGACCGGCAAGCGCGTCAAGCTCGACATCGAAGAGATTGTCAAGCCCGATCTGGTCTCTGCGCTGGTGGCTGAAAACATCGCGCAGCAAATCGAGAAGCGCATCCCGCACAACCGCGCCATGAAGAAGGCGGTTCAGACGACGATGTCCAAGGGCGCGCTCGGCATCAAGATCGTTTGCGCCGGCCGCCTGGGCGGCAGCGAAATGAAGCGCCGCGACAAGGCGATGGACGGCCGCATCCCGCGCAGCACGCTGCGCGCGGATATCGATTATGCCCGCACCGAGGCGCACACTACCTATGGGTCGATCGGCGTCAAAGTGTGGATCTACAAGGGCGAAATTTTGCCGAATATGGCGCCCGAAGAAGTGACGCGCCCGACGCGCACACAGCAGCCGACACCGCGCGACCGCCGGGGCGGCCGTGGCGGCGACCGCCGGGGCGGGTTCCGCCGCGATGGCGATCGACCGCAGGGCACGGAGGCGGCCGAGTAGGAACACACGAATGTGCGTTCAAAGCACGCACACGGGTGATCCTCTCAAACGAGGTGTCTTATGTTGATGCCAAAACGAGTTAAGTTCCGCAAGCAGCAGCGCGGCCGCATGACCGGCAAGGCGATTCGCGGCTCGAATATCGAAGCCGGCGATTTTGGCCTGCAGGCCACCGAGCCGGCGTGGGTGACTGCGCGGCAAATCGAAGCAGTCCGCCGCGTCATCGTGCGCGAAATGAAGCGCCGCGGCAAGATGTGGATTCGCGTGTTCCCGGACAAGCCGGTGACGGCCAAACCGGCCGAAACCCGCATGGGTTCGGGCAAAGGCGGCGTCGACCATTGGGTCGCCGTTGTCAAACCCGGCCGGATTCTGTTCGAAGTGTCCGGCGTGACTGAGGAAATCGCCCGCTCCGCGCTGTCGCAGGCGGCTTACAAGCTGCCGATGAAGACGCAAGTCGTGGCCAAGCTGGAGAATTGATCATGAAGGGCACGAACGCAAAGGAATTGAGCGGCATGGCCAACGGCGAGCTTGAGGGCAAGCTGAACGACTACTACAAGGAGTTGTTCAACCTGCGCTTCCAGCGCGCGCAAGGCCAGCAGTCCGACAGCAACAGCATTAAAACGGTGCGCCACAACATCGCGCGTATCAAGACCATTTTGCGCCAGCGCGAACTCGCGGCGCAGGTGCAGGAGAAGAAGGCATGAGCGAGGCATTGCAGGAAGCGACTCAGGCCGCGCCGGCTGAGACCGCACGAGACCGTCGCCGTCGCGTCACAGGCATTGTGGTGAGCGACAAGATGGAGAAAACCATCGTTGTGCGCGTGGAGCGCACGCTGCGCCACCCGATCTACAAGAAAGTGTTGACGCGCGGCAAGAACTTCAAGGCGCATGATCCGCAGGGCGACGCGCATGAGGGCGACACCGTGCAGCTTGTCGAATACCTCCCGGTCAGCAAAACCAAGCGCTGGCTGCTTGAGAAAGTCGTGCAGAGGAAAGCGTAACCATGATCCAGCATGAATCTCGTCTGCAGGTAGCGGACAACACCGGCGCAAAAGAGCTGCTGGTCATCCATGTGTATGGCGGCCATCGCCGCCGCTACGGCCGCGTGGGCGATGTCGTCGTCGCCGCGGTCAAGTCGGCCAGCCCGACCGGCGATGTCAAAAAGAGCGCCGTGGTGCGGGCGGTCATCGTGCGGGTGTCGAAGGAGTATCGCCGCCCGGATGGCAGCTACATCCGCTTCGACGACAACGCGGCGGTTATTTTGGCGGAAGATCTCGAGAACCCGAAGGGCACGCGCATCTTCGGCCCGGTGGCGCGTGAATTGCGCGACAAGGGCTTCATGAAGATCGTGTCGCTTGCGCCGGAGGTCCTCTAGACCCTTGTCGATTTTGCGATTTGGTGACTTTTGGATTTGTCTGGAATTGAAATCGACAGGTCACTCAATCGCGCAATCAGCAACGCACAGTTGTCTGGACTTGCCAGCAACGAGGAGAAACGCAATGAAGATCAAAAAAGGCGACACGGTCGAAGTGACGATCGGAGACAGCAAGGGCAAGCGCGGCGAAGTGGTGCGAACCATGCCGAAGCTGGGCAAGCTTGTGGTCAAAGGCGTCAACGTGGCGAAGAAGCATCAGAAGCCGCGCCGCGCCGGCCGCGGCGTCGCGCAGACGGGCATCATCGATGTGGAGATGCCGATCAGCGCGAGCAATGTCAAGCTGGTTTCGCCCAGCGGCAAAGGCACGCGCGTCAATTACAAAGTCGAGGGTGGTGAGAAGCGGCGCTTCTCCAACAAGTTCGACGAGGAGCTGAACTAGACCATGCCCGATTTGAAAGCAACTTACGCCGAGACGATCCGGCCCGCCCTGATGAAGGAATTTGGCTGGACCAATCCGATGCAGGCGCCCAAGATCAACAAGATCGTCGTCAACATCGGCGTCGGCCGCGAAAGCGCGGACAATCCGAAAGTGGTGGACAACGCGGTCGATCAGCTCACGCAGATCGTCGGCCAGAAGCCCGTGGTCACCAAGGCCAAAAAGTCGATCGCCGGCTTCAAGCTGCGCGAATTCCGGCCTATCGGCGTGAAGGTCACCCTGCGCGGCAAGCGCATGTACGACTTTCTGTACCGCCTGATCAACCTGGCGCTGCCGCGCGTGCGCGACTTTCGCGGCATTCCGGCGGATGCGTTCGACGGCCGCGGCAACTACACGCTGGGCCTGCGCGAGCAGATCATCTTCCCGGAAATCGACTACGACAAAATTGACAAGGTGCGCGGCATGGAAATCACGATTGTGACTACCGCCAACACCGATGATGAAGGCCGCGCGCTGTTGCGCGAATTTGGCATGCCGTTTGCGAAACCGGGAAGCAACTAATCAGATATGGCACACAAACAACCACGAACCGCCATGATGCTGCGCGAGCAGCATCGCAAATACCGCGTGCGCGTGCGCAACCGCTGCGCGGTGTCCGGCCGCAGCCGTGGCTACATGCGCAAGTTTGGCATTTCGCGCATCGTGTTTCGTGAGATGGCTTTGCGCGGGGAACTTCCCGGCGTCCGCAAGGCGAGCTGGTAAACGAATCAGTTCCGAGTCCCGAGTCCCGAGGTCATCCTCTTGACACGGGACTCGGAACTCGGGACTTATTGACATGAACGACACACTCGGCGATATGCTCGCCCGAATCCGCAACGCCGCCGCGGTCGGCAAGGCCACCGTGCCCGTGCCGATGTCCAAGCTCAACGAGCGCGTGGCGCAGATTCTGAAGGACGAAGGGTATCTCGACGGCTTTCAGGTCGTCGGCGATGGCGCGATCAAGGTGCTCAACCTGAACTTGCGCTATTTCGGCGAGCGACGCAGCCGCAAGCCCACGGTGACCGGACTGCGCCGCATCAGCAAGCCCGGCAAGCGCATTTACTGCGGCCGCGATGAGATTCCCCGGGTGCTGAGCGGCATCGGCATCGCTGTCATGTCCACGCCCAAAGGCGTGATCACGGGCAAACAAGCGCGCCGGCTGGGTGTCGGCGGCGAAGTGCTCTGCTACGTGTTCTAAGAGCAAACGGGCTCGCCCGGATGCTTTGTTGATTCAGCGATACGCCCGCAGGGGCAGGTGATCGGCGAATCGCGCGCCGCGCGGTTGGTCATGTTCAGCCCGCTGGATTAGGAAGTGTGAGATGTCTCGTATTGGTAAAAAAGTCATTGAAGTGCCCAAGGGCGTCGATGTGAAAATCGACGGCAATGTGGTCACCGTAAAAGGACCGAAAGGCTCGCTTACGCGAACCTTCAGCGCGCTTGTGAAAGTGGTCAAAGATGCGTCGAACGTCAGCGTCGAACGCGCCGGAGACGATCGCAACAGCCGCTCGCAGCATGGCCTGACCCGCACGCTGGTCAGCAACATGGTGGTGGGCGTCAGCACCGGTTTCAACAAGGTGCTGGAGATCACGGCGGACAGCGTGGGCTATCGCGCCGAAATGAAAGGCAAGGCGCTGGAGCTGTTCCTGGGTTACTCGCACACGATCGTGTTTCCGCCGCCGGATGGCATCTCATTCGCCAGCGACAGCAAGACTCGCCAGATCACCATCCATGGCATGGACAAGGAAGTGGTCGGACAGACCGCGGCCGAAATCCGCAACTTGCGCCCGCCCGAGCCCTACAAGGGCAAGGGCATCAAGTATGTGGGCGAAGTGATCCGCCGCAAGGCCGGCAAAGCCGGCAAGACTGGCAAAGGCGCCAAATAACAACAAGCGAGCGGCCGCGCGCAATAATGCGCGGCGCTTTGAACTTGGTTCACGGACCTGCCGTGTTCCACATGAGGTAAACCACAATGGCATTTGGACGAGAAGAATCGCGCGAACGACGCCGCCGCCGGGTGCGAGGCCGCATCTCCGGCACCGCGGAGCGGCCGCGCTTGAACGTATTTCGTAGCCTGGAGCATATTTATGCCCAGTTGATCGACGATGAAGCCGGCCACACCCTGGCGTCGGCATCGAGCATTGAAAGCGTGGTGCGCGACATGAAGCACAAGAAGATTGCCGAGGCAGTGGCGATCGGCAAGCTCGTCGCCCAGCGCGCGGCTGAGAAGCAGATCAAGAAAGTGGTCTTCGACCGCGCCGGATACCGGTATCATGGCCGGGTCAAGGCTGTGGCCGAAGGCGCACGCGAAGGCGGGTTGGAGTTCTAAACGAGAGGCAAGAAGGTATGGCAGACAATAACAACGATAACCGCCAACGCCGCGACAACCGTGGCCCGCGCCGTGACAGCCGCGACGGCGATGGTCCCGAGTTGGACACACGCATCGTCGAAATCGCCCGCGTGGCGAAGGTGATCAAAGGCGGCCGCCGCTTTGCCTTTCGCGCGCTGATCGTGGTCGGCGACAACAAAGGCCGCGTGGG
>JANMNW010000048.1:0-6792 GCA_031368515.1 Chloroflexota bacterium
GGACTCGGGACTCGGGACTCAGCGCACAATGACCGCCTATATCATTCGCCGCTTGCTGCAAGGAGTGGTGATCCTGCTGATCATCTCAGCCGTGTGCTATGCGCTTACGGCGTCGGCCGGCAGCCCTTTGTCGCAATACACCAACAACCCGCGCATTACGCGCGCAGACAAGGAGCGTATTGCGCGCGAGTTGGGCGTCAATCAGCCGATTCCCGTGCAGTATTTGGGCTGGCTGCGCAAGGTGGTAACCGGCGACTTTGGCTATTCGTTCACCACGCGCGAGCCTGCATTCAAAGTGATTGCGTCACGGTTGCCGAAGACGCTGATGCTGATGGTGGCGGCCGAGATCGTGATTATTGGATTGTCGCTGCTGATTGGCATTTATCAGGCCACGCATCAGTACTCGTTCCTCGACAACGCGATGACGGCGCTGTCATTCATTGGCTACTCGACGCCGATATTTTTCACCGCGCTCAGCATGATCTTGATCTTTGCCGTTGGCCTGAAAGACATCAGCCGCGTGCCTGGCCTGGAGTGGGTGCCATATTTGCCCACCGGCACGGCCGTGTGGGATGAATCCAAGCCTTCGGAGTGGGTGCGCAATCTGGTGCTGCCGGTCGCCAGCCTCTCTATCGTCTCGGTTGCCGGTTATTCGCGCTTTGTGCGCTCGGCAGTTCTTGAAGTGCTTAGCCAGGACTACGTGCGCACCGCGCGCGCCAAAGGCCTGCTGGAAAGGCTGGTGATTGGACGGCATGCGCTCAAAAACGCCTCGTTGCCGTTTGTCACAATTGTGGGTTTGGACATCCCCGCGCTCTTGGGTGGCGCGATCGTAACGGAGCAGGTGTTTTCATGGTCGGGCACCGGCCGTTTGTTTGTGGAGATGGCTTCAAAAGGCGACTACCCGGTGGTCATGGGCATCTTGATGATGGTTGCCACCGCTGTTGTGATCTTTGGCCTGCTAACGGACCTGGTTTATACCCTGTTTGATCCGCGCATTCGACTCGGTTAATTTCTATGGCCAGCATCGCGACAGATTCATCAGCAGCGGCGACGGCAGATGCTTTGCAGACGGTGCGGCCGCTGTCGCCAAACCAACTGGTGTGGCGCCGCTTCTTGCGCCATCGCGCGGCGGTGTTTGGCGCGGTCGGCGCGTCGGTGGTGGTGGCCTTTATCATCATCGGATCGCTGCTCGTGCCGCTGGACAGGGCCACGCGCCCGGATGTGGCGCGCAAGCTCACCGGCCCATCGGCGCAGAATTACTTCGGGACGGACACCACCGGGCGCGACGTTTTTGCCCGGATCATCTACGGGGGACAAATCTCGCTCATGGTGGCGGCGCTGTCGTTGGTCATCGGCGTGGGTGTGGGCGTTGTTATTGGGGCGGCGGCCGGATTGTTCGGCGGCTGGGTCGATGCGGTGCTGATGCGGTTTACAGAGGCGATGCTGTCAATCCCCTCACTTTTTCTGTTGATAGTGATGGGCAAACTGCTTGGATCCAAACTGCCAAACGTTTGGTTTTTTGGCCGGTCGGTCAGCGGCAGCGTAATCGTGGTGATCCTGGTTATTGGGCTGACCTCATGGATGTACGAGGCGCGCATTATTCGCGCGAACATCCTAAGCCTGCGTGAGCGCGATTACGTATCGGCCGCCCGCGCGCTGGGCGCCAGCAACCTGTCCATCATGTTTCGGCATCTGGTGCCAAACACGATCGCGCCGATCATCGTGTCGGCCACGCTGGGCTTGGTCAATGCCATCACATCCGAGGCCTATGTCTCATTTCTTGGCCTGGGCGTGCAAGATCCACCGACGGCAAGCTGGGGCAATATGATCAGCCAGGCCCTGAGCCTGATGCAGCGCAGCCCGCCCGTCTGGTGGATGTGGTTTTTTCCGAGCATTGTGATCACGTTGACCGTGCTGTGCATCAACTTTGTGGGTGATGGGTTGCGCGATGCGTTTGACCCACGCCGCAAAGTCTGAGCCAAAACGTTGATATTGGCCACATGGCCAGTTATGACCTATCCACCTGTGCAAGTCACGTACACCTCGCTGCGCCTAAGCTTTGCGCATTGTGGATGACCTTAAACAGCTTTTCGACGCCATTGTTGAAGGCGACCATCACGCCGCCAAATCCCTGACGGAAGGTGCGATCGTCGCGGGCGCGAACCCCAAGGTCTTGCTGGACACCGCCATGATTCCCGCCATGGACGAAGTGGGCCGGCGTTTTGAACAGGGCGAATACTTTGTGCCCGAACTGATCATCTCGGCGCGCGCCATGAAAGCGGGCATGGCGGTGATTCGCCCGCTGCTGACTGCGCGGGCCGACAAGCCGGCCGGGCGCGTGGCGCTAGCCACCGTGCGCGGGGATCTGCACGATATTGGCAAGAACCTTGTCGGCACGATGCTGGAAGGTGGCGGATTCGAAGTGGTTGATCTGGGTGTCGATGTCGGGCCGGACAAGATTGTTGCGGCGGTCAAAGACCAGAATGTCGACATTGTGGCGCTCTCGGCGCTGCTTACCACCACCATCGCCGGCATGAAGCTGACCATCGACAAGCTCAAAGCCGAAGGCGTGCGCGACCGTGTCAAGGTGATCATCGGCGGCGCGCCAGTGACGCAGAAATTCGCCAATGACATTGGCGCCGATGGCTTCGCCGAAACAGCCAGCGGCGCGGTTGTTCTTGCGCGATCGCTCATGGCCGGAGCCTGACATGAATGCGCGCGAACGCTTCGCCGCGACGATGCACTATCAGCCGCGTGATCGCAGCCCGATCATGGATTTCGGCTTTTGGGACGAGACGCTGGTGATCTGGCAGGAGCAGGGCTATCCGGCCGGATCCGATCCCGACAGCTTTTTCGGCATGGACCCGCAATGGTTTGAGTGCGGCGGCATCGTCGGGTTGTGGCCGGCGTTTCCCGATCTGGTGCTGAAAGACCAGGGCGAGACCGAGGTCGCCCAGCAGAGCGACGGCGTGATTGTGCAGCGCGGCAAATTTCTCGGCACCATTCCGCGCCATATCGACCACACGCTGAAGGATCGCGACAGTTGGAACAAATACTTCAAGCCGCGCTTGCGGGATGACGATCCGCTGCGGTTTCCCAGTGAGTCGGCCTGGACCATGCTTGTGGACGAGTGGACGCGTCCCACCCGCGAGTACCCTTTGTTCATCCGGGCCGGCTCGTTGTACGGCGTCGCGCGCAACTGGTTTGGGCTGGAACGCATTTCCGAAGTGATCTACGACGATCGTGTGCTGTTCGAGGAGATTGTTGAAACGCTGGCGGATGTGGTGATCGCCTCGCTGGAACGCACGCTGGCGGCGGGCGTGCGGCCGGAAGCGGCGTCGATGTGGGAGGACATGTGCTACAACGCCGGTCCGCTCATTTCGCCCAAGCTGTTCAAGCAGGTGCTGGTGCCTCACTACCGTCGCATCACCGATCTATTGTGCAAATACGGTGTGGACATCGTCTTTGTCGACTGCGACGGCAAGATCGACGCGCTGGCGCCGCTGTGGCTCGACGCGGGCGTCAACACCATGTTCCCGATCGAGGTTGGCACATGGCACGCCGACCCGATCGAATTTCGCCGGAAATATGGCAAAGACATGCGGCTGATCGGCGGTGTGGACAAGCACCTGCTGGCCGGACCGCTGGAGGGCATCACGCGCGAAATCGAGCGCCTGGCGCCACTGGTCGAGGAAGGCGGATACATTCCGACTCCCGATCATCGGGTGCCGCCGGACGTGCCGCTCAGCCACTACATCTTCTATTTGAACGAAGCCAAGCGCGTGTGGGGGCGCGGGCTGGACAACTGCGGTCCGACCGGACATGTTGACCCCAGTGCGGTCAAGCCGACGACCAAGCGATTCAGCTGGGAGAGCTGAGCATGCGCTACAAGCTGATCACGTGCGAAGTGTTCTATCGCGAGATGTGCGCTGCGGTGGCGCAGTCCACGCATCAGATTGACATAAGCTTTCTCCCCAAAGGCCTGCACGACATTGGCTGCGTGGGGATGCTGGCGCGCATGCAGGCGGCGCTGGATGCGGTTGAGCCCGGCAAATACGACGCGGTGCTGTTTGGATACGGTTTGTGCAACAATGGTTTGGCTGGGCTCACCGCGCGCGATGTTCCCATCGTGCTTCCGCGCGCGCACGACTGCATCACGCTTTTTCTCGGCAGCCGCAAACGCTATCGTGAGTATTTTGACAGCCATCCTGGCGTGTATTTCAAAACCACCGGCTGGATCGAACGGGGCGAGGCCGGCGATGAACTGAAGCAGTTGTCGATCCAGCATCGCACCGGCATGGACATGAGCTTTCAGCAGTTGGTTGATAAATATGGCGAAGACAATGCTCGCTATGTGTGGGACACGTTGCATAGCTATAACGATAACTACAGCACCTATGCATTTATCGAGATGGGTGTGGAGCCCGATGATCGCTTCGAACGCAAGACGCGCGACGACGCGGCCGAGCGCGGCTGGCAGTTTGAGAAGCTGCGCGGCGACATGGGTCTGATCCGGCGACTGCTCGAAGGTGACTGGGATGACGAGTCGTTCCTGGTGGTAAAACCGGGCTGGCGTGTTGTTTCGAAAATGGAAGAGGAGCGCGTGATCGACGCCGAGCCGGCGGAAAGGTCATGACCTTTCCGCCGGGTTTGAAAATTGACATAAAAACCGGCTTATGAGTGAGCATTCGCCAACCCCCCGCGAGCGCTTTATCGCCGCACTTGAACGACGGCCGCTGGCGGGCCTGGTGCCACATTTTGAACTGGTCTTCTTCCTGACGATGGAGGCGTTTGGCAAAGTGCATCCGTCGCATCGGCAATACTCGCAGTGGATGCAGATGGAGGCGGCTGAGCATGAACTGCACCGCCGCGACATGGCCGATATCTACATCGCCACCGCCGAACGCTTTGGTCACAGCGCCATCTTTATCCATCCGAACCCCGATTCAGTCGAGGAGACGTTGCGCCTGGTCGACATCATTCGCGAGAAGACCGGCGACCGCTATTTCATCATGCGCCACGGCGATGCCACCTTCAACGTGCCCGACGGCACCGAAATGTATGGCTTCATCGAGCGCATGGCCGACGACCCCGGCTCGTTGCTGAGTGAAGCCGCAGAGCGCGTGAACACGGCGATTTCCAAGGCTGAAGAACTGCGCAAGCCCGGCGGCTTGGACGGATTTGCCCTGTGCGCCGACTACTGCTTCAACACCGGGCCTTTTTTCAGCCCAACCAAGTTCGCAAAGTTCGTCACGCCATATCTGGCCCGACTAACGCGCGCCTATCGCGACATGGGCTACTACGTGATCAAGCACACCGACGGCAACATCATGCCGATCATCGATCAGATCGTCGACACCCAGCCGCACGCACTACACTCCATCGATCCGCAGGCCGGCGTCGATATTGCCGAAGTCAAGCGCCGCTATGGCAAGCAGCTGTGCCTGATCGGCAACGTCAACTGCGGATTGCTCGACACCGGCAGCGAAGACGAAGTCGTCGAATCGGTGCGTTATGCGTTGCGCAGTGGCATGCCAGGCGGCGGCTACATCTTCTCGACAAGCAACTGCATCTACACCGGCATGCGGCTGTCCAGATACGAACTTATGTTAGAGATATGGCGCAAGGAAGGGGTCTACGGAAAGGATATGACCTGAAAAATCATGACCTTTCAGGTCATATCCTTTCTGGCCGGTTGCTCGCCGCGCTGCGATACAGCGCTTGAATCACGCGCACATTGGCGATCGAATCTTCCAGACTGATGCGCGGCGCCTTGCCGTCCAAAATGGCGTCGGCCATGTCTTCGATCTCGCCGCTATACAGTTGCTCTGGACCGTCGATCGCAATGGTCTCGACCTCGTCAAACGACGGGCCAATGGTGATTTCTGACTTTGCCTCGGGCTTGAACGGCCGCGGCACGGTGATCATGCCGGTGCTGCCGACGATCTCGATGTGCGTGCGGAAGGGCGCGCGCAAGCTGCTGTCAAACTGCGCCATCGTGCCGGTGCTGTTCGACCAGCGCAGCAGCCCGGCAAACGTGTCGTCCACGCCGCTGGCGCTCTTGACCATCGCGCCAAACACCTCGCTAGGCTCGGACCCGACGATGTGGCGAGCGTAACTGACCGGATAGCAGCCAACATCCCACACGCCGCCGCCGCCCAATCCGGCGTTCAGGCGAATGTTCGACTCGGAGTTGATCTGGAATGAGAACGAGCCGCGGATCAACCGCACTTCGCCGATCGCGCCGGAGTCAACCAGTTCCTTAACCTTGAGAGTTTGCGGATGATGCCGATACATGAACGCTTCGGCCAGCACGCGCTTGTTGGCGCGCGCGGCGTCGGCCATCGACTGCGCTTCTTCGGGCGTGTTGGCCAGAGGCTTCTCGCACAACACGTGCTTGCCCGCCTGCAGCGCCTTGATCGTCCACTCCGCATGCATGCTGTTGGGAAGGGAAATGTAAACGACGTCTATGTCCGGCGAGGCAAGCATCGCCTCGTAACTGTCAAACGCCTTGTCGATCTTCCATTCGGCAGCGTAGGCGTCGACTTTCGCGCGATCGCGGCTGGCGACGCCGATGAGCGTGTTGCGGCGCGAATCACGCACCGGCTCCATGACGGATCGGTTGATGCGGGCGGTGCTGAGAAACCCCCAGCGCAGGATGCGGCTGTTTGTCATGCGGCAATTATGAACCGGGCCGGCCCGGGCGCAAGCCTCGGTGCGCGCCATGCGGTTGTTGACAGCGGCCATAACGTTCCGCTATACTCCGCACAACAACTTAATCCGAAACGGTTT
>JANMNW010000085.1:0-1832 GCA_031368515.1 Chloroflexota bacterium
ATGACTGGGCCCCTGCCCTGAGCGATGCCTCAGGCTGCGCCGCAGCGGCCTGCTCCACCATGTGCGCCTTTTCGGTTTCGCCGGCCTTCAATTCCCAAATCGAGATGATCGGGACGAACTTCGCGAACAATGTGTAGAGCAACACCATCGCCGCGAACGTGGCCGCCATGATGAAGAGCTCGACCGGTGTCGGCGAATAGGTGCCCCACGAGTACGGCAGCTGCTTGTGCGTCAGCGACGGGATGATGATGAGGAAACGCTCGAGCCACATGCCAACGACCACGCCACACGACGCGATCACCGTGCCGAGAATCGTGCGTGTATAGGGGTTGATGAGGATCGCCAGCGGCAGCACGAAGTTACAGATCACCATCGTCCAGTACAGCGGCGCGTAGGCGCCTCTCTGCGTGGCCCAGAAGACGGCCATTTCAGACGGCTCGTTGCCGTACCAGACCGTGAGGCGCTCGTTGAACACGAAGTAGCCCCACAGGATGCACATCAGCAACAGCAACTTGCCGAGGTTCTCGAAGTGCAGCGGCAGCAGGTAGTGCTCGAGATGCAGCGCCCTTCGCAGCGCCGCCATCGCGATGATGAGGCCGGCAATGCCGCTGAAGATCGCGCCGGCCACGAAGTAGGGGCCGAAGATCGTCGAGTGCCACATCGGCACGTTCGCCATCGAGAAGTCGAACGACACGATGGTGTGGACGGAGACCGCGACCGGCAGGATCGCTACGGCCATGATCTGCATCGCGGTTTCGAGGCGGTTCCACTGCGTGGTCGTGCCGCGCCAGCCGAACGCGAGCGTGCCATACACCGTGCGGCGCCAGCCGGTCGAACGATCCCGCACCAGCGCGAAGTCGGGGATCATCGGCAGGAACAGGAACAGCACGCTGCCGGTGAGATAGGTGTTGATCGCGAAGAAGTCCCACGCCAGCGGTGATCGGAAGTTCGGCCAGATCTGGCGCGCGCTCGGATACGGGAACAACCAGAACGCCAGCCACGGACGGCCCAGGTGAATGATCGGGAACATCGCGCCGATCATCAGCGCGAACACCGTGATCACTTCGGCGCAACGCGTGACCGGGCGGCGCCATCCGGCATTGACCAGACGCAGGATCGCGGAGATCAGCGTGCCCGCATGACTGATGCCGATCCAGAACACGAAGTTGGTGAGATACAGCGCCCAGAACGTCGGCCAGCGCTTGCCGCTCAGGCCGATGCCGAACCACAACTGATAGCCCCAGGCCACGGCGCCGCAGGCGACGACCGTGCCGACCGCGAAGACGATGGCGTAGAACCACACCGAGGTGTGGAACAGCGGACGAACCAGATCGTCGGCGAGCCGCTTATTGAGCGTCCGATTCATACCAGGGCTGCCGCGACAAATAGGTGATCTTCGGCTCCGCGCCCAGATCCTCGAGGAGCTTTGTGCCGCGCGGTGACCGCGCCAGCCGCGCCACGCGGCTGTTGGGATTGTTGAGATCGCCGAACACGATCGCGGTCGTCGGACATGCCTGCGCGCACGCCGGCTGGAGTGCGCCATCGATAATCTCGCGCTTCTCCGCCTTGGCCGCACTCTTCGCCGCCTTGATGCGCTGGACGCAGAACGTGCACTTCTCCATCACGCCGACTTCGCGCACCGAGACGTCCGGATTGAGCTGCAACTGCATCGGCTTCGGCCACTCCGGGTTGAAGAAGTTGAAGAAGCGAACGTTGTAGGAGCAGGCGTTGGCGCAGTAGCGCGTGCCGATACAGCGGTTGTAGACCTGCGCGTTCAAGCCGTCTTCGTTCTTGTGGCTCGCATACGTCGGGCACACCGCTTCGCACGGCGC
>JANMNW010000108.1:0-9165 GCA_031368515.1 Chloroflexota bacterium
GCTTGGCGCACAGCTCGGCGGTGGCGCGGCCAATGCCGTTGGCGCCGCCCACAATCAGAATGGTTTTGTTGGTAAGCATATTGGCAACCGTAGCGCGCTACTTGCAGAGGCGCGTTTTGAATTCGGTTAGCAGGCGATGGCTGTCGACCATCATCGCGCAGGAAACTTTGGGCGTCTTGTAAAACGTGCCGCGCCGGTCGGCTATGACGCTGCCGGCGGTCGGGCCATCCACCGGAACAATCACGCTGAATTGCCGCAGCCGGAACAAAGTGGGATCGAGCAAATACATGATGGCGGATGGATCGTGTGTGTTGGTCGAGCCGTTCATCATGCCATAGGCGGTGTGATGAAAGTGCTGGTAGAACGGCACAATCGATCCGATGAACCGGCCAAACTTCGCACCGGACGATCGCAACCCCTCAAAAAACGGCTCGTCCATCAGCGTCGCCTCGGTCACATCGAGGCCGACCATGGTCAAGTCCCAGCCCGCGCCAAAGACAAGCGCCGATGCATGCGGATCGTTGTGCACGTTGGCTTCAGCGGTGGGCGACACGTTGCCCGGTTTCAGCACGGTGCCGCCCATGATCACCACGCGCTTCACATTTTGCACGATGCGCGGCTCGAGCTGCATCGCCATGGCGATGTTGGTCAACGGCCCGACCGGCACCAGGGTGATCTCGCCCGGCCGCGCCATGACGGTATCCACGATGAACTGCGCGGCATGGCGCGGGTCCGGCCGTTGATCCGGGTTGTTGACCTTGGTCCAGCCGATATTGCCCATGCCATCAGCGCCGTGAACAAATTCGCCGTGCGGGCCGGGCGGAACGACCAACGCGCGCCCTGCGCCGCGCGCCACAGGTATGTCAGGGCGCCCGGCAAAATCCAGCAGATTCAGCGCATTGCGCGTGGTGCCTTCGATGTGGGTGTTGCCAAACACGGTTGTGAGGCCGACAACATTGAGCTCGGGCGAATTGAGCGCCAGCAGCAGCGCCATGGCGTCGTCGATGCCGGGATCGGTGTCGAAAATGATGTTTTCCATTAAGCCAGTGCGCCGGCGAGGCGCGCTCCTACCCGTGCATTGTTGATCAGAAGCGCCATATTTGCACGCACGCTCGCGCCATCCGTCAGCGCTGCGATTCGCTCAAGCATGAACGGGGTGGATGCGCCGCCGTGTATGCCGCGCGCATCGGCCTCGCGCTGCGCCTCAACGATGGCGCGCTCGGCCAGCGCCTGCGGGAGCGCATCGGCTTCCGGCACCGGCACGCATACCAGTTCGCCGCCGGGCAAGCCCAGTTCGCGGCGCGCGGCGACTATGGCGGCAACCTGCTCCGGCCGGTCGACGCGCACATCGGCCTTCAAGCCGCTGTTGCGCGAATAAAACGCCGCAATCTCGTCGCTTTGGTAGCCGATAACCGGCACGCCCAGCGTCTCCAGATGCTCAAACGTGAGCGGCAAATCGAGCAGCGCCTTGGCGCCCGCGCACACGACCGTCAACGCCACTTTCGAAAGCGCATCCAGATCATTGCTCACGTCAAACGGGTGGCCGCGATGCACGCCGCCGATTCCGCCCGTGGCAAAAACTTTCAGGCCGGCCTTGACAGCCAGAAACATCGTGGCGGCAACCGTGGTCGAACCGTTCTCGCCCATGCCCACGGCGATGCCGAGATCGCGCAAGCTGCACTTGCGGGCGCCTGAAGACCGGCCCAGCGCCTCAATTTCCGCATCGGTCAGCCCAATGGTGATGCGGCCGTTCAGCACCGCTATGGTTGCAGGCAGAGCGCCTTCGTCGCGCACCGCCTGCTCGATCGCCCGAGCGACCTCGAGGTTGCGCGGATAGGCAAATCCGTGCGTAATGAGAGTGGATTCAAGCGCCACAACCGGCGCGCGCTTTGCCAGCGCCTCACGGATGTGGGGCGCGATCGAGAGTGTGATGTTGTTCATGATTCGGTGCGCATCTTAGCGCGCAGAACGGATGCCAAACGCGGGCGGCTCGCCTATTTTGGAATTTCGAACGTGCCATTGGCCGCAATTTTGAACGGGGCAATGATGCCGTTGACCACAACCTGATGATCGCCGGCATCCAAGCCTTGCGTGTCGATGTCGATGCTGGTTTTGAGCTCGGAAATCACCTGCGCGCACATTTTGTCCTTGGGACGCTGTGTTTTGACGGAAACGCGGATCAGCTTGCCATCGCGCTTCTGAGTCACTTCGCCCAAGAATGTGCACGAATCGCCGAGCACGCCTTTGAGCTCGGCGGTCAGTTTTGGCGTCGCGGTGTCGCTGGCCTTTAGCACTACGGACTCGATCACCGCATCGACGATCGCCATGTCGCCGGCGACGCCGCGGCCGACCGGCGAATCGAGCGGCGCGGGCGCTTCACGGCTGGGCGGCGAATCGAGCGCGGCCGGCGCGTTCTGCGCAGATTGGTTCTCGGCGGGCTTTTCGGCAGGCTTGGCTGCCGGCGGTTTCGCCGCGCCAGAACATCCGGCCAGCACCGCGCTTAGCGCCACAACACCGGCGAATTTCGCTGTCGTCTTCAAGTCGTCCTCCAAAGGTTGATCATGCGTCGCCAGAATCCGGCAAGCGTTCGTCCACGCCACCATCGCCGTCAACGCTGTCCCTGTGCAACGGTTTCACGAATACCACGCGTTCGAACAACGCCGGCGAAAAGCCCAGCGCTTTGAACGACTCCGCCGAGGCGCGCAAGTGGCCGCCGCTGCCAAAGGCGAGCTCGACGCGCTGCGGCATATCCACGAGCATATCAAGCGTTGCTTTGAGCGCCTCGCGCTCCTGCTGCCCACCCCACCACTCCGGCTCAAGCCACAGCGTGATGCGCGCCGTGCCCGCGTGTTCGCCCGACTGCGCATGCGCCAAACCAATGTCGCGGTCGCCGCGCAAGATCAGACAATAAGTTCCGCCATGCGGCGCCAGCCACTTTAGCAGGTCCGCCTGCGCAAGCTCGGCGCACCAGGCGTCGCCCGCTTCAGCTTCAAACTCGATCCAGCGCGCGACTTCTTCCAGCGCGCGGCCTTCGTCAAGCCGTTCCAGCCGCAGTTCAGTGTTGCGCAGATTCAGCAAGCCGCCGCGCTCGCGCAGCATGTACTGCGGCCGGAAGCGGCGATAGCCGTTGCGCAGCGCGCAGCGCGTGGCCGCCGCGTTGTCGGCCGAGATCGACATCCACAACCAGCGCACATCGCGCTCGCGCGCATAGGGCTCGATCAGCGCCAGCATGGTGCGGGCCAGCCCGCGCCTGCGCAGATCGGGCGCGACGGCGAGCGCGCGCACATGCGCGGCAACCTCGCCGCGCTCGAGCGCCAGCAAGCCGCCAATTTCCAGGTTTAGCATGGCCAGAAATGTGCTGCCCAATGCGGGCAGCACGGCCACCGCAAGCGCCTCGCGACCCAGCGGGCGACGCATCCATGCGCCCAAATCCGGATCGAGCGCCGCAAGGTCCTCGGGTTGAAGCTCGCGCAGCAGGCGGCGCAGTTCCGGCGCATTTGCGGCAATCAGGTGCGCGCCGGGCACGACGCCCGGTTGGGCGCCCGCCTGGGCGGTCGTTTGCCGTGTGCGCCGCGCAATCGGTCGGCTCATTGCAGTCATTCTACGAGGGCGCTGCCCGCCCGCCGATGTCACTTGTGGCGCGTATGGCAAAGATCAGGGCCAAAGGCGGACGTCTAAGCCGCTTCAGCGTGTTTTAATTGCGGTATGTCAAAAGGGCTGACGCGCACATTTGAAGCACTGCTGGTCATGGTGGTTTTGACAACCATCGTGCTCGGCGCCACCTGGTTGAACGGCGCTCCGGTCAGCCTGGGCACACTCAATGCACAAGCGCCGGCAGCGCCGGCGGTGCTGTCTGCCCAGTCGTTGAACGCGGGGAGTCCGGCCGAATCCACTGCAGCGCCATCGATGAATGGCGCCATCGCGCCGGCGCCGGTCATCAGCGGCACCAGCGAAGCACCCACTCCGGAGATCACTTCGACGCCCGGCGCCGGGCTATCGCAGACGCTCGCCACGCCGTTGCCGTTCAACAGCGCCATTGCGCCCGATGCACTCGACGACAGCGACGCGCCGCTTCTGCAGCAGTCGCCTGGCACCGTTAACTTTCTGCTGCTTGGAAGCGACGCTTCCGGCGACCGGCGCTACGCCCGCACAGATTCGATCATCGTGGCCAGTATCAACCCTGAGATTCCGAGCGTCAGCATGTTGTCCATCCCGCGCGATGTGCAGGTGCGGATTCCGGGCTTTGGCTCCGATCGCATCAACACCGCCTTTGAACGCGGCTACGCCACCGAGTATCCTGGCGGCGGGCCGGGGTTGCTGGCGCTGGTGCTGCGCAAGAATTTCGGCATCAAGATCGATCATTACGTCCGCATCGACTTCGCCGGGTTTATCAAAGCCATCGACACGCTGGGCGGCGTCGAGGTGCTGGCCGAGTGCGAGCTGCATGACACCTTCCCAGATCCGAAAAACCCCAAGCGCGGAATCGATCTGGATGTGATGCCCGGCAAGGTTAGCCTGACAGGACAACAGGCGCTGTGGTACTCGCGTTCGCGCTGGAGCACCAGCGACTTCGACCGGGCGCGCCGCCAGCAAAAAGTGCTGCGAGCGGTCTTTCGCAAAGCCAAAAATTCCAACTTGCTGCAGAACGCGCTGGGCCTGTATGGCGATTTTCGCGACAACATCGAAACGGACATCGGCATCGGCGATATCGCCGGGCTGGTGGAAATCGCCGGGCGCCTGAACGATCTGACGATCAAAAACCGCGTGATCACCTTTCCAATTGTAAAGACGCTGCAGCGCAAGGACGGTGCGCTGGTGCTGGACCCGCAACCCGGCATTTTGTCGTTCGTGGCCGAGGCGCTTTCGCCTCCGGTCGGCAACCGCACGTCAACACCGACCGGTGTTGAGGTCTATAACGGCTCGTCACGGCCGGACATTGAGCTGCTGGCCGTGGAGCGCCTGACCTGGGAAGGTTTTCTCGTCGTGGGCAGCGGCAAGCTGGATGACCGCTATCCAGAATCGCAGATCATCGACTATGGCACATCGCCCAAAGGCTCGCCGATCGCAAGGCTATCGAACATTTTTAGCGTTGCGAAAAAGAATGTGATCGGCCAGGCCGATCCGAGCAGCCCATCGGCCGCGCGCATTGTGCTGGGCGAGGATTACAACTCGTGCCCGAACACAGCCAGCATCGCCGGCGATGTGGTGATCGGCCCGCAGCAAGGCAGCAAGCAGGTGGCGACGCCGACGGCGGCGCCATAGCAAACTCAAGCGTTATGGGAATCACAGGCTGGTCACACCCTCCGGAGGTGGTGCCGCTACGATTCCATCAGCACAGCGCCGATCAATCGCGCGTGCGCGCGCGCGAATGCGTCGCGCGACTGTTGCAGCGCATCACGCCGGGTGCGGCCTTTCGACACGATCAACAACGCCGCGTCTGCGCCGGCGGCCAGTACGGCCGCGTCTGAAAACGCCGCGGCGGGCGCTGCGTTGATCAGCACAAGATCGGCCCGCGTGCATAATTCAGCCAGCAACGCAGCCATGCGCGCCGAGCTGACGGCATCCGATGCGATCGCGCTGGCCGAACCGGCCGCCAGCACGGTCAGCCCGGGCACCTTGGACTCCTGCAGCGCCGGCGCGCCGCCGTGCAATGCCTCGATCACGCCAACACTGTTGCTCAAGCCAAAGCGCTCATGCAGCTGCGGTTGGCGCAGGTTGGCGTCCACAACGATCACGCGCTTCTCGCCTTGCGCGCACACCACGGCCAAATTGGCGACTGCATCGGCCGATGCCGCAGCATGATCGGGCGAGGCCAGCACCAGCGTTTTCAGCGGCGCTTCCAGCGCGGCAAAGCGCAAATTGGTGCGCAGCGTGCGATAGGCCTCGGCCGCCGATGAATCAGGTTTGCTTAGCGTAATCAGGGTCATGGCTTACTCGTTTGGCACAACGGCGATGACAGGGATGTCCAATTGGCGTTCAATATCCGCGCGCGACCGCACATAGGCGGCCGCCAGCCCTTCCAGCAGCGCAATTGCGGCCACGCCGATCACCGCGCCTAGCAGTCCGCCCGCCACGGTGTTGATAGCCGTGCGCGGCCGATCCTGGCTGTAGCGCGGCGCATCGCCCAGGATGATTTCGACGCGGTCTTCGCGCCGCTGCTTGGCGTTGTCGCGGTCACGATATTCTTTCAATAGATCGGCCCACGTGCGCGCGATGTTGTTGGCGGTGTCGCCATCGTAATCGGTGACTTGAATCTCAATGCCCATGCTCGCCGCATCGTCGGCCATTTTGGTGTTGCCAAAAATCGTCGCCGGAGCGAAGTCGAGCTTCAAGCGCTGCGCGACTTCGGCGGCATTGCGCTCCGTCCAGATAATCTGGATGTACGACAGCAGCAGCTGCCGCGCAGTTTGCGCCAGGCCAAAGTCGGTGCGCGCCGGCTGCACCGTCAGCTTCATCGACGACTTATAGAGCGGCGTCTGCAGACGGCTGAACACCAGGCCAGACCCGGCGCCAAGCAGCCCCAGCAGCACCAGCAGCCAGCCGCGTTGGCGCGCGATGCGCAAAAAATCGGACAGATCCATCAGCGTAGTTCTCCAAACACCCTCAAGCCGCCGCGTTCCAGATCGCGGCGATCGCGCACAACCGGATCGAAAAAGTGCAAGCCAAAGACAAGCAGCACGCCGGCAACAAGGCCAAGCAGCGCGCGCACGGGCAGGTCAAAGCGCGAGCGCAACGGCGCCACCACCGGCACCGCGACAATGTCATCCAGCAACCGCACCGGCGCATCGGTCACGCCTTGCAGTTGGGGCCAATAAGCGGCGCCGTTTTGCCTGAGCTCGTCGACTGTGGCCGACGCAATGGCGGCAGCCTGGGCCGCGTCCGGCCACGACACGGTGACCTTCATGTAACTGGCGACATACTCGCTGCGAATCGCGCCAGCCGGCACGACAATGGCTTGTGGAGCCAGGCGCTGGGAGACATTTTTGGCGAATTCGCCCGTTTCCACCGCTTGTGCAAGCCCGCGCGTGATGTATTCCGAGGCCAGCCAGTTGTAGTGGCGGTCGTAGTTGTACACGTCTCTGCTGGGCGGCTCGGGCGGCAAGCCGGCGGAAAACCGCATGACCACAGCGTAACTGGGCGGCGGCGCCGCGCCGGATGTGGCAAAAGTGGCCGCCAGGATCAGCAGAAACGGTAGCGGCGCCAGCCACCAGCGGCGGGCGAGGATGTGCATGTAGTCGAGCGCGGCCATCGAATGTCTCGTAGACCGCTAGCGTACCACGCTTCGCCGGGCGCTTCCGTATGTGCGCCCGGCTCCCCCCAACCGCCTGGCATACGCCGGCTACACCAGATCGGTGCGTTTGCGATTTTTCAGCTCGTCGACCACGCGCTTCACGTCCTGCACCCGGTCGAGCGAGCAAATCAGCAGCGCGTCGGGGGTGTCGACGATGACCAGCCTCGCAACGCCAATGGTGGCGATCATGCGCTGGCCCCCGCGCACCAATGTGTCGACGGTGTCGATGTTGACGTGATCGCCGCTGATCGCATTTTCATGCTGATCTTTTGGCAGCGCGTCCATCAGCGCCGCCCAAGAGCCGATGTCGCTCCAACCGATGTCAACCGGAATGACGGCAAGCTTGTCGGCCCGCTCCATGATCGCGTAATCGATGGATAGTTTAGGCGACATTGCCCAAACCGCCTGCAATTCCGCCTCATAGCTCGGCTTGCCGATATGCAGCGTCAGGTTGCGCAGCGATTTGGCAAAATCCGGGTGCTGGCGGTCGAATTCGCCCAGGCCGGTCGCAACGGACATGATAAACATGCCGCTGTTCCAGGAATGCATGCCGCCGTTGAAATACTGCTCGGCGATGTCCTCCTGCGGCTTTTCGGTAAATCGAACGGCGCTGTAGATCTCGCCCTGCAACAGCGCGCCGCGCTCGATGTAGCCAAAGCCTGTTGAGGCAAACGAGGGCTTGATGCCGAGGGTGACCACATGGCCATGCTGCGCCTGGTCGCGCGCCAGGCCAAGCACGCGATGAAACTCCTCGACGTTGACAATGTGATGATCGGCGGACAAGATCGCGACCGTGGCTGCCGGATCGGCTGCAGCGATATGCGCCAGGCCCAGCGCCGCAGCCGGGCCGCTATCTCGCGCATTGGGTTCGATGACATAGTTGCGCGCGGGGATGCCGGGCGTCTGCTCTTGAAAGATCGCCGCCATGTCGGCGTTGGTCACCACCCACACGCGGTCCAGCGGGATCAACGGATCGAGCCGTTCGGCCGTGACACGAAACATGCTGCGCTCTTCGAGGAGTGGAAGCGCTTGTTTGGGCGAAACCTTGCGGCTGAGGGGCCAGAGGCGTGTGCCGCTTCCGCCTGCCATGATGAGTGCGTGATACATGATGAAAGTCCTTTGTAGTGCGCAGATTTCGACCTTTGGCACGATCACTGTCGACCATGCGGCCGAGTCAAAGTATAGCTGGCGCCCGCATCGCGCCGCACCAGCCCGCGCACCTCGAGCATAGCCAATGTGGCTGTCACGGCATCCGTCGGCAGCCCGAGCTGGCGCACCAATTCGTCCATAGGCGTGGGTTCATGAGAAAGACGCTCCAGCAGGCGCGCCTCATCGGCGCTGTGCGGCATGGTCACCGCAACCTCGGCTCTTTCCGCCACGCCGTTGACATTCAAATGCTGCAACACGGTGGCCGGCTCGATCAGTGGAATGGCTCCGTCGCGCAGCAGCTGATTGGCGCCGCGGCTGGTGCGGTTGAATATGTTGCCCGGCACCGCGAACACATCACGCCCTTGTTCGGCGGCAAAGCCCGCCGTGATCAGCGCGCCGCTGCGCTCATCGGCTTCGACGACGACCGTGCCCAAGCTCAGCCCGCTGATGATGCGGTTGCGCGGCGGAAAGTTGCCCGGCTCCGGCGGCGACCCAACCGGATAATCGCTGACGACTGCGCCATTCTCGGCAATGCGCTCCGCCAGGATGCGATGTTCGGGCGGATACACTTGATCGGCGCCACAAGCGATCACGGCGATGGTGCGGCCGCCATTGGACAACGCGGCCTGGTGCGCGGCCGCGTCGATGCCGCGCGCCAGGCCACTGACCACCGTCACGCTGTTGCGCGCCATTTCACCAGCCAGCGCGGCAGCGACCTCGCGGCC
>JANMNW010000118.1:0-13298 GCA_031368515.1 Chloroflexota bacterium
CTGAGCCGGGTGCGTTGTGGATTGGGCTTGTTGATGACCTGATCGGCAAACAGGTCTTCGCGTTGCAGCGGCAAATACTCGTGATAACTCCAGTCAATTTTGGCCGAGCGCTCCTTGTGCTGCGCATACAGCTCGATAAGTTTGGCCTCGAGTCGGCGGTCGACTTGTCCTTTCAACATAAAATACTCCTTCGCAGAAAAATGGGCGCGCGAAGACGCGGCGCGTGGAAAATGCGATATGCCACCGGGGGCGAAGGAGCGGTCTAACAGCGCAACGCGATGGCGCGCGGCTCATTGGCGGCTGCGCGCAGCGGAACATGGCCCAGGCTGAGCGTGGTGAATTCGCAGGCGTCGATGTGCGGCGTGGGCAATACCACCCAGCGCCCGATTCGTTCGACCAGCTCGCGAATATTGCGCATGTCGATGTATGCGCGTAGATGCGACACAAACGTCTCAATCACGCGCGGCGCCTGGATGCGTTCGCGCCAGGTCAGCACGATCAGCACCGTGGCGTTGAAATAGGCTGACAGCAGCCCAGCCGGCTCGGCGAGCGCATTCTTGTGGCATACGAACGAATCGGCAAACAGGCGGGTCTGGGCGATCAGGCGCCGCGCGTGCTGGTTCAGCTGCAAAATGAGCGGCTCGGTCCGAATGCTGGGCAAAGCCGGCAGCGCAATCTGCACATGCAAATGGCGCAGCGCCAGAAGCGCAAAGACCAGCACAAACGGGGCCAACACCAGCGTTGGAATTTCCGGCAGGGTCACTGTGGGCAGCTGATCACGCAGGCGGGCCAGAATGAGCAGGATGGCCACGATGGTCAGGACGACAATCGGCTGGCTGGTTCGGCTGTTTTGCAGTACAGGCAACGCATTGGTCTGGTAGCGCGCGCGCGCGACGTCGACCAGTCGTTCCAGTTCACGTTGCCCAATCTGCCTCATAAGCGCGCAAATTATAGGCGCACACGATGAGAAACGGTGCCGTATGATGCACGCATGAATCAGGCTGCTTTTGACGCGTATATCGCCGAACACCGCGAGCGCTTGCTCGAGGATTACAAAGATTTTCTGCGCCAGCCCAGCGTGGCGGCCACCGGCCAGGGCATTACCGAAATGGCGGCGCTGGTCGCGCGGCGCTTGTCGTCGATTGGCGCGGATGTGAAGATTGTGCCAACCGAAGGCAATGCGCCTCCGGTGGTTTGGGCCGAACTTGGCCCGGACGACGCCGAGCGCACGCTGTTGATCTACAACCACTATGACGTGCAGCCGGCCGAGCCGCTGGATTTGTGGGAGTCGCCGCCTTTTGAACCGACGATCCGCGATGGCATGATTTTTGCGCGCGGCGCCAGCGACGATAAAGGCGAGCTGGTCACGCGCATCCAAGCCATCGAGGCTTGGCAAGCCACGCAAGGCGCGTTGCCGATCAAGATCAAGTGGCTGATTGAAGGCGAAGAAGAGGTGGGTTCTCCGCATTTTCACAGCTGGGTGGCCGCGCACAAGGATTGGTTTGTCAACACCAAGGGCGCCACGATCGACGGCTGCCTGTGGGAGTTTGGCGGCTTTGACGAGAAAAATCGCTTTCGGCTGTCGCTCGGCGTGAAAGGCATCTGCTATGTCGAGCTGCGCGTGAAAGGCGTGGATCACGATTTGCATTCGTCGCTCGCGCCGCTGGCCAAAAATTCCGCATGGCGCCTGGTGTGGGCGCTCAGCACGCTCAAGGACATTCACGAAAACATCCTGATCGACGGCTACCACGATCATGTGCGGAAGCCCACGCCGCAGGAAGAAGAGATCATGCGCGAGATGCCGTTCGAAGAAGCGTTCTACAAGGAGAAATGGAAGGTCGACGGGTTTGTCACCGGTGTCACCGGCTATGACGCGCTCAAGCGCCTGCTCTTTTCGCCGACGGCCACGATCTGCGGCCTCACCAGCGGCTGGCAGGGCGCCGGCACAAAAACCGTGCTGCCTTCGCTGGCCAGCGCCAAAGTCGATTTTCGGCTGGTGCCCAATCTGACGCCCGAGATCACGCTCGATCTGTTGCGCAAACATCTGGACAAGCACGGCTTCACCGATATCGAGATCGACTGGCTGGGCGGCTATCGCGCCGAGATTTGTGACCCGTCCGCGCCGATGGTGATGGCTGCGACGGTGGCTGCGCGCCGGATTCACGGCCACGAGCCGGTGATTGATTTGCTCAGCCCGGGCTCCGGGCCGATGTACACGCTGTCGTCGTTTATCGGCGGCGTGCCGGTCGTGTGCGCGGGCATCGCGCACGCGGACACGCGCATCCACTCGCCCAACGAAAATGCCAGCCTGAGGAACTACTACGAGGGCATGCGCTATATTGGGGCGTTGATCGAGGCGCTCTCGCAGCAGTAGATGCTTTACGACATTTCCCGCCCGCTTACGCCGCGCACGGCCGGCTTTCCAGGCGATACACCTGTGTCCATCTCGCGCGTGGCTGACATGGATGCTGGCGCGTCGTGCAATGTCAGCGCACTGACCCTGAGCTCGCATGCGGCCACCCACGTCGATGCGCCGCTGCACTATTCGCCGCACGCGCACGGCATCGATCGAGTGCCGCTCGAAACACTGCTCGGCCCATGCCGGGTCATTGCGTTCGACGGCGCGGGCGACATCAGCCGCGCGGTGCTGCGGGCTTTGCTCGCAACGCCGCTGCCGCCGCGCGTGCTGGTGCACACGCGCGCCAGCGCGGTTGCGGACGATGTGTGGGACGCGGGGTTTGCTGCGTTCGAGGCGGATGCGGCCGACTGGCTTGGCGCCAACGGTGTGCACCTGATCGGCACCGACGCGCCCTCTGTCGACCCGGCCGCAAGCAAGACGCTGCCCGCGCACAACGCCTTTTTGCGGCACGGCGTGGTGATCATCGAAAACCTGCAGCTGACCGGCGTGCCCGATGGCGACTATGAGCTGATCGCGCTGCCACTGCGCATCGCCGGCGCCGACGCCGCGCCCGCGCGGGTGGTGCTTCGCGCCTGACGCGCATCCGGCTATAATCCGGCCAACAACTTAACGGGGAGCCTCTAACAGTGAGGCTGAGAGGGCGCGACGACGCGCCGACCCTTCGAACCTGATCCGGATCATGCCGGCGTAGGGAGTGCGCAAGTCGAGAGACTCCAACGCCTTACACCGTCATGTAAGGCGTTTTTGTTTATGCGCACAGTCATCATCGCCAACGGCGATCCACCCTCCGAGCGCGAGCTTGCGCGCTGGTTGCACGCGGACGATTTGCTGATCTGCGCCGACGGCGGCGCGCGCGTGGCGTTGCAGCACCAGCGCCGGCCACAGCATGTGATCGGCGACTTCGATTCTCTCAGCCCGGAATCGCAGTCGGCGCTGCGGGCATGGGGCACGGAACTTCACAGGCATCCGCCAGCCAAAGACGAAACCGATCTTGAGCTGGCCCTGAGCTTTGCCGTCAAGCTTGCGCCTGAAAACGACATTGTGATTTTGGGTGCCATGGGCGGGCGCATCGATCACGCGCTGGCGAATATGCTGTTGCTCGCCATGCCCGACTTGCGCGGCGTGCGCGTCAGCATCGTGCGCACCGCCGACCGCATCATGCTTATTGATGCGCGCCAGGCGCCGGCCAGCCTCACTCTTGATGGCGCGGCCGGCGACACCGTATCGTTGTTGCCCTTTGGGGGAGATGCGCATGGCATTCGCACCGAAGGCCTGCGCTATGCCTTGAAAGATGAATCGTTGTTTGTGGGCCCGGCCCGCGGCGTCAGCAATGTGCTGGCGAACACGCCCGCGCGTGTGCACCTGAGCAGCGGCATGTTGCTGTGCATCGTCACAAGCAAGAGCAGACCATGAAAAACACTTTCCAGAAAATTTTCCTAGTCGCATCACTGTTGTTGAGCGGCTGCGCGCTGGCCACACCCACGCCCAAAGCCGCACCTACTACAACAGGTCCGCGCGAGCTGACGGTGATGGTGCATGACAGCTTCAGCGCCAGCGAGGCGGTGATCAAAAAATTCGAGGCCGATCACAATGCCAAGCTCACCGTGCTCAAATCGGGCGATGCCGGGGCGGTGCTGAACAAAGCCATCCTCAGCAAAGACAAGCCGATTGCCGATGTGATCTACGGCATCGACAACACCTTCATGAGCCGCGCGCTAAAAGCCGACATTCTTGAGCCGTATGCCGCGCCGGCGCTGTCCGGCATTCCCGCCCGCTTTAAGCTCGATGCCAGCAATCGCCTGTTGCCAGTCGATCGCGGCTATGTCAGCTTCAACGCCGACATTGCCGGGCTGCAAGGCAAAGGGCTGCAGCCGCCGGCTTCGCTGCGCGACCTGGCCGACAAGCGCTATCTGCACAATGTGATCGTCGAAAACGCCGCCACCTCGTCGCCGGGCATGGCTTTTCTGTTGGCGACGATTGCCGCATTTCCAGAAGGCAGCGCATACCCATGGCAGCAGTATTGGCGCGATCTGGTGCGCAATCAGGCGCACATTTCGCCCGATTGGAACGACGCCTACTATGTGCAGTTCAGCGGCAGCAGCGGCAAAGGCGCGCATTCGATTGTGGTGTCCTATGCCACCAGCCCGGCGGCCGAGGTGTTTTACAGCGAAGGCAAGTTGAAAACGCCGCCGACAATGAATCTCGACATTGGCGCGTTTGAGCAGATCGAGTTTGTCGGCGTGCTCAAGGGCGCTAAAAATCCGGAGCTGGCGCGCGCGTTTGTCGATTTCATGCTCAGCCCGGACTTTCAGAAGGACATTCCGACGCAAATGTGGGTGTATCCGGTGGTCGACAACACGCCATTGCCGGATGTGTTTGGCTTTGCTGCGCAGCCGACGCAGGTATTGTCGCTGCCGGCAGAGCAGATTGACGCCAATCGCGAACGCTGGCTGGTCGCATGGACGCAGATCGTGGCGGGGAACTAGAACTCATCCTAAAATTTGGACTCCACCTTGCTTGCGCACCTGAAATGTTGGCGAAAAAGGTGGGCCCACATTATCAGGATGAGTACTAGGGTGCCGCCACCTTGCGAATCACATAACACCGCGCCGTTGGCGCCAACTCATGGGCTGAGGCTATAAACGATCTTTCGCCGCCTGCTTTGGCGAATACCGCAGTCGAATCCCGCGCTGGAGCAGCGCCTGCTCCAGCGCGTTTTCGATTTCCTGCTGATCCTCTTTGCTAACGACGGCTTCTTCGTGCGCGGCTTTGAGAATAAACGGATACCCTTCCGGGTCCATGCCGGCATGGCGCTTCAAAATGCCGGTGACTTGCGCCACGCTCTCGGCGTCGGCGCACCACTTGGGTAGCTCCAGCCGCCCGAGCACCGCGCGGTTGCGATCGCCTAAATTGACATAGCACGCGCGCATCGCATGCTCGCCCAAATATCGGCCGTCGTTGACCAGCCAATTGGGATCGAACAGCGCGCTGCGGCGGCCGGCTGGCAGAAGCGGCTCCAGAACGTGCCGGTCAAAAATGCCGTCGACGCGCGCATCGGCATTGCGCAGCACCTCTTCGGTCATCGCATCGAAGCTGATGCCGGCCAGCGCGCACGCGCGCGTCACGCTGTTGCTGTTGGGCCGGTCGATGTAGCCGGCCACCAGCGCGCCAGCGGCGCGCATTAAGCTCAGCGCTTCAAGCAGCGGGCGCAGCAGCTTGCCCAGTTGCGCCGGGTTGGACAGGGTGCGCTCGTTGAGCAGCGCAAATGGCACGATGGACCCGTCGGCGATCACAATCGGGCGAATGCCCGCGGCATGAAAGCGCGCGCACGCATCCGCCAGCAACTCAATTTCCATTACATCGCGCAGGTTTGACACTTCGGCCGCCGGGTTGGCGAACTCGCTGATGTTCAGATCGCCTTCAAACAAGAGCCGCGTGCGCTTTTCCTGCTGCAGCTTGCGCGCGACGGCGTGCGCTTCTGGTGCATCGGCGCAGCCATACACGATGCAGGCGCAGGCGGCCTGCACAAACGCGAAAACGGCAGGCTTATGCCGGTCGGGCATGATCTGCGAGCCGTCACTGGCGATTAACGCGTAGCGCTCGGGCTCATTACCAAACCGATGCCATGTGTTGATCGCTTCGCCTTCTGTAAAGAGCGCGCCCGACCAATGCTGCCGCGATTGAATCCGCGCGGCTGCCAGCGCCGTGGCCAGCAGCGCTGCGCCGTCAAAACCGGGCTCGAAGCAGCGCGCAAGCTGTTGGGCGGTGGTCTGGCGCTGTTCGATCAGATGCGCGCTGCGCTCGACATAGTCATTGATCTGCGCGCGCAATTCGCGAACGTTGGTGGGCATGCACGCATTCTACGAGTCCCGACTCAAATCATCGCCAGAAAATTCCCCAAGAGCTGTTTGCCATGGCTGGTCAGGATGCTCTCCGGATGAAACTGCACGCCAAAGGTTGGGTGTTCACGGTGGCGCACGCCCATCAGCTCGCCCTCGGCGGTGTGGGCTGTCGCTTCCAGAACGGGCGGCAACGGCTCCTGCACGATCAGCGAGTGGTAGCGCGTGGCTTCAAACGGATTGGGCAGGTTGGCAAACAGATCGCGGCCATTGTGATGCACCATGGATGTCTTGCCGTGCATCAGCTTGGGCGCGCGGATGACGCGCCCGCCGAAAACATGGCCCATGCATTGCTGGCCCAGGCACACGCCCAGAATCGGCACCCGGCCGCTGAACGCGCGCAGCACATCGTTGCTGACGCCGCTGTCTTTGTCGGGCGAACCGGGGCCGGGCGAAATCACAATCGCCTGCGGACTGAGCGCCGCCAGCGCCTCGACTGTGACTTTGTCGTTGCGGAACACGCGCAAATCCGCGCCCAGCTCGCCCAGAAACTGCACCAGGTTGTAGGTGAACGAATCGTAGTTGTCGATTACTGTGATCATTCTTCCGCCTCATCGATGGCCGCCAGCACGGCGCGCATTTTGTTGGCCGTCTCTTCGTACTCGCCCGTTGGCGTGCTGTCAGCCACCACGCCGCCAGCCGCCTGCACATAGCATGTGTCGCCGATCATGACGATCGTGCGTATGACGATGCAGGTGTCCATCTGTCCGTTGAACGAGAAGTAGCCCACCGCGCCGCCATAGATGCCGCGCCGCTCGCCCTCCAGTTCTTCGATAATCTCCATGGTGCGCACTTTCGGCGCGCCGGTCAGCGTGCCGGCCGGGAACGTGGCGCGCAGCACATCGAACATGTCCAGCCCCTCGCGCACCGCGCCCTGCACTTCGCTCACGATGTGCATCACATGCGAGTAACGCTCGATCACCATCAACTCGGGCACTTGGACCGTGCCATAGCGCGCGATGCGGCCGACGTCGTTTCTGCCCAAATCGATCAGCATCACATGCTCGGCGCGCTCTTTGGGATCGGAGAGCAGATCGCGCTCCATCGCCAGATCCTCGGCCTCGGTCTGGCCGCGCCGGCGCGTGCCGGCGATGGGCCGCACGGTGGCGATGTTGTCCTCAAAGCGCGCGTGCAACTCAGGCGATGCGCCAATAATGCGCAGCGGCTGCCGTCGACCGGTGCGGTTGATCGTAACGAGCCCGTTGAAGTTGAAGTAATACATCCACGGCGACGGATTGATACGGCGCAATGCGCGGTAAATGGCGAACGGATGCGCCGTCGTGCGCCGCTGCAGCCGGCGCGAAACCTGGATTTGAAACGTGTCGCCCGCGGCGATATACTCCTTGGCCTTGCGCACCGCGTCTTCGTATTCCGACTGCGTTTTGTTGGACTTGGCCACGGTGCATTCGGCGCTGGTGTCCGGGCTCATGCTCATGTGCGGCGCGTTCATGCGCGACAAGGTCGTTTTGATGCGCGCCACCGCGTCGGCATAAGCCGCTTCCACGCCGTCGTCAGCGACAAAGGCGTTGGCGATCACCAGCAGGCGATGCTTGGCATGGTCGAACACCGCCAATGTGTCTGCCAGCATGTAGACCGCTTCTGGCGCGCCGAGCAAGTCTTATGCGGTGTTGGGCAGCTTTTCAAAGCTGCGCACCACGTCGTAGCCGGTGTAGCCGACCAGCCCGCCGCAAAAGCGCGGCAGACCCGGAACCGACACAAAGCGATACTTTGCCATCACATCGCGCAGGGCGTCCAGCAGATCGCCGGAGCGCGGCGCATCGCCCGGTTCCAGGCGCGGCTGCGGAATATCGATGCGCGTGATCTGAACGCCATCCGATGTGGTGACGTGCCTGTACAGCACGCTGCCTTCCAGCACAAACGCCTCTTTCAAGCGCACGCCCATGAACGAATAGCGCGCCACGCGCTCGCCGCCGTCCACACTTTCCAGCAAAAACGACGGCTCGTCGCCGCACAGCTTCAGGAACAGCGAGACGGGTGTCTCCAGATCGGTGGCCAGTTCGGCATACACCGGGATGAGGTTGCCTTGCGCGCTGAGCGCGCGCACCTCTTCGAGGCTGGGTTTGATCGTTAATCTCGCCATAGACCTTGTGTGCGTCCGGCGGAGGGCGTTGCGCACCCCGCCGAAACAAAAACGCCCTCGTCCGCCAGGGACGAGAGCGTTTGCTCGTGGTGCCACCCTAATTTGCGCCGGGGATGCCGGCGCCTCAATCGCGTACTATCATACGCTTCGCCCTGTAACGGTGGCGGTTCCGGCGCGCATACTGTGAGTTCTGCTTGCGACTCCCGAGTCCATTCCGCATCGTTCCGCGCGCCCGGCTTGCACCGCTAAGGCCTGGCTCTCTGAGCGCTTCCGCAATGCGTACTCGTCTCGATCACTGTCTTTGCGCGCATTCTACAGTAGAGCACGCGCGGTGCGCGCCCGCTCAATTGCGAATCGTCACTGCGCGGCGAACCGGCACGCGCAGCTCGGCGTGATCGGGATTGCGCCATTCCAACAGCGTCGACCAGCCGTCGGTGGGCGGGTCGTTCAGATAATTCTTGAGCATGCCGCGCAGCACAAAGCCGTTGCGCAGTTGTGTGGTCAAGGTGCTGTCAAACAGCAAACCCGAGGCGACATAGCGCACATACTCTTCGGCAGTCAGCACATGTTTGTAGCTGGCAAAGCCGGGAATCATGCCGCCGATGATTTGCCCGGCCAAGTTGAGCGTGTGGCACAGCTTTTTGCGCGCATCATGCAGCAGGCGGGCGATGCCGCGGCCGCGATGATCGGGGTGGACGCACATGTCGATGCCGTAGAAATAATCTCCGTGCGGCATGTGATTGCTGAGCCAGCCACCGTCGGTGGCTTCGAGAAAGGTGTGATGCTTGAAATGCTCGAAGTCGACCGAGGTCAAAAAACCGGAGGCCGATCCCACCACGTCCCCGGATCGGGAGTCAATGGCGACGAGCTGGCCTGCGGGGAACTTGCTAATGTGGCAGGCGAAATGATCTTCGGTCAACTGTTCGGCTGCCGCCAGCGTGGGGTAACAGATACGCTGCAGCGCGGCACACGTTCGGATATGTTCGCTCTGGGTGGTCGTAATTACGATTGCACTCAAGATGCTCCTTGCTTTAAGCAAAAGCGTTGGTTTTGGCGCCGAATGACGGGCTTTGCGGCACGTCGCTCGGAAGCAATTCCGCGCTCTTACGATCAGCTTCGAAACTCAACCCACGTGCGGTAACTTGGTCAAAGTCGGGCCGGTTGGGTTGGAGGAGAAATGACTATACACCACCGGCCTTATCGGGTCACTTGGCCATGATTAGATATCAATAAGCAGGCGTGTAGTCTGGATTCATCCAGATCGCCACCACAGCCCAGCCGCGGCTTGGCGGGTCGTCAAAGTAGTCTTTCAGCAAGCCTTCTACTTTGAATCCATTGCGGATTTGCACAGTGAGCGTGGGGTCAAACAGAAATCCGGCTTCGACATAACGAATGTAATCGGAGGCGCTCATCGATTCGGCATACTTTGCATAACTTGGCAGCATTCCGCAGATAATTTGTCCGCGCAGGTTAAGCGCCCGGCACATCGCTTTGCGCGCTTCATAAAACAGCCGCGCGATGCCCCGGCCGCGATATCCGGGAAGCACGGTCATCGTTGCGCCATGATAGTACGGGGCGCCTGGATCGTGCCGGGTAAACCAGCCGTCGCTGGTCATCTCGTAAAAATTGTGCGTTTGGACGGCTTCCTTTGTGGTGCGAAAACCGCCGGTTGCGCCGACGACGCGCCCGCTGGCCTCATCGATGGCCACCCACTGCGCCTCGGGAAACAGCGCAATGTGCTTTTCAAACTGCTCCGCGCGAAATTTCTCCTCTTCGGCCAGCGTTGGATAGCAGATGTGCTCCAGTTCGGCGCACGCAGCCGTGTGTTCCAGGCGGGTGTTGATGATGCGAATGGGCGTCGGCACGCCAAGCATCATACGAGTACGAGTTTTTGTACGAGCGCCTGTCGCTTCTCCATTGCGCCATCTTGTCGTACAACCGATTCATTCGAATTTGGAGGCAATCGCATGAACTTTGCAAAATGGATCTTTCGCATCGCCGGGTTGTATGGGCTCGTCGTCATGATCCCGCTGTTATTCATGGAGGAGTCGCTGTCGCGGCAATTTCCGCCGGCCATTTCGCATCCTGAGTACTACTATGGGTTTGTTTTGGCGGTGATCGCGTGGCAAGTCGCATTCCTGATCATGTCGCGCGATCCGCTGCGGCATCGCCCGATGATGTTGGCAGCGGTGCTCGAAAAGCTGCCCTATGTCCTCTGCATGAGCATTCTGATGGCGCAAGGCCGCACGCCGGCGATGATGCTCGGCCTCGTCGTCATCGATGGAATTCTCGGCGTATTGTTTGTCATCGCCTATCTCAAGACGCGCCCGGCCGAAACCGCGCAAACCGCGCGCGGCATGGCGGCGCAGCTATAGCCGGCAGAGTTGACGCGCCGCGCATCCGCAGCCTGTGGATCCCGATTTGGCGGCCACCTGCATGTTCGTGCGAGATTAGGAATTGAAACGAAGCCGCGCCAGCAATGCCAGCACTTCATTGGCCTGAGGCGCGGCGCGCACGCGTTGAAAAAGTTCGTGGCTGTGCTCAAAATGCTGGCGCGCTTGTTTGACATCGCCGCGCGCCAGCGCCAGCCGGCCCCGCGCCAGCTCGACGCCGCCCATGGCATAGGCGTTGTCCAGTCGAAAGGCGGTTTCGGCGCAATCGGCCAGAAGTGCGTCCGCATCATCGAATCGATTTGCGGCCAGCGCGATGTGGCTGGCATTGAGCAGCACATCCATGGCGGCGAATACGTCATCTTCGCCGCGCAGCAGCGTCACCGCGCGCATGATTTCGGCAAAGCTCCGCTCGGTCTCGCCGATGTCCAGAAACCGGCCATAGGCCAGGGCGTGCCGCGCAATGCCTTCAAACCAGCGGCTGCCCATTTTCAGCGCCAGGCTGAGCATGTGCGTCATTTCGCGCTCGGCATCGGCATAGCGGCTGGCCTTGTACAGCGCGAGCGCGCTAAACATACGCGGCTCGATCACAACACCCGAATCGCGCGCGTGGCCCAGGCGCCGAAAGGCCTCATCCAGCGGCGCCATGCCGAGCGCATCCGCAAGCGCGCCAGGAATGTCGCGCGCGCTGCTGAGCGCGCTGAGCGGCACAAAACATGCGCCGTCGGGCATGGCCGGGAGGTGTCGTTCAGCCACATGCAAGGCGAGATGGGTTTTGCCCACGCCGCCCGGTCCGCTCAGCGTGATGAGCCGGCAACGGGGATCGTGGAGGCGATGCGACAGCAGCGCGATTTCGCGCTCGCGCCCGATCAGGAGCGTGGCGGCGGTGGGCAGCGCCAACGGCGCTTCGTGGGCTGTCTCAAATGCCGTGTCCAGACCGCGCGCGAAGCGAACAAAGGCGCCGTGGGCGCGGTCCGGCACATGCAGCGCCGAGGCCATGAGCGCAGCGATGTGTTGTGACGGCCGTCGCTGCCCCATTTCGATCTTGGAACTCGTGACGACTGAGCAATTCACCCGCTCGGCCAGATTTTCCGGGGTGAGGTCGAGCGCCGCCCGGCGCTATTTGAGCCATTGGGCAAATGGGGTGGGCGCCGCGTGCTTTGGCATGGTTTGCGGTGGCAGTGCGGGCTGCGCATGAGCCGTCCGTGGCGGCTATGCATTCGCGGTCAGCTTTCGGAACCAGGTGTCTTGCATGCGAATAAACCGGCGCGTCTCTCGCTTGATCGCCTCGATCGCCGCGTCCAAGGTCATGCGGCCCAGCGAGACTTGCGCCAGCTCGCGGTATCCCAGCGCCGACAGGGCCGGCAGCCGCAGCGCATCGTCCGGCGCATATCCGCGCGCGCCGAGAGCGTTCAACAGCGCGCGGGTTTCCTCCAGCCAGCCTTGCTCCAGCATGCGCGTAATGCGCGCGTCGGCGACGGCGAAGAGCGCCTCGCGGGGCTGGTTGACATAAATCCATTCGACCGGCGTGTCCGGCGCGGCCTGTCGCTGCAGGTCGCTCCAACGCTTTCCGGTGGCTTCAATGACCTCCAGCGCGCGCACCACGCGCCGCACATTGCGTTTGTCGATGGTCGCACCGGCCGCCGGGTCGCGCCCGAGCAATTCGGCAAACAGCGCGTCTTGTCCTTGTGTCTGCGCAACGGCCAGCCAGCGCGCGCGGAAGGCCTCGTCGGGCGGCACTTCCGGCACCTGCCAACCTTCGACCAGCGCGCGCACATACTGGCCGGTGCCCCCCACCAGCAGCGGCGTGCGGCCGCGCGCTTCGATGTCGGCGATGGCCGCGCGTGCCAGCGCCACGTATTCCGCCAGCGAAAAGGGCTCATGGGGCTGGCGCACGTCCAGCAGGTGATGACGCACAGCGCGCTGCTCCTCTTGCTTAGGCTTGTTGGTGCCGATGTCCATGTTGGTGTAGACATGGCGCGAGTCGGCCGAGACGATCTCGCCGCCGATCTGGGACGCCAGCGCCATGGCCCGGGCGCTTTTGCCGGCGGCCGTTGGCCCAACGATTACAATCATTATGGTCATTCTAAGTCGCGGCTCGACCGCGCGCCCGTGACGCAACATCGCCGAACCGGCTTGCAAGCCGCTATCAAGGGTGCATTCGCAACAAAGCGCCATGCCCAAATGCTTGACGGGAATCCCAATTTGGCGTTAAAATCACTCGCTTTTTAGAGTAGTGCCGACGTAGCTCAATTGGCGGAGCAACCGATTTGTAATCGGTAGGTTACGGGTTCAACTCCCGTCGTCGGCTTCTCGGTGTTCCGAGTGTGCAGTCCTGAGTCCCGAGAAATTGCTCTCGGGACTCTGGACTGCACACTCGGAACACCGAGAAGCCGACGACGGGAGTTGAACCCGTAACCTACCGATTACAAATCGGTTGCTCCGCCAATTGAGCTACGTCGGCACTACTCTAAAAAGCGAGTGATTTT
>JANMNW010000173.1:0-4380 GCA_031368515.1 Chloroflexota bacterium
AACATTTGGTTGGCTTGGACGCTATCGCAGGTTGGCACGAGACTACGAGCACACGGTCCGCTCCAGCCGATCAATGGTCTATATCGCGTCGTCAAGGCGCATGCTTCGGCATGTCGCCAAGTGAATTGAAAAACAGTCTCTGAGAGTTTATGACATGCTTGTGTGGCAACCAAGTTCGCCGCTCACAGTGTGTGCCGAGCGCCGCCCCACTGACCCGGACACAGGCTGGGATAATCGCCACCTATGGCATCGCTGCGCGAGACGCTTTCAAAAACCCGCAACTCCATTTTTGGCCGCGTGCAAACGCTGCTGGGCCAGGCCGACATCACCGACGACACCTGGGATGAGCTCGAAGTGCTTCTGCTGCAGGCCGATGTCGGCGCGGTGACAACCGAAAAGCTGCTTGGCAAACTGTGCGAGCGCGCAAAGAACGAAGCCATCGTCAAGGCCGATGTGCTGCGCGGCGCGCTGAAAGAAGAGCTGGTGCGGCTCTTGAATCCGCCCGGGCGCGAGGGCGGCGCATCCAAGCAGGCCGACTACCGGGCCACACGGCTGCTTGAGGTGATGCTCGTCATCGGCGTCAACGGCGCGGGCAAAACCACCAGCATCGCAAAGCTGAGCAAGCTCTATCGAGAGCATGGCCGCAAAGTGCTGCTGGCTGCCGGCGACACGTTTCGCGCCGCCGCGATCGATCAGCTCCAGGTATGGGGCGAGCGCGCAGGCATCGATGTGATCGCCGGCGAAATCAACAGCGACCCGGGCGCGGTGGTGTTCAACGCCATTCAAGCAGCGTTTGCGCGCAAGACGGACCTGCTCATTGTCGACACCGCCGGACGCCTGCACACAAAGCACAACTTGATGAAAGAGCTTGAAAAGATCAAGCATGTGCTGCAGCGCAATGTGCATGAGGCGCCACATCAAACGCTGCTGGTGATCGATGCGACCAACGGGCAAAACGCCATCAACCAGGCCAAAGGCTTTGCCGGCGCGGTCGGCGTGACCGGCGCTATTCTGACCAAACTTGACGGCACCCCCAAAGGCGGCGTGGCCTTTGCCATCGTCAGCGAGCTGGGCATCCCTATCCAGTTTGTGGCCACCGGCGAGAAGATCGGTGACATCGAGCATTTTGACGCCGCAGCCTTTGTGGACGGCTTGTTTGAATGATCTTCACAAAAAACACACAGTCGCCGAAAAACCAGACACCTGTCGAACTTCGTTAAAGCAGTGAACAACGGTCCGCTGTCGTGCTGCCTGCATAACGACGCTGGACCCATTTATCAGTGCGGCTGCCCCAGAGGCGGCTTTTAGCGAAAGGAGATTTTTCATGTCCGCGACACTTTATAGGAACTCTTCCAAGATCATGATGCTGGCTGTCGCCGGCGGCTTCGCCTTTATTTTCATCGAACTGCTGGGTATCCAGCATGCGCAAGGCCCAAAAATGATCGGCGCCGTCGCCGCTGCCATTGGCGCAGTGCTTGGCCTGGTCGGGCTATCTGAGAATCCGCAGCTGCGCCGCATCCTGTCCATTCTGTTTATCGTGTTGGCGCTCAGTGGGGTGTATGGCACGTTTGTGCACAGCGGTGCACGCGGCTTCCGCGCTCAAGGCGCTGCAGCTGTGCCGGCCAGCGAGGATCGCACTGTGCAACGCGCGCTGCGTAGCTTCACCCTGCTGCCGCCGCCACTCGCGCCGCTGGCCCTCACTGGCCTTTCGCTGATGGGTGCGGCATTCGCGTCGATCGGCGCCGCGTCGGCAACAGAACGACTGACCATGGCGCGCGCTTAGGCAACAACGATCGCCCACATCGTTAAAGAGACAAATCACATCACACAAAACGGACGCGCTTGACGCGTCCGTTTTGCTTTTCCGGCACACGCAGCCTGATCGGAGAAGATTTGGCACAAGTTTTTAGGCACGCCAAACCCAATCGACTGAGCCGCTTGAGTGCTCAGTCTACGTATGGCGAAATCAGGCTTTAGTCTTCAAGAAAGCTACATCGTGTTTGTATTTCAGCCGAAGCACAAATGATGTCAGAAGCTGCAACATTTGCCCATGTCCACGAGACCCGCACTCTGCTACCTTGGACCGCAGTCTGAAACACACCAAAAAACGGGCAACATGCAACATCACGGCAACCTCCACGCTTTCCTCAATCACAAGTCGCATTCAGCCATTGCGCGGCTCATTCGCGCAACGCTCGCGCTGGCAACTGTGCTTGCACCGATCGGCGCCATTTTCAAAAGCCCGGCCGCTGTATTCGCTGCTGAAATTCCAAGCGCCAGCAGCACACCCATTCCCGACAACATGCCATTTATTGGCACGACCCAAGCTTTTTACGTCAGCTTTGCAAATCCCGGCGATCAGACCGGCTATGGCCCATATGCACTCATTGAACTGCCCCAAGGCATCTCCTATGCGAGCGCTTCATATCTCGGCACGACCATCACGCCGATTGCGCCCACGCCTGCAATCTGCGTCGCCGGAAACTTCACCAACCCGTTAACTGGCCTCGGCTCGGCGTGCGCTGCAGGCAATCGCATGCTGGTGCTGCAATACCCATTCGGCAGCTTCACAGTGGGCCAGCCCACGGCAGTGATTCAGCTCAACACCACGATTGGCACCTCGCCGACGCTGGTCGGCGCATCGCTCGTTGTGACCACGACCGGCGGCTACATTTACGGCAACTCGCCCACCGGCAACACACCGACGCTCGGCACCCCGGTGACGACCACCGTGATTCCGACACTCTATCGATTGCGCAAAGACTACCTGGGTTCTGAAGATGAAACCGCCACCGGCCCAAACTTTCCGCACACATTTCGCTTGACGGCCGAAATCGCACCAGGCCAGACCATCAGCAATTTCCGCATCACCGACACATTGCCCAACAACATCGTCGTGCTTAACACGCCGGCATTTACGTTTTCACCGGCGACCGCTTCGCTGTCCGTTCCGCCCACCTACACCATTCCGGCCAATGACAACACATTCACCGCGCTGTGGCCGTCGGTCTCCGGCGGCGCCGGCCCCGGCGTCGGCTCGGTCACGCTCGATTTTCCGTTTTATGTATCACGCACCAACGCCAGCGCCGTCAACGTGCTCGACGCCACGACCGGCGCGTTCAGCCAGAGCGTCAACACCGGCAACTCCAGCGGCTTGTGGGCGCAAGGCAATGCCTTGGTCGCCGGCAATACCGCCATGGAAACCCTGGCCGACAAATCAGTTGCCATCCAAAAGAGCGTGGCTAGCAGCAGCGGCAGCAATCTGCCCGGCACCACGCTGACCTACACGCTGAACTGGCAGGTCTCGGACTTTTTCACGGTCGGCGACATCGTCATCACGGATACGTTTGACAACGCGCAGGACTACATCTATGGCTCGCCGGTATTTTCCGTGAGCGATCGCAACACCAGCATTTCCAGCATGGCGTTACCCGTCACCAACACCACGGTGACCACCAACTCCGACGGCTCGATCACGCTGGTCTACAACATCTCGGCGGCGATGGTCGCGCTCGGCCAGGCTGACGGCATCCTGCAAGGCGGCTTGATCACCACGACCAATTTCGGCGCCACCACCGGCGTATTGCAGTTCCGCACCACCGTGCGCGATCTGTATCGCGCGCCCGGGCCGCCCACCGGCCCGATTCAGCCCAACGACACCGCCAACAACAGCGTCACCATCGGCGCCAGCATCCGCAACAACAGCCTGATCACGTCCACCACCGGCTATCAGACCGACACCTCGGCCGCCGGCGTGTTGATCCAACCAGGCCAACTGTTCAAAAGCATCTACGCCATCAACGGCAACACCTCGCTGCCCTCGCCCGTCACGGTGAAGCCCGACGACGCAGTGACCTACCGCCTGCGCTATGACATCCCGATCGGCGACTTCAGCGTGCTGCGCATCTACGACTACCTACCGCTGCCCATTTACACCGCATCGACCATGGTCTACAGCGACAGCATCGAATTCACTGCGGCGGCGCCGGCCATCGGCGAGTGGTCCTACGGACCGGCCTCAGCCTCCAGCGTCGCGCGGCTGCCCGCCGGCGCAGGCGTGACCGTAACCGTCAACAGCGCGGCCAACAGCATCGCGTGGGACTTTGGCGGCCGCAGCGACTCTACCAACACGTCGACCACCGTCGACCTGCTCTTCACCGTCAGGGCGACCAACGCGCCCATGGCCGACGGCTTGTATCTGACCAACCAGGCGCGCACGCAGCAGATCAACGCCGCCGGAAGTCAAACCATCGCCGACAACATCGTGCAGATTCAGATCCGCGAACCCAGCGTGGCCATTCGCAAAGGCGTGATCGGCGTCTACACCGGTCTGGGCAACGCCGCGCCGTATGATCCGGCGCCCGGCGCCAGCCTGAACCC
>JANMNW010000507.1:0-5544 GCA_031368515.1 Chloroflexota bacterium
GCTCGCTCCCGGTTATCCGGCGGCCAACGGCGAAGCCCTGAAGAAGTATCAGGACTACAACGTTGAAGAAGCCAAGAAGCTCTTCGCCGAATCCGGCCTGGATGCGGCCAAAATCGGCAAGCTGACCATCGTCAATCGCGGCGAGGCAACCGACTCGTTGCGCATGGGCATGTGCGTGGCATTTGCTGACTCGATCAAGCAAAATCTTGGCATCGAAGTCGAAGTGCAGGCGCTGGTCCAGAAAGAGTTCATGGAGAAGCTGCTCAAGAAGGACGGAGACAAGCCGGCCGCGGACACGATCGACTTCGGTCGCATCGACTACGGCATGGACTACCTCGATCCCTCAAACATGCTGACCGTGCTCAAAGGCAGCGACTTTGGCGGACGCCATGTCTGGAACAACAAAGAGTTCCAGGACTTGCTCATCAAAGCTGGCCCGATGACCAACATTGAAGAGCGCACCAAGACCTATCAGAAGGCAGAAGAGGTCATGGTCGAAGACGCAGCGTTTATCTGGGCTGTTCACCGCACTGCGGTCAACCTGTATAAGCCGTATGTCAAGGGCACGTTCATGGAGCCGGGCAAGGTTAACACCGCGCGCGGCATCACATGGCCGGGCTTCTCAATGATCAGCACCTGCCCCGAGACGATGTATATCGGCAAGGAAGCAGTCGACATGCGCAAGACTATTCCGTAATTCGGAAATACACGTCACCGGCGTCCAGTGGAAGTATCGCTGGACGCCGGTTTTGCATATCCACACATCCAGAACTCAACCAAAAAGGTGGACTCTACCTTGCCAAAAAGCGGGAAACCTTGGCGAAACAGGCGGGGCCCACATTTTTAGGACGAGTTTCAGCCTGGCCCAGCGCCATTGAGCACCAATGACGGCGTATATATCCCGACGTGTCATCGAGATCTTTTTCAACTTGCTGCTGGTGTCCTTTCTGTCCTTTGCCATCATGTGGCAGACGCCAGGCGGGCCGTTCGATGAAGTCAACCAGCCCCTGTCAAAAGAAGCAAAGGCCAATATCCGTGCCAAATACGGACTCGACCAGCCTTTTTATGTGATTTGGTGGAACTACGTCAAGAACGCGGTGCAGGGCGATTTTGGAACGTCCTACCAATATCCAAAACAAACGATCATCAGTCTTTTTCAGCGCTATTGGATAAACAGCTTGATTCTAGGCGCTCTATCTGTGTTATGGAGCTTTCCGGTCGGCGTCATCGCCGGTGTGATTGCCGCCTTAAAACGCAACACCTGGATCGACCGCACGATTACAACGGTGTCGCTTGTCGGCGTAACCATGCCGCAGATCGCGCTGATTTTCTGGGGAGTGCTGATTTTTAGCGTGCAGCTTAAATGGCTGCCCTGGGGCAATGGGCGCGATTTGTGGCAACAGGAACTGCGCTTTTTGATCATGCCGGTCTTTCTGTTCGGCTTTCCGACGGTCGGCTCGATGGCGCGCTATGTGCGCTCGGGCATGCTGGATGTGATGGGACAAGAGTACATCCGCACGGCCAAGTCAAAAGGTGTGGCGTATGTATCGGTCGTCATGAAGCATGCCATGCGCAATATGATGATCCCAATTGTCACGCTATTCGGTCCGACGCTGGCCAACGCCTTTACCGGCTCGGCGTTGATCGAAGTTTTCTTTTTGATACCCGGCATCGGTGGGTTCTTCTTAACCGCCGTATTTACCCGGGATTACCCACTTCTCATGGCGATCGTGCTGGTTGGATCGGCCGTTCTGTCCCTCACATATCTGATTTCAGACGTTTCATACACGCTCATCGATCCCCGGGTTCGCGTCGGTGGAGGACGCAAGTAAATGGCGACACTGGAAATCGGAAAGAACAGCAAGGCAGCGACACCCGCGCCGTTCAAAATTCTGACGCCGCTGGAGCTGGCCTACCGCCGCTTCCGCCGCAACAAATTGGGCTTTGTGGGCGCGTTCATCGTGCTCGCGTTCATGTTTATGAGCCTGTTTGCGAACTTTCTTGCGCCATACACCTACGACAAGACCAATTTGAGCAACGTCTTCAAGCGGCCGGGACAAAACCCAGCCAACGTGCTCGGCACAGATGACCTTGGTCGCGATTTGCTCAGCCGTCTGATCTATGGCGCGCGCACCAGCTTCCAAGTGGCGGCAGTCGCGAGCTTGGTTTCAACCGTGCTGGGTATGGCGCTTGGATTTCTGGCTGGCTGGTATGGTGGCTGGGTCGATCTGTTCATCAATCGTCTTCTGGAGCTGGTAGGCTCGCTGCCTGCCCTGCTCTTTCAAATCCTGCTTATGGGCTTGCTGGGCAATGGCATTTGGCAAGTCACGTTTGTTATTACGGTGCTATCTTGGCCGGGTATGGTGCGTTTGGTTCGCGCGCAGGTGCTGGCTTACAAAGAGCGCGACTTCATCACAGCATCGCAAAGCCTTGGCGCAAGCACAGCTTCAGTGGCATTTCGGCACCTTCTGCCAAATATCATCAACCCCTTGATCGTGGCAGTGAGCTTTGGCGTGCCAGGGTTTATCGCCGCCGAAGCGGCCCTGAGCTTTCTGGGTTACGGCATCAACGAACCCATCCCAAGCTGGGGCAAGATGGTCGGCAAAGCCGGCCAGTATCTGCAAAACTTCCAGTACCTGATGGTGCTTCCGGCGGCGTGCCTGGCGATTCTGGTTCTCGGCTTCGCCTTTTTGGGCGATGCGTTGCGCGATGCGCTTGATCCCAGTTCCGACCGGGCGTCGTAACTTCAAAGTTTGGCTAAACAAATAGAAAACGGACAAAAGGATGTGCAAGCACATCCGTTTGTCCGTTTTCTATTTGTTTAGCCAGATACTGGCTTACTTGATCGTAAGCACGCCCTTCATAATCGCCTGCATGCCTGGGCTGGTGGTGATGTAGGGGTAATCACCCGGCGCGGGCGCATCAAAGGTGACCGTGTCCGACTCACCGCCCTTGATTAACTTGGTCGCGACGATCACATCCGGATCTCCGGCTTGCAGATAGCCGGCGGCTTCGCCCGCTTCCAAGCCGCGATTGACCACCCGCAAAACAGAGTTGGGTTTCACCAACACCCAGTTGTAAAGTTTGGACGCCTCTGTGGAAGCATTTTTGAAATTCAAAGTAATCTTCGAGCCGCCCTTAGCCTCAAGTTTTTCGGTGTTGAAGCGCGATCCTGCTGGAATCGATTCGATCGTCAGGCTTACGTCGCCGCCAGATCCGGCTGCGGGTGCGGCGACCGTGGGCGGGCCGCTCGGGGCCGCAGCGCCGCAAGCAGCGACAGCCAGTGTTCCGGCGGCCATGCCGAGCGCTCGTAAAAGATTTCTCCGGGACATGTGCTGAGTCATTTTGGTTCTCCTGCCTTTGTAAACATGGGACGAGTTGCGCGATTGTATTGCACGAAGCCTAGATTCGCCACAGCGTCAAAAATCGCGCTCTTTTCCACCAAATTGCTTGACGAATTCGGCCGCCTCGGCGCGTTTGCGTTCAAGTTTGGCCGCTTCCAGGCGGGCTTTCGCGCGCCCCGTCCGGATGCGCGGCCAGGCCCAAATTGTGACGGAGCCAGCCACTATCGCGATTTGCGCCGCTACCGCCAGTGCCAGCACGCCTTCGCGGCCGGTGACCGGGTCTGGCGCAAAATACACCTCACCGCTCTGCGGGCCGTACACCAGCTCATACTGCCCGGCGCGCGGCAACGCAAACGTGACCACCGGCCGGCCCGGAACCGCCACAGGATGCCAAATCTGCGAACCGCTTTGAACGTTGAACGCGGGCAGCTCAGTGCCGCTGGCTATTTCACGTATGGAAATCCACGGTGTGGCTTGCGTGGCAATGTAATTGGCGCGCAATAGCACGTCTTCCCGGTCGGCATACACCGCATATTGGCCGGGCGCAGGAATGTCCAGAATCGGCGAGGGCGTGCGCAAGCCAATGGTGCGCACGTCCTCTGATGTGACGGCCGGCAGCACCCCCAGCGCGCTGGGAAGAAGCATAAACGGCGCGCCGATCCATTTGACCGTTTCGACCGGGGCATATAAGAAGCGAACGACGTAGGCCAGCACCAGCATTGTAGTGACGGGCGGCACCGCGCGCGCCGCCCATGATTTCTGCTTCATACTGCGTCGATTCTAGCCATCCAGCGGCTCGTCGTCGGTCAGACAAGCCGCCAGGTGCGTGGTGATGCCTTCGACAAACGCGTCAAGCTCGTCCTGGGTGGTGTAGATCTGCACGGACAAGCGAGCGATCTTGAAGCCGTTCCAGGTGATCTGCGGCATTTCGATTTTGTAGGTGTCGCGCATGATCTGGCCAAGCTTGGTCATGTCGGTGTTGTCGGGCAGGCGGATCGGGCAGAGCTGGCTGAACCACTCAAAGCTGTCCGGGCAGATTGATTCGGTGCCAAAAAACTTCTCGATGGTGCGTTTGGTGTCCAAAGCCATGGCAAAACAGCGCGCGCGCACCTGCGCCCAATCATGGCTTCTCATGTAGTCGATTGCCGCCGGCACCGCCAGAAACCCGGCAATATCGCGCGTGCCGAACATTTCGACATAGCTGTAGAGCGGCTCCTCGGCTTTCTGATCGGGAACCCAGCCATGGCCGACGATCAACGGCTCGATGAGGGCCTGCCTGTCCTTGCGCACATGAACGAAGGCCGTGCCTTTTGGCGCGCACATCCATTTGTGACAGTTGCCGGTGTAGATATCCGCGCCGAGATCGTCGAGAAAAAGATCGCGCTGGCCGGGCACGTGCGCGCCGTCGATCACCGTGAGAATGCCGGCGTCGCGCGCGCGGCTGCACAGCTCTTTCAGCGGAAAGGTCAGCGCGGTCGGCGAGGTGGTGTGGCTGAGATAAATCACCCGAGTTCGCGGCGTGACGCCGCTCCACAGTTTGTCCAGAAAATCCTGTTCCGACACAATCGGCAGATCGATCGGATGATTGATGTAATGCGCGCCGGCCTTCATGCAGTTGAATTGCCAGGCGTGGTTGCAGGCGCCGTATTCGTGATTGGTGGTCAAGACCTCGTCGCCCGGTTTGAGCCAGGAGCGCAACGAATGGGTGGCGACATTCACGCCCATCGTGGCATTGGTCACAAACGCCAGGTCTTTTGGATCGCAGTGCAGATACTCGCCCAGCGGTGCGCGCGCCTGGGCAAACAGCTCGTGCCAGCGGCCAACGAAATGTCCTGGATGAAACTCAAGCTCGGCTTGCCAGCGTTGATAGGCTTCGAAGACGGGTTTGGGGCAAGCGCCAAATGAACCGTTGTTGAGCAGGCGCCACTCGCGGGTGAGCATGTATTCGTCGCGAATCGAAGGGCTGGTTGAGGCAGAGGGGGATGAGGTCATGATTGGGCTCTATTGTCCGCAAGATTGGAGAAAATTGTGAAAATCGGCAACGTGGCATGGCCACCTACCATGTGCTACGGCCACGACCACCGTCCCCTATGGCACGGATGCCACGGTTTTCGGCCACGGCCATGTGCCACGGCCACCTACCACGTGCCACGAGCCGGTGCACCGTCAGCCGGCTTGCGGCAGCTCATTGAGACATAGC
>JANMNW010000237.1:0-9782 GCA_031368515.1 Chloroflexota bacterium
ATTATAGCCCCGGCGTTAGCCGTTATGGTTGGATAAGTGCGTTCAAGCCCACTTTGTCAGCGCCGGCGGGGTGTGGGTGGCAACGCGGTCGAGCAAGCGCTCGATGTCGTCGTCAATCAGGAGCAAATCGCGATGGCCTTCGCGCACAAAACCGTCGGAAATGGCGCGCTCCATCAGCTGCAACAGTCCGTCGTAAAAGCCGTGCAAATTGAGCACGCCGCAGGGTTTGCTGTGATAGCCCAGTTGCGCCCAGGTGATCGCTTCAGTCAGTTCCTCGTAGGTGCCGAAGCCGCCGGGCAGCGCGATCATCGCGTCCGCCAACTCGATCATGCGCGCTTTGCGCGTATGCATGGTGTCGACAACCTCGAACTCGGTCAGGCGCGAGTGACGCAGCTCTTTCTCAAACAGCGCCTGCGGCATGACGCCGACAACGCGTCCGCCATGATCGAGCGCGCCATCAGCCACAGCGCCCATGAGGCCCACGCTCGCACCGCCATAGATCAGCGTCAGCCCGCGCCGCGCCAAAGCCGCGCCTATCGCATGCGCCGCTTCGCGATAGGCCGGTGCGTTGCCAAATGACGAGCCGCAATACACGCAGATGCTGTTCATTTACTGAAAGTAACCAAGCGCGCGGCGCAGTTTTTCTTCAAGATCGAGTTTTTCATCTTTTGGCAACGAAGCCAGCGCGCCTTGCGCCTCGGCAATGGAATACCCCAGCGATGTTAACGCGGCGATAACTTCGGCATCCGACGAGGTGAGCGCAACGCCGTCAACCGGCGCGGCATCCAGCCCGCCCAGCTTGCCTTTAAGCGCGAAGATAATCTTTTCGGCGGTCTTTTTGCCGATGCCTGGCACACGCGACAGCGTATCAGCCTGTTGATTGACGATGGCCGAGCGCAGCGCGTCCAACGGCAGTTTGGACAGCGTGGCAATGGCCGTGCGCGCGCCGACACCTTGAACGGTGAGCAATAGCTGAAACAGCTGAACCTCATCTTCGCTGGCGAAGCCGAAGAGTGACAAATCATCCTCCCGGACGATCAAGTGGGTGTGCAGATCGCAATTGCGACCTAAGTCCAATGAATCGAGGGCGGCTTGCGAACATGTGAGCTTAAAGCCCACGCCTTGCACGTCAATGACCGCAAAAGGCGGCCGGATGGTCAATGCGACGCCACGAAGCCGGGAGATCATTTGTTCTAGTGTATCAGACCTTCGCCTGATGGACTTGATTTGAGCCGATCCAGCCTTCAACTTTGCACCGGCATCTCTGTCAACGCTTTAGCCGTAGTGCATGACAGGCAACTGCTCTATGAATAGAGATGTGCATCGCTGAACTTGTTCGTTTTCATCGATGACGAGCCATTCACTCCATCATGACCCACACTGTGCAACATCATAGCCATCGCCGTGCCTGTCTCGCCGCTCTTCTTTCGCTCGCGTCGCTCTTGTCGCCTGCCGGATTGGCCAACAACCGGGCAGCGCTGGCGGCCAATGCCAACGCGACAGTTGCGCAAGGTGTAGCCCCGGAGCCCGCTCAGCCGCAGGCGGCCGTCGGTGCGACAGATGACGCTGCCGATGCGCCGGTTGCCGCTGTTCCCACGGTCGACGCTGTCGTGGTTGAACAGCCCGCGACTGTTGAAACGGCCAGCGATGGCAACATGTATCCGGACTTGCTTGAGGCCGGGTCGAATGAAGCGGCGGCCGATGGCGCAGCACGCAAAAGCGCTAACGCAGCGGATGCCACAGGCCCGCAGATCAACCTGAGCCAGGTCGTCAGCCAGGAACCGCTGATCGGCGGCGGGGTGGGCTATGCCGTGCGCGTCAAAAATGACGGCGCGGTGTATCTGCGCGACCGCGGTTATAACTTGACCGTCAGCGACACGCTGCCATCGAGCCTGGCCTATACCAGCGCTTCGCCGACGCCCTCGGCCGTGCGCAAGCAAAGCGACGGCAGCACGCTGTTGATCTGGGACAACGTCGCCGATCTGGAAGCGGGCGAACACATCGATTTTGCCGTCAACGCAACGCTGGCGCAAACGCTAACCGTCAATTCGGCGTTTACCAATACCGCCTCGGCGCAATTCAACAGCGCCCCGGATAACAGCGGCGCCTGGTCAACCGCGCTTGTGCACGAAGTGTCGACGCCGCAGGCCATCGACATCGAAGCGAGCGTGTTGCAATCGACCGCAGGCAGCCAAGCGACCGGCGCGGGCGAATACAACAGCATCGCCCCGGGCCGAGGCGCAGGCGCCGACTGGGCCTACACCTATCGCGTGACGGTGCAGAACAACAACGTTGCCAGCACCACCAATGTTATGGCCTATGCGACGCTGCCAGCCGGTGCGGCTTATCTCGGCAATGTGACAATCAGCCCCAATCCCAACGGCGCGCCGACCACCCCGCGCATCGTGCTGGAGAGCGACGGCTCGCTGGAGTTGATGTGGAGCCTCGGCGCGTTGACGACTGCGCAGCATGCCGCGCCCGTCGTGATCACGTTTTCAGCCGCCGTGCCATATCGCTTTCGCACCGCCGCCGACGCAGCCGGCAGGAATGGCGCATTTGCCGGCCCGATGAGCGGCAGCGTGATTCCGGAACTGGCGCGCCAGCCGTTTGCCTACGAAGCAACAGGAAACTATCTTGGCGCCGGCGTGGCCGATGGCACGGACTCGACGCCGGATGACGACGGCGCGATCGGCATTGCCGCGAAGTATTTGACCTTGAACAAAACCGCCTCGCCGGCGACGGTTGGCATTGGCAGGGAAGTCGCTTTCTCACTGGCGTATTACGTCTCCGAGTACTACACCGCAACCAAGGTGGTGATCAGCGACACATTGCCCGACGGCATGACCTATGTTGACGACAGCGCCAGCCTTAAACCTGCCAGCGTCAAGTTCGATTCACCCAGCATCGGCCGCACCACGCTGATTTGGAACCTTTCGACTCTCGCAACCAAACCCGGCGCGAGCGGCGTCATCACCTTTCGCGCCACGGTCGACGAGGCCTATGACGCTGCGCCGTATGGCGACCAGCCACTGGCGGCCGGCGACCGGCTGACCAATGAGTCGCTCATCACCGGCAACTGGCTGGACGATGTGCAGGAGCCGCAATCCGGGGTGGCGCTGGCGGAGCAGTCAAACGCCAGCGTGCACACGCGCATGCCGACGTTTGGCAAGCAGGTGTGGAACGCCCGCACGAATTCTTGGGCGGCTGCGGGCGAGGGCTTTGCCGGCGACACCATCCGCTTCAAACTCACGTATGCCACGCCCGCCGATGTCGGCGCGCAGGCCATCGTGATTCGCGATTACCTGCCGCGTGGCATGACGTTCGTCGGCGCGAGCGATGCGTATGCGACAGCCGGAACATTTGCCGATACGCGCACTTGCGGTGAGTCGGTGACGCGCCCGGCCATCGGCAACTTGAGCGGGCTGCAATTCCTAGAGTGGCGGCTGTGCAGCGCCAGCCCGGGCAGCACCTGGGAAGTGATCTTCAGCGCGCGCATCTCAGATGCCCCGGCTGACGTGCAGCCCGGCTGGATTGTGGCCAACTTTGGCACGCTCAGTGGACAAAACACGATAGGCATTCCGTATAGCCAGCGCGGCATCGCCACGGTCAACTTTGTTTCGCCCAAGCTGGTCTTGACAAAAACGGCCTCACCGTCGACTCATCTGATTCCCGGCAACACCGTCAATTACGAGATCACTGTGCTCAACAATGGCACGGCGCCGGCCTATAACCTGGTGCTGAGCGATGTGCTTCCGGTCAATCTTACAGTCGCTGCCAGCGGCGGCACAGCAACGCCGGCTGCAGCCAGCTACAGCGTGGCCGCAGGCGATCCGGCGGCTGGCAATGGCGGCCAGCTGCGCTGGACGACCGTCGTCAGCTTGGCGGCGGGTTCGACGCAGACTTTCCGTTACAGCGCTGTGGTGAAAAACGGCGTGGCGGCGGGCGAGCAGCTCACCAACCTCGCCAGCGTGGGATACAACACCCGCTCGGACAACACCGGACGGGCCACCGCCGCCAACGGCATCGTTGATGAAACCAACACCGATGACGCCAGCGTCTACATCCGCGGTGCGACCGTGGTGAAAACCGGCGTGAATCTGCGCAGCGGCAATGATGTGCCCAATCGCGCAACCATCGGCGATGTGGTGCGCTGGACCATCACCGGCACGATTCCCGCCGGCGTCGTTGCGCACTGGCCGGTGATCGAGGAAAACGCGCTGCCGGATGGCTTCGACTTCATCCCGGGCAGCACGACCGTCACCAGCGCCACGCTTGACACGGATGTGGCGCATCATCCGCAGAATCCCAAGGACAACGGTGTCAACCAGTTGCGCTGGTATCTGACATCGATCGACAACACCGCAGGCTTGACCTCATATCAGTTCAAGGTGCAGTTTGACACCTTGGTGACCGGCGTGCGCGGGGACAACCCCAACGTCAGTCTCTACCCGAACGTTTGCTGTCTCTCAACCGCGCGCAACACGTCACATATCGCGTGGTATGACAACGCCTCGGGCTACAACGCCGCAGGCTTTGCCTACGACGGCTTCCTAACGACGAATGTCAGCCGCCGGAGTGCGCGCGCGACATATGACATGTTTATTCGCCAGCCCAATCTGACGCTGGCCAAGACGTCCGATCGCACCCTGGTGGGGGCGAACGTGGCCATCACATATGTGCTGCAAGTAGCCAACCTCGGGCTGGCTGACGGCTACGAGGTCGTTATCACCGATGCGCTGCCGAGCGGCTTGACATATCAGGGAACGCAGGGCAAGAGCATGCAGTTTGCCAATCCCGGCTCGGCCTACGCGCCGGTGTACACCGACACAAATCTGTTTGGTTCCAGCCTGATGACTTTCGAAGTTGGACTGCTGCCAGCCGGTGCAGCCTGGACGGTGACATACACCGCGCGCGTGGATTCTGCCATCGCTGCGGGCATCACACTGACCAATCAGGCGCGCATTGTGCGCTACAGCACGCAAGCGGGCGTGCGCGGCGACAACAACGGCGACGGCAAGATCGACGAGCGCGAGTACTCCGGCGCGTTGATCAAACGCAGCGTACGCACGCCCGACGTCGGCGTGCTCAAATGGCTGGCCAAACCTGCCGAAGTGACCGTTGGGTCGACACTGGTCTATCGCATTTTGGTTCCGTCAAACCCTGTCAATGCCACGATGTACAACGTGCTGATCACCGATGTGCTGCACAGCTCGTTAAACGTGATTGGGCTGTCCAATGCCACCTTGATCAGCGGCAAAGCGGTGGCCAGTTTTGACAGCATTCCGCCCAACACGCAGCGTTCGGTGTATATCACCGCGACTGTGGCATCGCCCAGCGTGAACAACCTGCGCGTCAGCAATCGTGCCAGCATGTCCTACCAGAGCCTGCCGGTAGTCAACAGCAACTCGGTGGTGCACACGGTGCTGGTGCCCGCGTTTGTGACGGCCAAGTGGGCGCATACGCCGACGGTGCAAGCCCAATCTGAAGTGCTCTACACCGTCTCGGTGCTCAATGCCGGCAACGGCACAGCCAAGAGCGTGCGCGTGTCCGACCGGCTGCCGGACAACATGCGCTACGTGGAAGGTTCTTCGACGCTCGATGGCGAAAAGATCGATGACCCGAGCGACATGGTGTGGCTGCTGCCCGATCTGGGTGGACGCGACACGCACCTGCTGCAATTCCGCGCACTGGTGACAGATGCAAAAGATGGCACGCCTTATATCAATACCGCATCGGTGACCGGCATCGACGTAAACGGCGTGGCGATTCCTGCGGACAACAGCGCGCGCGTTTCCGGCGACACCGACAACGATGACACAGCGCGGGCGCGCGTCTACGGCCCGCTGAAATGGGAAGATTACAGCGCCAAAGTGGCGTATGAAGACCTAAAGCGCACGGGCTGGAGCGATTGGGACTACAACGATCTGGTTGTGAATATCCAGGTGCGCCGCGGCATCAATGCGAAAGGCATGATCGCCGCCGTGCTGCTGGAATACCAGCCAATGGCGCGCGGCGCGGCGTTTGATCACATCCTGCGGCATAAGCTTTCTCTCATTGGCGGCGGCCAAGCGGTGCTAACGTCGCGCGAGCCGACGGGCGAGGTGGTTGGCACGACCGCCAGCGAATTGGGCGGCAAACCCGATGTTCTGATCTTCGATCGCACGCGCAGATCATTGTTGTCGCCCGCTGGCTCACTGTTTAGCAATACGCCGATCACGCAGACGGAAGGCGTCGCCGGGCAACGGGCATCGCTCATGGTGGTGCTTGATCGACCGGAAGGCAATCCGATCAGAGCCAATCGCAAATTGCCCTGGGACCCCTATATCTATGTGATCAACACCCGCCAGGAGATTCACTTGCAGGTGCCCGGTTCCATGGGCAATACGCAGGTAGTCAATAGTGTGCGACATCCGGGCAACCCGATGATCGGTTATGACCTGCCACTGGCGCAGGCCTTCCCAGCAAGGTGGACGTGGCCGGCCGAAGGCTATCCAATCTGGCGCGCCTATCCGATGTTTGTCGACTTCATGAGCGCCGGCGGCGCCAAGCAAATCGCCTGGTTCGAGCTGCTAAATGGTGATGACACCGTCATCTGGAGCGGCAACACGGCGGCCAGCAAGGTCAGCGTGGTCGATCAAACCCCGAGTTCGCGCTATTACGGCAACATGGTTGTCACAGCCTTGGATGCGACCAACCAGCAGTTTCTGATCGCGGGCAACTTGCAGGCCAACCGCGTCGAAGTGCTCGATTCGCGCCGGCAGTCGCGCGTCGGCTGGCCCAGGCCCACCGGCGGCGGCGTCAAGGCCGCGCCGGCCGTAGCCGACATTGACGGCGACGGAATGCGCGAGATCTTCGCAGGTGCAACCAACGGCTATCTCTATGGCTGGCGCGCCGATGGCGCGGTGTTGCCCGGATTTCCGATTCGGCCCAGCTTGAATCCCAGCGTGACGTATCGCATTCTGGCCACGCCTGCGATCGGCGATATCGACGGCGATGGCTCGCCCGATATCGTTGTGCCGCTGTCGGATGGCCGGCTGTATGCATACAACGCAAACGGCTCACCCAAATGGAATGCAGGCATCGGCGATGTGCTCGATGTTTTCTCCAGCCAGGCGCTCAACAGCTCGCCGGTGATTGCCGATATCGACGGCGATGGCGCGCGCGAGATTCTGGTCGGCGCCATGGACAACAAGCTGTATGCGCTGCGCGGCGACGGCTCGCTGCTGTGGTCCTTCGCTACGGAAGACATTGTGCAGGCAACGCCGGTTGTGGCGGACTTGGATGCTGGCCGGCCCGGCCTGGAAACGGCGCTGGCATCGTGCGATGGCTATCTGTATGTGCTTGACAAGGCGGGCGCGCTGGTATGGCAAGCGACCACGGGCTGGTCGCTGCGCTCCACGCCATTGGTGGCGGATGTCGATGGCGACGGCAGCCTGGAAGTGGCGGTTGGCGGTGAAGACCAACTGATGTGGGTGTGGCGCAACGACGGCACGTTGCTGCCCGGCTGGCCCAAGGAAGTCGGAGGCGCGATTGTGTCGTCGCCGCGCCTGGGCGACATCGATGGCGATGGCGCAAACGATCTGGTGATCGGCGCGGACAACGCACAAGTCTATGCCTGGCACGCTGACGGCACGCCGGTGGCCGGCTGGCCAAAAGACACTGCCGCATCGGTCAAAGGCGCGGCCGGTTTGATGAACATGGACAGTGACACGCGCCTGGAAGTGGTCGTCGGCGACTTTGGCGGCGCGTTGTACATGTTCGGGCTCGATCTTGGCACGACCGTGTATCTGCCCTTGACCCGCAAGTAACATCGCTCTGCCTTGATTGCGCGAAATCGTTTGAGGCCGGCGATTCACGCATATCCCTCCGGAGTGGAACACCTCCGGAGAGTTTCTTTTTCAAGGGTGCGCCGACCCCCGGAAAGTGGGTGATTTTCCGATCCAGCCGATAATTGACAGCGCATGTCGCGCTTTACACAGGCCTTGATTCGCCCGCCCGCAGAAAACTTTGCCGACGGACTCACCACCGTCGATCTTGGAACGCCGGACTTTGCGCTCACGCTCAAACAACACGCGGCGTATTGCGACGCGCTTGCCGGATTGGGCGTAGTCACGCGTCCGCTGCCGGCCAATGCTGAGTTTCCGGATTCGACGTTTGTCGAAGACACCGCGATCCTGACCGAGTGCGGCGCGATTTTGTGCCGGCCGGGCGCGGCCAGCCGGGCCGGCGAAGTGGCGCTGATTCGCGCGCCGCTGGCTGCTGCATTTGAACACTTGGCCGAGATCGTCGCGCCGGGCACGCTGGATGGCGGCGATGTGTGCGAAGCGGGTGATCACTTCTTTATCGGCCTTTCAGAACGCACCAACGAAGCCGGCGCCGAACAGCTGGCGGCGTGGCTGGCCGCGCGCGGCTTCAGCGCCTCGACCGTAGACATACGCGGCATGCGCAATATTTTGCACTTCAAGTCGGGCGCTTCGTGGCTCGGCGACCGGCGCCTGGTCGTCATTGAATCGCTGTTGGCGCGCGGCGACTGGCGCGGCTTTGAAACGGTCACGCCGCGCACAGATGACGACTACGCGGCCAATCTGGTGCGGATGAACGAGGGCGTGTTGTTTCCCGCCGGCTATCCGCGTTTTGCCAAACAGCTGCGCGGGCTGGGCTATCGGCTGGTCGAACTGGACATGTCCGAATTCCGCAAAATGGATGGCGGTTTAAGCTGCTTGTCGCTGCGCTGGTAAGCGCGGCGACAAGCATTAGCGCCCGGCGGCGTTCCAGCGCCGCGATTGCAGATGCGTGATGGCGATGGCGAGCGCATCCGCCGCGTCGTCGGGTCTGGGGATTTTGTCCAGCCGCAGCAGCAGACGCACCATTTCCTGCATCTGTTTCTTGTCGGCCTGGCCATAGCCGGAGACCGCCTGCTTCACCTGCAAGGGCGTGTATTCGTGAATCTCGGCGCCGCACTCGAAGAGCGTCAGCAAGACCACGCCGCGCGCTTGGCCGACCACGATCGCGGTTTTGGCATTGGTGGCAAAAAATAGTTCCTCGACCGCCACTTCCGCGGGCTGCCACTGCCGCATCAGCGCTGTCAATTCGATGTGCAGGGCGTGCAAGCGCTTTGGCACGGTATCTGTCTTTGGCGTTTCGATCGTGCCGTGCGCAAGCATGCTCAGATCGCCGTTGCGCTGTTCCTCGACAACGCCATAGCCGCAAATTGCGATTCCGGGATCGATGCCAAGGACGATCATAGGCGTGGATTGACTCCGAGTATCGAGTCCCGAGTCCCCAGTGTGAGTCCCGAGTGCCGAGTCCCGAGAAAAGTGTGGGGGCTTGACAGCTGTGTCAAACTACGCGCATCATTCTCAGGACTCAGGACTCAGGACTCAGGACTCAGGACTCAGGACTCAGGACTCAGGACTCAGGACTCAGGACTCAGGACTCAGGACTCAGGACTCAGGACTCAGGACTCAGGACTCAGGACTCAAAGGACCTGCAAATTGTGATAAACCGTTTGCACATCATCCAGTTCTTCCAGCTGATCGATGACGGTCATCACTTGCTCTGACTTTTCCTCGTCCAGTTCCGCCGTTGTGGTGGGCACCATGGCCAGCTCGGCTGAAGCCAAAGCCACATGCTTGTTGACGAGCGCGTCGCGCACCGCGCGAAAGGCCTCGGGTTCGGTGGTGATTTCGATGGCTTCATCGCCATCCTGAATATCTTCCGCTCCGGCGTCCAGAGCGATTTCAAAGACGTCGTCGAATTTGACCGCAGGCGTCTTTTCGATC
>JANMNW010000292.1:0-4639 GCA_031368515.1 Chloroflexota bacterium
CGTCAATCAAGCGATGAGCGGCCTTTGTTATCTGGTCGGCAATCTTGCGCCGTTGTATGTGATGTGCGATGTGGGGGATCTGGCGGCCACCTGGGACATCGAAAGCCGGCATACCCGTTTGCCGACGGTGACGATTTATGAGCAAGCCGCCGGCGGAACCGGGTTGGCCGAAGAGCTTGCGGCGCACCACCATGAACTGCTGACGATGGCGGCGGAGCGGGTGCGCGAATGCGCGTGCGAACGCGGGTGCCCCTCATGCATTGGCCCGGTCGACGATCGCGCAGAGCGAAACGCCAAGCACGATGTGGCGCGCTTGATTCGGGCGCTCTTCCAGTCGACCCATTCGCTCAGCACACGCATGCCGTCGTGAGGCATGCCCGGGTCAATCGGCCAATGGACATTTGGCGCTGATCAATGGACAATGGCCGGCATGAGCGAAAACGAAACCTACACCGTAAACATCGCGGGCATCGAGCGCCAGCTGCGCAAGATGGAAGTGGCGCCGGGCGTAAAGATCGCCGTCTTGAATATTCTGGGCGACACCGAACTGGTGCAGGCCGCCGCGCGCGCGCTTGCGCCCAAGCTGCCGCCGGAGGCGCAGTTCATCGTCACAGCCGAAGCCAAGAGCATTCCACTGGCGTTTGCGCTATCCGTGGAGAGCAAGCTGCCATATATCGTGCTGCGCAAGTCGCAGAAGCCCTACATGGGCGATGTGTTGACGGCGGAGACGCTGTCGATCACAACCAACAAGCCACAGACGCTGTTTTTGGACGAGAAAGACCGCAACGAGATCAAAGGCAAGAAAGTGGTGTTGCTGGACGATGTGATCAGCACCGGATCGACGTTGCAAGGCATGCGCTTGATCATGCAAAAAGCAGAGGCCGAGATCGTCGGCGAAGCGGCGATCCTGACCGAGGGCGATCGGGCGAAATGGCAGAACATCATTTCGCTCGGGCATCTGCCGGTGTTTGGCGGCTGATTGCAGGAACCCGATTCGTCACGCAGTGACGAATCGGGTTCCTGCCATGGCCAGCTAGTTCTTAAACTCCACCGCGCCGGAGTTGAATGAGAAGCCGGTGCCGGCGGGTGTGTCGACGGCGATGTACCACACGTAATACGTCGGCCCGGTCGTAAACCCAGGCGGGCGGCTGGCGAGCCGATACAGCCCGACATTGCCGAGGGCGCCCGAGTCAAATGATGGGGTGGGGTTCTGCGAATCCTCAATGATGAGGCGATAGGAGTCGCCGGCAATGCCGCGTGGCGTCCAGTTAAACTGAATCGGCGTGTTGATTTCGACGATGAATTGCGGGTCGTATGGCGCACCCAAGTTGATGCCGACGCCCCACTCGTAACGCATCAAGCTTTGGCTGTTGTTCCAGACCCTGATGCCGCCACCCTGATCGTCAAAAGTTGGCGCCATTGCAAGAGAGCGCCCGGCTACTTCGGCAGCCGGGCGCTCTCTTGATCCGTCGGGAATTCGCCGTCGTTTCTTAAATCGCTACTTCGCCGCGCGCTTGAGCGCCGACACGCGGTCGAGTTTCTCCCAAGGCAAATCGATATCCGTGCGGCCAAAGTGGCCGTAGGCCGCTGTCTGACGGTAGATCGGCCGGCGCAGCTTCAGATCACGAATGATCGCGCCCGGTCGCAGATCGAAGCAATCGCGAATGGCCTTGTTGATCTTCTCATCGCTGACGATGCCGGTGCCGAACGTCTCGACGTTGACCGACAACGGCTCGGCCATGCCGATGGCATAAGCCACCTGCACTTCGCAGCGCGTGGCCAGCCCGGCGGCCACCACGTTCTTGGCCACCCATCGGCAGGCATATGCCGCGCTGCGGTCGACTTTGGTCGGATCTTTGCCACTGAAGGCGCCGCCGCCGTGACGGCCCATGCCGCCATAAGTGTCGACGATGATCTTGCGGCCGGTCAAACCGGCATCGCCCATCGGACCGCCGACCACAAAGCGCCCAGTCGGGTTGGTGTAGATGTTGAGATTCTTGGTGACCATGTCCTTGGGCAAGGTGGGCAAGATCACCGCCTCGGTCAGCGCCTGGTTGATCTCTTCCTGATCAATCTCCGGTGCGTGCTGCGTCGAGATCAGCACGGTGCTGATGCGCACCGGCTTGCCTTGAGCATATTCGACAGTGACCTGGGTCTTGCCATCCGGCCGCAGCCAGGGCAGGTGCCCGTTCTTGCGCACCACCGACAGCCGCCGCGCCAGGCGATGGGCCATCGCGATAGGCATCGGCATGAGCTCTTCGGTTTCGTTGCAGGCGAAGCCGAACATCATTCCCTGATCGCCCGCGCCCACCTTTGAGGGATCGTCCTTGACCGCTTTGGATTTGCGCTTGTTGCGCGTCTCAAATGCCGAATCCACGCCTTGCGCGATGTCCGGCGATTGCGAGGCGATGGCGATTTGCACGCCGCAGGTGTTGCCGTCAAAGCCTTTGTCCGACGAGTCAAAACCAATCTCGTTGACAACCGACCGAACCAGCGGGTCGAAGTTGACGAACGCGTGGGTGGTGATTTCACCCAGGCACATTACGAATCCGGTTTTGATTGCGGTCTCGCAGGCCACGCGGCTCATGGGATCTTCTGTCAGACAGGCATCCAGAACTGCATCGCTGATCTGATCGCACATTTTGTCGGGATGGCCCTCTGTCACGCTCTCAGATGTAAAAAAGAGCTGCGGGCTTTTCATGAAACTGCTGCTCACGTTTTCGGTACCTCGCTTTTGTCAATGATGATTATGTGTCCAGCGCCGACCCTGCCGCAGAAAGCAAAACGCCCACTTGCAGGAACTGCAAGAGGGCGCACGAAGATTTTCGTCTGCGCGCTCTCATCTTCCAGTTCTGCTGTCGGATTTGGCACCTGTCATGAATCGGCGATCGATTCAGTCGGTTGCCGCGGTTTCATCGAGCCGTTCTCTCCACCGCTCTGGATAAGAGTCTGCCGGACTATTCACTTAAACGCGGCAATATTAACGACTTAGCCAAAGCTTGTCAATGGCCGGCTGACGAGTACAACGCGTGTGCAACGGCATAGTCGGACACCGCTCTGGGCATCAGATAGCGCGTCGAGAGTCCTTTGCCAAGCCGCCACCGCAGATCCGTCGATGACAGATCGAGAAGCGGCGCTTCAATCCATTGAACGAGCCTTTCAATATGCGGCACAACCGCCTGTACTGCAGCCATGTCTGGCTGAATGTCCTGACGATGCGCCACGGCCAATTGGACCAGTTCCAACAGTCGAGCCGGCTGATGCCATTTGGGCAGGTCGGCCAGAGAGTCTTCGCCGATGATGAAGGTGAATGCGTGCTCTGGGTGACGCTGGCGCAGCAACTGCATCAACGTCAATGAATAGTGCGGCCCTGGCCGTTCTACATCGTCTTCACGCAGCCGAAACTGCGCGTGCGTGGCGATAGCCAGGCGCGTCATTGCCACGCGATGCACGGCGGCACTGACTGGACGCGCAACCTTATGGGTTGGCTGTCCGACCGGGGTGTACCAGAGTTCATCAAGCCCGAGCTGGTGCAGCGCTTGATCGCCTATCACCAGGTGGCCAATGTGCGGCGGGTCGAATGTGCCGCCCAGCACGCCCACCTTCATGGCCTGATCGTCTCGCGTTTGACCGTCGCTTTCTCGACGCGCGCCATGATCACATTGACGCCCAGACCCGGGCCGGTTGGCACCGGAAGTTTGTTTTCGGCGTCAAGCATAAAGGCTGGGTCGATCAGGTCTTCGTGGAAGTAGCGGTTGCTCGCGCTCAAATCGCTGGGCAGCGAAAAGTCTGGCAGCGAGGCAATCGCCACGTTCAGTGCGCGGCCGATGCCGGTTTCCAGCATGCCGCCTTTCCAAACGGGCACGCCGGCATTCAAGCAGATGTCATGCACTTCAACCGCATGAGTCACGCCGCCAACGCGGCCCTGCTTGATGTTGATGATCTTGCATGCGCCGATCTCTATGGCGAAGCGCGCGTGGCCCGGCGTGTGAATGGACTCGTCAAGACAAATGCGCGTGCGCAGTTGCGGCTGCAGTTTGCTGTGCTCGTAGATGTCGTCGTACCCCAGCGGCTGTTCGATCATCAGCAGATCGAGCTCGTCCATTTGCTTCAGCATGTCGGTGTCGGCCAGGGTGTAGGCGGAATTTGCGTCGACCATCAGCGGCACACCGGGAATGGCCGCGCGAGCGCCGCGCGCGTCTTGCAGATCGCGGCCGGGCTTGATCTTGATCTTGATGCGCGCATAACCGTCGGCCCGATACTTCAAAATCCGTTCGACCAGTTTTTCCGTGCTGTCCTGAATGCCGATGCTGACGCCGACCACCAGCCGGTCTTTCAGATCGGCGTGCCCAAAAGTCTTGCCGATAAAGTCGCGCAGGCTCAAGCCGGCTTGCTGGGCGGCGATGTCCCACAGCGCGGCCTCGAGCGCGGCTTTGGCGAAATTGTGCCCGCGCACGCGCTGAAAGCGTTCGGGCGCGTCATTGGGTTTGTCGATGGGCGCCGCAAGCAGCAACGGAATCAGATAGTCTTTCAGCACATGCCAGCCGGTGCCCAGGGTTTCATAGGAATAGCCCGGGCCGTCGCCGGCGAATTCGCCCCAGCCGACGGCGCCGTCGCTGCTGACGGCGCGCACAAGAAT
>JANMNW010000339.1:0-7303 GCA_031368515.1 Chloroflexota bacterium
AGTTCTAGCATAGCACTGTAACCGACGCCATCTGCGGCGGATGCGCCCTGTGCGCCCGCCTTTCAGCCGAGACGAAGCTGCAGAAAAATCACGCAGGCGGCGAGCAATCGCCGCCCGCGTGATCTCGTCGTTGCTTCCACACTCTAACGTGCGCCCAGCAACAGATCGACGACCAGCTGGTCGAGCTGCTCGTAGGGCTGTCCTTTGGCGCTCATGCGCGCGCGGTCGAATTTGACGCCCTTCAAAGCGTTGGCTTTGTCGCGCGAGTATTTGCCAGCATAGGCCTTCATCGAGCCGTCGTCGGCATTGACTAGCTCGAGCAGCCCCTGAATTTCCGGGTCGGCGCGGAAGCGCGCGGCCTTTTCCTTGAGCAGCAGATAGGTGCGCATGCAGCCGCGCGCGAACGCCTTCACGTCGTTGACATCGCTGCTGCGGTAGGCGTGCGCATCGAAGTGCTTCATGCCGTCGTAGCCCACATCCTCGAGGAACTTGACCACAAAGAACGCCTGCTTTAGGTTGTGCGAGCCAAAGCGAAAGTCCTGGTCGAAGCGCGCAAAGTTCTGGTCGTTCAAGTCGACATGAAACAGCTTACCCGCGCCCCAGGCTTCCGCCAGCGCGTGCGAAAAGTTCAATCCGGCCATTTGCTCGTGCGCGAATTCGGGATTGACGCCGACCATCTTCGGCCGGTTGAGCGTCTCGATGAAGCCCAGCATCGATCCCGTCACGGGAAGAAACAAGTCGCCGCGCGGTTCGTTTGGCTTGGCCTCAAGCGCAAACTTGAGATCGTATTTGTTGTCGACCGCATAGTCGCACAAAAAGTTCAGCGCGTCTCGAAATCGCTTGCCGGATTCGAGCGCGCTCTTTCCGGAATCGGTGTCTGTGCCTTCGCGCCCTCCCCAGAACACGTAGATCTTTGCGCCGCATTCCACACCCAGGTCGATCGCGCGCATCGTTTTTTGCAGCGCGTACGCCCGCACTTTGGCGTCGTTGCTGGTGAAAGCGCCATCGCGAAAAACCGGATCGGTAAAAAGATTCGTGGTGGCCATGGGCACCACCAGTCCATTGTCATTGAGCGCCTTCTTAAAGTCGCGCACAATCCTGCGCTGCTGGGCTGGGGTGGCGTCGATTGGCACCAGGTCGTTGTCGTGAAAGTTCACGCCATACGCGCCAACTTCTGCCAGCAACTCGACGATCTGGACCGGCGACATGGCCGCGCGCACGGCGTTGCCAAAAGGATCGCGGCCGACATTGCCGACCGTCCACAGTCCGAACGTAAATTTGTCTGAGGGTTTGGGGGAGTAGTTTGACATACGGGGCTCCAACCCCAAGATATAGGCTAGATGAACCGTTTGCGCAAATGGGTAGAGGCCTTTTTTGCGCCATGTCGCCCGAGTGGATTCGGCGTGGTTTTCAGTATCACGCATGCCGAACACGCTGCGCGTATGTGGGCGGTTGATGTTGAGGAAATCAAACGCGCGCAGCAGTTCGCCGGGCACGCTGAACGGCGCTTTGTCCACCGCGAACACATCGGGGTTGAAGCGCTCAACCGCGCCGAAAATCATGTCGTCGCGCAGATCCACCAGACAGATACGGGATCTGGCAGGTCAGCAACCTGCCAGATCCCGTATCTGAAGCCGAAAGATGGCGTTGCGCAGCAGCTGTCCAGAATGCGTCAATATGCGAAGTCTGTTTATGCCATCTGCGGCAACTCCGCCTGCGCTTTCTCAATCTCAGCCTGTGGAAGCTCGTAATCCTGGATTTCGCCACGCAGATAGCGGTCGTAGGCGGACATGTCGAAGTGTCCATGACCGCACAGGTTAAACACGATCGTGCGGCTGACGCCTTCTTCGCGGCATTTGAGGGCTTCGTCGATGGCTCCGCGCACGGCATGCGCCGCTTCGGGCGCTGGCACGATGCCTTCGGTGCGCGCGAACGTGATGCCGGCTTCAAACGTAGCGCGCTGCTGCACCGCGCGCGCTTCGATCATGCCGGTGCGATACAGCTCGCAAATGCTTGACGCCATGCCGTGGTAGCGCAGGCCGCCAGCGTGAATGGGCGCGGGCATGAAGCCGTGGCCCAGCGTGTACATTTTCACCAGCGGCGTCATCATGCTGGTGTCGCCAAAGTCGTAGGCATACACGCCGCGCGTCAGCGACGGTGCCGCCGCCGGCTCAATGGCCACAACGCGCAGATTCGAGTTCTTGCCGCGCAGCTTGTCGCCGATAAAGGGGAAGGAGAAGCCGGCGAAGTTGCTGCCGCCGCCGATGCAGCCGACCAGCACATCCGGCTCCACGCCGGCCATGTCCAGCTGGCGCTGCGTCTCCATGCCGATGACGGTTTGATGCATCAGCACGTGATTCAGTACCGAACCCAGCGCGTATTTGGTTGGCGTGGGGTTGGTGACCGCGTCTTCGACCGCCTCACTGATGGCCAACCCGAGCGAGCCGGTGCTGTTGGGGTCTTTGGCTAGCATGGCGCGGCCGGCGTTGGTGTCGAGCGACGGCGAAGCGACCACTTTGGCGCCCCAGGTTTCCATCAGGTTGCGGCGATACGGCTTCTGGTCGTAGCTCACGCGCACCATGTAAACCTTGACATCGATGCCAAATAGTTGGCCGGCGAACGCCAGTGAGCTGCCCCATTGACCGGCGCCGGTTTCTGTGGCGATGCGCTTTACGCCGGCTTGCTTGTTGTAAAAGGCTTGGGCCACCGCGGTGTTGGGCTTGTGGCTGCCGGCCGGGCTGACTCCCTCGTATTTGTAGAAAATGCGCGCCGGTGTTTGCAGGTGTTTTTCAAGCCGGTGGGCGCGATACATCGGCGTGGGCCGCCAGATCTTGTAGACGTCGCGAATGGGTTCCGGAATGTCAATGTTCCGTTCCTTGCTTACTTCCTGCAGGATCAGCTCCATCGGGAAAAGTGGGGCGAGGTCACTGGGCCCGACTGGTTGTTTCGTGCCTGGGTGCAGCACTGCAGGCAGGTCAAATGGCAGATCGGCCTGGATGTTGTACCAGGTCTTTGGAATATCGGATTCGCTGAGCAGAAACTTGGTTTGATCGGACATACGGCTCCTGAGCTAGAAATATCTGCGAAGTTTACTGGGCTGACGCCGGGCGCGCAATTGATGCGAAGCTGCCGCTAATATGCGGCTCCGCTTTCAGGTCGGCGTGGAGCAATAGTGATACAGTCGCCCCATGCCCAAGCTTCTTAAACGCATCCTGAGGATCGTCATTATGTTGATCGCGCTAGTGTTAGCCGGGATCACGGGCGTGATCGCCGTCGACAGCCTTGGCATGCGCGGGCGCGTGGATGCCTTGACTAACACGCGCATCGCCAACGCCAAGGGTCCGGAGATACGCGCGTATATCGCTCGGCCAGGCACGCCAGGCCCGCATCCGGCAATCATTATGGTGCACGAATTCTGGGGCATCCGCAGCGACTTGCAGGGCAAGGCCGACGATCTAGCGGCACGGGGCTATATCGTCGTGGCGCCGGACCTTTTTCGTGGTCGCACCACGAACAGCGTGCCAAGCGCAATTTACAACGTGGTGTCCAATCCGCCGGAGCAGGTGGACTCCGATGTCGAAGCGGTGTATCAGTGGCTGGTTCAGCAGCCGGATGTGCAGGCCGATCGCGTCGCGATCATGGGCTTCTGCTTTGGCGGCGGCACATCGATTCGCTACAGCGTGACAAACCCCAAACTCGCCGCGACCGTCGTTTTCTATGGCACGCCCGTCACCGACCCGCAAAAACTCAAGGGCCTGTCCGGCCCGGTGCTCGGCATCTTTGGCGGTGCGGACACGTCCATCCCGACTGATTCCGTGCGGGCGTTTGAAGCCGGGCTAAAAAGCGCCGGGGTTGTCAATGAAATCTCAATTTATGACGGCGAGCCCCATGCATTTGTGAAAGATATGGAGGGCATCCGCGCAGGCGGCGCTCAGGGGCAGGCTTGGGAACAGCTTGTGAACTTTCTCGACACGCATCTCAAGCATTCGGCCGGCGTTTTGCACAGTGCTACGGCACAGACGCCTGACCGCAGGCTCGATGTGGGCTATTTGCTGCGTCTGGCGTATGAACATGCCTTTGGCAGCCATGGCGCGCACGGGAGCTAGCAATCGGGGCGATCACTTTTCACTGACTTTCACCACTCGTTTCAATGGCGATGCGTGTCCTGCTGATCCTGATCGGCACCGAATCTCCGGTCAAAGGCCAACATCACCCTGGGTTTGGCAATCCTCTACAGCGTGTCTACCGTTCTTTCCATCACATTGAACGTCTGAGGTGGTCAGACGCTGCATCGAAACGGCCGGCTATTTTTGATCGACGCCTTTCGCGGTGATGGGAAGATGGCCGAGGATGTTTCAACTTGTTCAACTTTGCGCGCATGCGGCGCAAGGGGCAGCGTGGCACAGAGGGTGTATCGGCGACCGCTCCTGATGCGGCATGAGGTGTGTCTCGCGTCATGTCGAGCGCCGTGAGTGATAACGAGTGGCGTGAGGGATGACGAGCGCCGTGAGTGATGACGAGTGGCGTGAGGGATGACGAGTGACGTGAGTGATAACGAGTGGCGTGAGGGATGACAGCTACGCCCTTTGTTTGTCCTTATCCCTATTTGGCTTTCAACACTTGCAGCCGCTCGCGCGCGGCGTTGAGCGTCTCGGGTTTTTTGCAGAAGGCGAAACGCACGATGTTGCGCGCAAGCTCGGGCTTCGAGAAAAACGGCGAGCCGGGCACGCAGGCTACGCCCACTTCCTTTGCCATGCGCATGCCAAAGGTCAAATCGTCCTGGTCGCTGATGGCGCTGAAGTCGGCCATCGTGTAGTACGCCCCCTGCGGCACAACCGGCTTGAACCCCACATCGCGTAGCGTTTCAATCATGAAATCGCGGCGCACGGTGTAGTCGGCGCGCAGCTTGGCGTAGTAGTCGTCGCCCATCTCAAGCATGGCGATGCCGGCCATCTGCAGCGGCGTGGCCGCGCACACGCTCATGAAGTCGTGCGCTTTGCGAATGCTCACCATCAGGTCTTCCGACGCCAGCGCAAACCCGAGCCGCCAGCCTGTGACGGCGAAGGTCTTGCTCATGCCGCTGATCGTGATCGTGCGGTCGGCCATGCCGGGCAGGGTGGCGATCGGCGTATGCCGCAGCCCGTCGTAGGTCATGAACTCGTAGATCTCATCGGTGATCGCGATGACGTCGTGCTGCTGGCACAGTTTGGCGATCAGCTCCAGCTCGGCGCTGTTGAAAACCTTGCCGGTGGGATTGTGCGGCGAGGTGACGATGATGACCTTTGTTCTGGCGTTGAACGCCTGGGCCAGCTCACTGGGATCGAACCACCACGCGCCCGGCTCGGCCAGGCCGCTGCGCTGGCCGTCGACCGGGGGGCGCAGCGACACAAAGCGCGGCGTGCTCTGTGTGATGTGGCAGTTGGGGATGTAGCTCTCGTAATACGGCTCGAAGAAAATCACCTCGTCGCCGGGGTCGACGACGCCGAGCATGGCGGCGATCATGCACTCGGTCGCGCCGCAGCACACCACGATGTTTTTGTCGGGATCAACATCCATCTCGTAGTGCCGCCGGTAATGCTTTGAAATGGCTTCGCGCAGCGGCTTGAGCCCCCAGGTCACCGAGTACTGATTGTGATCGGCGTCGATGGCCGCGCGCGCGGCGTCTTTGATCGCCTGCGGCGCGGCGAAATCGGGATAGCCCTGAGAGAGGTTGATCGCGCCGACGTTGAGCGCGACGCGCGTCATTTCGCGGATGATCGATTCGGGAAAGTGCGAGGTGCGTTGCGCGGTACGCGCGTCGGTGGACATACGACGCGGATTATAGGGCTGGGAAAGGTCTTGACCTGAAAGGTCAAGACCTTTCCCAGCCCCATTCGGCGTAGGCCGCCCCGTTTGGGATGTGCTCGACCAAGGCGTCGCGCGTGAACGGAACCGTGTTTGGCGGCAATGCGCCCGGATCAAACCAGCCCAGCCCGGCGCATTTGTCGGGTTCCATGATGGCCGGCTCGCCGCTCCAGCCCGCTGCCTCGAAATACACGCCCCAGTAGCTGCGATCGCCATGAAAGCGGTGCGTGGTGTGCGCAAAGCGCAGCGCGTCAACGCGCAGCGCCACGCCCACTTCCTCCATGGCCTCGCGCACTGCGGCGGCGCTCGCCGGTTCGCCGGTCTCGACATGCCCGGCCGGCAGATCCCACATGCCGTCCATGTAACCGGTGTTCTGCCGCAGAATCATCAGCACGCGATCGCCGCGGCGCAGAATCACATACACGGCGGAGCGCGACAGTTCAGCCATGGCGATCACGCAAACGCGCACAGCGATTCGACATGCGCCGCGCTGCCGTCGCGCAACCAGCCGTCGAGCTGGGCCTGATCCTTCAGCTGCTGGCCGCGCAGGCGGGGCACCACAAAGAAGCCGCTGTCGATCTCGGGCAGCGCGGTCATGTCGCCCCACAGCTTCTCGAATTGCGTCACCGGAAACACATCCTCCTGCCCATGGCCCCAGCGCTTCTTGACGTCCTTCAAGGTGATGTAGGTCGGCATGCGCGCGGCCAACTTGCGAATGCCGTCCAGCACGCGCGCCTCGTCATCCAGATCGCCGCGCGTCAGGCCGAAGGCTTCCAGCAGGCGGTCGATATCGATCCACGTTGTCAGCGAGTTGTAGTAGCTCAGCGCGAACTCGGCTTCTTCATGCGGCATGGCCAGCCCTTCCACCAGCCGCACGCGCCCATCCACGCGCGCCAGGCCGCCGCCGCGATCCTCGACACGGCGGGTGATCACTTCGAAGTTCAGGCACCTGCCGGAAGCGAGGTGCGCGCCGATCACCGCCGGGTCGAGATCGGCCCCCAGCGTGTCGATGTTGTGCAGCATCAGCGTCCTCAGCATCGGTTGTTCGCGCAATAGTTTGGCCAGCACGCCGTTGCGCAGCAGGTTCGGAACTTCATACCAGTGCCCAACGGGGTGCATGCACTGCATCGGCAGGTTGTCGGTGTAATCGCCGCCTTCGCCCGCCGCCTGCGCCCAGCCAAGTAATGCGCGGTGGCCGCTCTCGCGCATTTTCTGCTTCTGCTCGTCGAGCACTTGATGCGGCATGTCCTCGTAGGCGAAGCGCATGTCGCGCGTCATCGGGATCATGCGCAACCCGACCGAGCGGCCGGGCGACAGCCACGCGCGCACGCCATCGCCGTCGCGCTGAAGCTGGCGCGCGGCTTGTTCGATCGGCGCATGCGTGAGGTAGCTGGTCGTAAACAGGTGCGGAATGCGCGCGCCATAGGCTTGTGCGATGCGACGGCTCTTGGCCAGGTGC
>JANMNW010000340.1:0-3128 GCA_031368515.1 Chloroflexota bacterium
CGTGACTGCGATGCTGACCATGAATCCCAAAGTCCACCACAAAGCATTCGGGTTATGAATCCACGGAAAAATTTCAAAATTCATGCCAAAAAAGCCAGTGACTGCGGTGATAGGACTGAACAAGACCGTGAAGATGGTCAGCGTTTTCATCACGTCGTTCGTGCGGTTGGCCGTCACCGACAAATACGTGTCAAGCGCGCCGGTGACCAGGTCGCGCAGGGATTCGTTCAAATCCACCAGCCGCACCAGGTGGTCATACACATCGCGGAAATACACGCGATCTTTGGGGTCGATGACGGGATGCTCGTCGCGTGCAAGCCGGTTCATCACCTCGCGTTGCGGGCTGAGCACGCGGCGCAAGTTGAGCACCGCGGATTTGAGCTTAAAAATGCGTCCCAGCGTGGCGTTGGTCGGCCGGTCGAACACCTGGTCCTCGATGCGGTCGATCTCTTCGTCCATCGCGTCCATGCACGGCATGTAATCTGCCGCAATCAGGTCGGCGATTTCGTACAGCAAGAAGTCGGCGCCGCGCCGGGAATGGCGCTCATCGCGCATCGACTGGCGCCAGGATTTGTCTACCCCGGGGATCTCTTCTGTGCGGCACGTGATCAGGTAGTTGGCGCCCACAAATATGTCAAGCTCGGCTGTGTCGACATCCTGCAGCTTGGTGTCCCACTTAACAGCATGAATGACAACATAGAGATAGTTATCCCAATCGTCTACTTTGGGCGAATGGGTTTCCAGCAGGATATCCTCGATCGCCAGCGGATGAAACTTGAACACATCCTTGAGCAGCGGCTCAAGCTGCGCGCGTATATCGGTCTGTTCGGGCGAGGGCTCGTAAACGTCGATCCATGTCAATCCGCCCGGCTGTCCAAGCAGGCGCGGCACGTCGGCACAGGTATGGCCTTCTGAGACGCCGGTCTCGGGGCTTCGATGGAGAATTCGGAGCATCAAGGTGGATTATCGTCAGACACATTGGGAATACAATCCCGTATGCTAATGAACCGGAAGCGCGCACCATTCAGGCGCCCGGACAGGGGTCATTTTATTCATTATGAATGTCTTCAACCGCCTCTTCACCATAACGGGCATCATTGTGCTCATCGTCGCCGGGACTGCCACGCTCATCTCGCCTGCCACGGTGTTGAGCTTCATTCAGACCACGGCCGATGCCATTCACGTCAACGTGTTCGCCAATATGGGCGAACTGGCCCGGCTGGGTGTGCGATCGCTGGCCGCCGTCATTTTTGTGCTGATCATGCTGGGCTTGCTGTGGTTGGAAGTGCGCCGCCCGCCCCAGCGCACGATCGAGGTTGGGCGCTACACCGGGGGCACGACGATCAAGATCAGCACCGACTCCATTGAGTCAAAGATTCGCGACAGCGTAGACAGCCTGGGCGGGGTGATCGGCGCGCGTGTCAGCGCCAACACCCGCAGCAAGGCGGTCGATGTCTCGATTGACGTTCTCGCAACCAAGGAGACCGATCTGGTGGCCAAAGCCGAGGAAGTGTCGGCCATCACGCGCATGATCGTGCAGGATCATCTGGGCCTGAAGTTGTACGGCAAGCCGCAGGTGACCATCAAGTCCGGCGCTGGCAAGGCCAAGGTCGACCGCAAGCCGTTTCTGCCGTCGGTCGGCCGTGCCAAGGGCGAAGAGGCTGAGTCTGCGCCGGCCCCCCGTCTCGAAAACGCGGACGAGCCGGTCAAGCCCGTGGCTGACATTTCCGGCATGGCTATCAGCACGGCGAACGATGAATCGAGCGGCTGACGCATGGCTTAGAATTGCCGCCTTGCCATGAGCGAACCCGTCAACGAGAAAACTGTCGCCGCGCCCGAGCCCGCCGCCGCACACGTCGCGGCAACGGCCGCGCCGTTGTCGTTGCCCGCCCAGGTCGAAAGCCTGCTCTATGCATCCAAAGAGCCGGCGACGATCAATGCGCTGGCCACGACGCTGGACGCCACCACGCGCGAGGTCGAAGACGCCATCGAGCAACTGGCCGAGCAATATCAGTGGCGCGGCATCCGCATCCAGCGAAATGGCAATCGCATCCAGCTCGTCACCGCGCCTGAAATCGCCAGCAAGGTGCAGAAATTCTTGGGCCTGGAAGAGATCAACCGTCTCTCGGCCGCCGCGCTTGAGACTCTGGCCATCGTGGCCTACAACCAGCCCGTGACCAAGCCGCAGATCGAGATGATCCGCGGCGTCAACTGCGACGGCGTCATGAACACGCTGGAGGCGCGCAACTTGATCGTGGAGCTTGGCCGCGCCGATTCCGTCGGACATCCGATGCGTTATGGCGTGTCATTTGACTTCCTGCAGTATTTCGGGCTCAAGAGCACGCACGAGCTGCCCTCGATCACGCAACTGGAAACCCTGCCGATTACGCCGGCGGCGGCGTTGCAGGAACTTCCATCGCCGGAGCCAACGGAGGCCGCTCGTGACACGGCGGCCGCTTCAAGCCCCGACGCTTCAGCCGTGGCGCCGCCGCAACCTGAGGCCCCGGCCGCGGCCTGAGCCCGCGCCATGCGCCTGCAAAAAGTTCTCGCCGACGCCGGATACGGCGCGCGCCGCAAATGCGAGCTGCTGATCGAAGCCGGCCGCGTTTCCATCAACGGGAAGATCGCTAAGCTTGGCGCGGTGGTGCAGCCCGGCGATGTGGTGCTGCTCGACAACAAGCCAATTGGCGCGGAGGCCAAGCTCTATATCGCTCTGCACAAGCCTGTCGGCTATGCCTCCGATCTGAGCAGCAGCCGAAATCGCAGCGTGTTCGACTTGGTCGATGTGCCAGAGCGCCTGCATGCGGTGGGCCGTTTGGACATGGACAGCAGCGGTTTGATCCTGCTCACCAACGACGGCGACCTGTCGTATTTTCTGACCCACCCGCGCTACGAGCATGAGAAAGAGTATCGCGCCATCGTGCGCGGCAAGCCGCACGAGCAGACGCTGCGGCGCTGGCGCAAGGGCGTGCTATTGGACGGCGAAACAACATCCACCCTGCCCTGCCAGGTTACGCTGCTGGAAACCACACAGTCCAACGCCCGCTTGCACATTCTGCGCGAGACCAGCACGCTAAAAATCGTGCTGCATGAAGGGCGCAAGCGCCAGATCCGGCGCGTGGCCAAGC
>JANMNW010000367.1:0-2710 GCA_031368515.1 Chloroflexota bacterium
AGGTCTTGACCTTTCCACCATACGTTATGACAGCCCCATTTCCGCCAATCGCGTACGTGCAAATGACATCCGGCAGTCATGCTCAGTCGTTCGTCCGGCAGCGGCCAGCCAACCCGCGCCGCTGGCCAGCTCAGAAAGCTCATATACCGTTAACTCGCGCCGCATTTCCGGCGTAACAGGCTCGTCGCCGAAAAAGCCCGCCTCCTGCCAGGACGGAATGCGCGGATCGCCACCATAACGCCAGCGCAGCCGACCATTGATCGAACCGATCTCGCGCAAGCGCCGGTGCGCACCCACAAAACCGCTGAAATCGACTAGCGCAAGTTGTTGTCCGTCCAACAGAATTTCGGCCTCATCCATCTGTCCAAAATGCTCGCCACCAAGCTCGGCATACGCGCGCGCCGCATCGAACAGCGAATCGAACACGCCGCGCCATTCCGGCAACGCATCCAGCGCCTGCTTGTCCCAGTTCAGAAATCGGTGAATCTGCGCGCGCGCCTGGCGCGGCCTCAGCGAGCGCGTGGTGCATTGCCAATCGACGCGCCCGAGCCTTGCGCGCAACGCGCCGGCGGCGCGCCAGATACGCTCAGCATTTGGATAATCCGGGCCGACGCCGCTCTCAATGTTGGCGCCAGGTTCAACGCGCCGCATCGTGAAAAACGGCCGCTCGCGCCAATCGACATCCTCTTGCGTGCGTTCAATTTGAGGCACTTCATGCATGCCTTCGTCGCGCAGCGCGCGCATCACCACTTGTTCGTCCAGCACCGCCCAAGGCTTCCAGTCGCCCTCGCCCGCCATCTTGAGCACCTTGTCACCCAATTCACTGCCAAACTGCGCGGCAGACACCAGCATGTTAACGCCGTCGCCGATCGGTTCTACGGCCAGCGGCGGCTGGCCATACAAGCGCAGCCAGCGCGTGCACTGAAGGAACGTCATTGCGAATCAAATCGTCCATTGAAACCTGACACTTGCTAACAGTTTGGAAAAAGCACCCACGTTGAGGTGGACTACACCTATAGTTGGGCTCCACCTCAAGGTGGAGCCTAAGTCTGTCCCAGTGTCACAGTCTGTCACCTCGACAGTTTGCCCGCGCCACAGGCGAAGCGGCGTATTTGAGCTATAACCCCAGCAACATGAAAATCACCGACCTGAAGTGCGCCATCATCGGCGATAACCCGGTCGTGCGCATCACCACCGATGCCGGGATCGACGGGCTTGGCCAAGCCGAGAACTCCAAGCCATATCTCAAGCCGCACGTGCTTTATTACAAGAAATACATCTTCGGCGAAGACCCGACCGATGTGCAGCGGGTGCTCAACAAAATCCGCCGCCTGGGCAGCTTCAAGCCCTGGGGCGCCGCCGTCAGCGCCATCGAATTCGCCCTGTGGGACATCGCCGGCAAGGCCGCCGGCGTGCCGGTCTACAAACTGCTGGGCGGAAAAGTGCGCGACCAGATCCGCGTCTACAACGGCGGCGTGCGCTTTCATATGGGCGGCTCGGAGCCTGAGCATTACGCCAAGGTCATGCAGCAGATGAAAGATTCGCCTGAGGGCTTCTCGATCATCAAGCAGGGCATCGCCTTTCACAGCTCGATGCCGACCGAAGTGCCGAACTATTTTTACGGCACGCTGCAAAAGGACACGCCGCACCCCAACCGCGGCTTGCTCACCGAACGCGGCCTGAAGCACATCATCGCCTGCGTCGAAGCCATGAAGTCGGTCACCGGCGACGAGATCGGGCTGGCGCTCGATTGCGGCCCGGGCTTCACCGTGCCCGACGCCATCCGCCTGGCCAAAGCCATGGAGCCCTACAACCTGATGTGGCTCGAAGACATGCTCACCGGCGACTACACGCCGTATGTCATGGCCGATTTGTATCGCGAAGTGACGCGCGCCACGTCCACGCCGATTCACACAGGCGAACAGATTTATCTGCGCGAGAACTTCCGCGAGTTGATCGAAACCAAGGCCGTCAACATCATCGGCCCGGACCCAGCCGACATCGGCGGCATCGCCGAACTGAAATGGGTGGCCGAATACGCCGATCTGCACGGCATCCTCATGGCGCCGCACGGCACCATCGACGGCGTGATCGGCCTGGCCGCGCACGTGCACGCCGCCGCAGCGCTGCCGCACAACTACATCGCGCTGGAGTATCCGGTCGCCAAACCGGATTGGTGGTACGACATCGTCAAGGGTCTGCCCAACCCGATCGTGCGCAACAGCATGATCGATGTAGCGGCGTTTGCCCGGCCCGGGCTCGGCGTCGTTTTCGACCTCGACAAAGCTGAAAAGTATCTGCGCGACGAAGACAAGGGGTTTTTTGACTAACGGTTTCTGCATCTGGTTCACCGGGCTGAGCGGCTCGGGCAAGACGACAACATCTCAGGCGCTGATCGCATTGCTGCAACAACACGGCCGCACCTGCACCGTGCTCGACGGCGACGTGGTGCGCACGCATTTGTCGAAGGGGCTGGGCTTCAGCCACGAGGACCGCGACACCAACATCCTGCGAATCGGCTTTGTGGCCGGCGAGGTGGTCCGGCACGGCGGCGCGTGCGTGTGCGCGGCAATCAGCCCGTTTCGCGCCGCGCGCGAGAGCGTGCGCGGCATGATCGATGCCATCGCGCCCGGCGGTTTTGTCGAAGTGTTCGTCGACACGCCGCTTGAAGAATGCGAGCGGCGCGACGCCAAAGGGCTGTATGCCAAGG
>JANMNW010000423.1:0-7486 GCA_031368515.1 Chloroflexota bacterium
CTCCATTTCCTTGAACGTTGCCTTTGGGTTGGCTGTCCGCCAATCCTTGATCCCGCTCGTGATTTCTTCGATCAATGTCCCCCAGCCTGCTGTCAGCTCGTCTTTCATCCCCCTACTTTACAAAAATCTGTGGCACACCCCTATTCAGCCTGCCGGCGCTTTCGTCGTCATCCTCTCGTGTCCCTCTCCGGCCGTGTGTTCGTCTCTGAGCTCGAATTCGGACACGGACATGGAGACGGTGAGCGATGCGAGAGGATGACGACGTTATCTGCTAAAGTCGCGGCCATGCGCAAGCCCTTCTTCGGCTGGATCACTGTTGCGATCACGGCTAGTGTGTTGTTGCTGGCTGCGGGCGTGCGCTCGGCGCCGGGCGTGTTTGTCGTTCCTATCGAGCGGGATTTGAGCTGGCAACGGTCGGTCGTTTCGGGCGCGGTGGCGTTCGGCATTCTGGTTTTCGGTTTCACCGCACCCTTTAGCGGCCGCTTGATGGATCGATTCGGCCCCAGGCGGGTGGTGCTGTGCGGCCTGCTGGTGATCGCCGCAAGCATGGCCAGCAGCGCGCTGATGACGCAGCTTTGGCAGCTGAATCTGTTGTGGGGTGCGCTCAGCGGCATCGGCACCGGTTTGATCGGCAGCGTGCTGGGCGCAACCGTCGCCAACCGCTGGTTTGTTGAAAAGCGCGGCTTGGTTACCGGAGTGTTTGGCGCGTCGACGAGTGCCGGCCAGCTGATCTTTGTGAGCGCGTTGACGTCGCTGTCCGAAAGCTATGGCTGGCGCAACGCCAGCTGGGCGCTGGCGGCGCTGCCGCTGTTGTTCTTGATCCCGGTGGCGTTGCTGCTAAAGGACGATCCGGCTGCCGTCGGCGAAAGGCCATTGGGTGCGCCGGCAGGATGGGCGCAGACACAGGCGGCCCAGGTCGACATCCGCGTGATGCAACGCGCATTGCGCTCGGGCACATTTTGGCTTCTGGCAGGCACCTTTTTTGTGTGCGGCTTTACATCGAACGGCTTGATCGGCACGCACTTTATCCCGTATGCCATCGGATGCGGCATCAGCGCCGGCGCCGCCGCCAACACGCTTGCGTTGATGGGGTTGTTTAACTTTGCCGGCACGCTGGCATCCGGCTGGCTGACCGATCGCATCGATCCGCGCAAGCTGCTGTTCGTGTATTACGGGTTGCGCGGAATTTCATTGATCGCGCTGCCAGTCGTGACCGACCCGGCAGGCCTGACCGCTTTTGCGGTGCTGTTTGGTCTGGATTACATCGCCACGGTTCCGCCGACCATTCGCCTGTGCGCCGATGGATTCGGCCGCAAGAATGTCGGCACGGTGTATGGCTGGGTGTTTTGCGCGCATCAGGTGGGCGCAGCGGTCGCCAGCTGGCTGGGCGGCGTCGCCTATGACACGCTCGGCAACTATGTGCTCGCGTTTGTGGTCGCCGGCTTTGTGGGCATTGCGGCCGGCTGTGGCGCGCTGCGCATTCAGCGGGCGCAAGCGTTGCCGCAGCTGGCTTAAGGCGCCGTCAACGGGCATTGTCCGGCATCGATTCAGCGCCGAGCGGCTTTGGCGCGGCAGAAGGCTGACGCCTCAAGGCATGTAGACGCTAAAAATCACGCTGGCTAGGCCGATCACGGCCGTCAGCCACAGTATCGGGGTGACATAGCCGCCGCCGGCCTTCATGTCTGTTCGCACGGTTCGGCCGTAAGCCACCTGGCGGCCAATGCGATCGACAAAATGCGTGGCGGCGGGTTTGGACCAGCCGCGCGTTTCAAGCCAGGCCACGCATTCGGCCTGGCTGTAGCCTCGGTGAATAAATGTGATGATCGTGTCGCTCACATTGCGCATCGTGAAGTCTTGCATCGTATTACTTTCCTCGCATACAAAGTCACTGTCCGCACGAGACCAAAGGATCGACTTTCCGCTATCCTTTCGCCATTTTCGGCCGGCGCATGTGGACGCTTGCATCACTCACGACCAATTAGTCGTTGAACCCTAACATTGCCACACTAAAATCCGCCCTCATGCGCACGCGCGAACAACTGGAATACAACGAAAGGCTGACACTGGCGCCCTTTGCGGTAAAAAGCGCCGATTCGAGCGGCCGGGCGTATCCGGAACCCGAGGCGCCTTATCGAACCGCATTTCAGCGCGACCGCGAACGCGTGCTGCACACCACCGCGTTTCGGCGCCTGCAAGGCAAGACGCAGGTGTTTGTGGTGACGGAGGGCGACTACTATCGCACGCGCATCACGCACACCATGGAAGTGGCGCAAATCGGTCGCACAGTTGCGCGCGCGCTGGGCGCCAATGAAGACCTGGTCGAAGGCATATGCCTTGCGCACGATCTGGGGCATCCGCCGTTTGGACACTCGGGCGAGCGCGTGCTTGACGATTTGATGCGCGAGCACGGCGGCTTCGATCACAACGAGCGCAGCTTTCAAATCATCACGCAGTTGGAACGACGTTACCCCGAATTTCCCGGGCTGAATTTGACCTATGAATTTCGCGAGGGCATCGTCAAGCATGAGACCGAATACGATTTGGTGCATGCGCCGCCTGAATATCAGCCGGGCTTGCGCGGCAGCCTGGAGGCGCAGATCGCATCCATCGCCGACGAGCTGGCCTACAACTGCCACGATCTCGACGACGGTTTGCGCGCGGGCCTGATCAACCTGGAAGATGCGCGCCGCTTGCGCTGGTGGCAGCGCGCGCAAAGCGACGCCCAGGTGGACGACGAAGACATGCTGGGCGATGTGGCCAGCCGCGATGTGTCGCGGCATCGCGTGGTGCGCCGGCAGATTGGCTTGATGGTGACCGATCTGGTGAATGAGACATCGGCACGGCTGGAGCAGGCGGCGCCGGGCTCGGTTGATGATGTGCGCCGGCGGCCGGACGTTCTGGTCGCGTTTCCCGATTCGACGCGCACGCTCAACAAAGAGCTCAAAACGTTTTTGTATGACAACCTCTACTTTCATCCACGCGTCATCCGCATGATGAAGAAAGCCGAAAAGGTGCTGGAGGATCTGTTCCGAACCTACATTGAGGAGCCGCGCATGCTGCCGTTGGGCGCGCGCGATTGGCTGGATCACTTGCCGCTGCAGCGCGTGGTGTGCAACTACGTGGCCGGAATGACCGACCGCTTCGCGCTGGATGAGCATGCGCGCCTGTTTGATCCGCACGAGCGCGTGTAGCACGGTTTGCGCGCTAGTCCAGCACGCGAAGCGCGAAGGCGGCGCCGATCAGCCCCAACAGCAGCAGCGTGGACGAAAGCAAGCTGAGCAGCGTGGACATGGAAACATTCGGCCGAGCGCCGCCGGGGCCGTCGGCGATTTGAACGGCCGGCTGTGAATTGAGATCGCGCAGTTTCAAGCCGTTGCTGGCAAAGACGCGCGCCACCTGCTCAGCTTCGACGGCTTCACCATCGATCATGAATCGCGCCGGTTCGGCATTGGCGGCGGCGGCTGAAAGATCGCGCGGCGCGCAAGCCAGTTGCACGCGGCCGTCCAGCGTGCGCGCGTCCAGCATGCGGGCGGCCGGCACCCGGAGCCTGAAGTGCTTGTCCTCCAGGGAGATCGCATTCTGCACAATCAGCGCGTCCATTTGGCGCGCTTCGCCCGGGCGCAATTGCCCGATGACGGTGTTGGCCTGCCGGGCATTAACGGCAGCGGGGCCGGCGCCGCTGCGCAAGGCTTTGATCTGCGCGCGCGTGGTGCGCAAATCCAGCAAAATATTTACGTTGAACTCGCTGGCCATGCCAATGTTGGCCACACAACCGGCGATGAGCGTGTGCTTGGCGTCGACCCGTTGACGCGTAAAGACGTAGACCAGATTCGACTGCGCGGGCGGGTCTTCAGGAGGCAAGGCTTCCAGAATCTCTTCTGGTGGCGCGGCTTCCGGCTCCAGCTGCGGCCCTGGCTGCACAATCGGCGGCGCCGCATCCACCGGCGCATTGATGTTTTCGGCAACGGCCTGCGGTGTGGCAGAGGCATCCGGAGCTGGGACGACGGGTTGTGCAGGCGCAACTGGTGCCGACAAGGTGGGCGCGCTGACTGTGATCGCCGCTTCGAGCGTGGCGGCGGGCGCGTTGGGTGATGCGGACGGGCGCGGCAGTCGAATGATGGGGGTGCGCAGAGCGGTCGGCGTGCTTGTCGCGCGCGCGGGGGGCGTCGCAGTCGCTCCTGCGGGCGACGCGATCGGCACAGCCGTTGGTTGCGGTTGTGCGGGCTGGTCGGGATCGCGCGTCGCGGGTGAGGCGACTGGCGAGGAAGTTGGCTGTGCCGGCGCCTGTGTAGGTAGCGGTTTTGTGGGCTGCAAGGTAGGCGCGGCTGTTGGCTGCGTTTGTGTTGGTTGTTGTGTTGGCCGTGCCGTGGGCTGGACGGTCGGCTGCGGTGGCGCAGCGGTGGCGGTTGCCGGTGGCGGCTGAGTCGGTTGTTGTGTCGGCTTGACGGTCGGCTGCGGCGGCGCAGCGGTGGCGGTGGCCGGCGGCGGCTGAGTCGGTTGTTGAGTCGGCTTGGCGGTCGGCTGCGGGGGCGCAGCGGTGGCGGTGGCCGGTGGCGGCTGAGTCGGCTGCTGTGTCGGCACCGCCGTGGGGGGCGGCGGTTCTGTGGGTTGTTGAGTCGGCACGGCCGTCGGTTGTGGCGGCTGAGTGGGCTCTGCGGTGGGCTGTGGCGTGTTAGGTGCGGGCATGGTGCGTCCTGGCACAATCACAGTGACGCGCGCAGGGTCGGTCAGCTGAAGCACCACGCGCGGATCACCCGCAGTCTCTCGGCGCGCGGCGGCGTTTTGCGGCAAAAGCAAAAGCGCAGCGAGCATGAGCAACAGCGCAAGGCTCCAGCCAGTCAATGGATGGAGTGCGACTGCGACATCAGACTTACGACGCGGTTGCATGAGTTGTCATTCTAGCAAAGGGATGCTTAGTAAGCACTCCGATTACTCACTGACAGCGATTACTGATTGACAAACATGTAGCCCTTGCCGCGCACTGTCAACAGGCGTTGCGGCATCTGGGGCGTGGGTTCAACTTTTGAGCGCAGTCGCGAGATGTGCGGGCGGATGAGCGTGGCCGCGCGATCTTCGTCGACATCGCGACCCATGACCGCATGCACAATGTTTCGGGCGGACATCGGCGCGCCATTTTGTGCGGAGAGACAATGCACGATGGCCGCTTCGACGCTGCTCAAACGCATGCTGCGGTTGAGGCTGAACTGGTCATCCCCAAAGAACTCGGCATTGTCATGCGCAGACGCGCTGCGGCTTGCGGGAGATGCTGAATGATCTACGTAAATTGAAGGGTTTTGCGGCTCTGAAAACCTCGCCCAAAGTGGTGCAAGAATCGCGTCTATTCGCCCTTCCGAAAGATCCGAAACTAACAGATAATCGTCGATGCCCAGCTGCAGGGCGCGGCGTGCGGTGCTGATATCGCCGGCGGGGTCAAAAAGCAGGATTACGGGTGAGTTCGGATACTTTGCAGCACCCGATGAGCGGTTTGCAGAGGCGTAGCGGGCAGACCATTCGCGGGAGAGTCCCTCTGACGATGCAAGATACGCAGTTGGTCGGATTCTACCTAATACATATTCTGCAAGATTGATGCCAGCTACTGGAACATCTGCTACAATCAGATTATAAGCTGAAACAGGACTATGTGATTCAGCCGAGTTGTTAAATATTGCGGTTGCTTGTGCTAGAGTGTGTGTGATATCTAGTTTTTCGCAATGTTTTGCGAGTAAGCGGTCCAAGCCAAAGCTACTGTCAGCAAAAGAGAGATAGAGCGCGCGAATAGTCATCAACAAATCCCCACTGTCAGGAATGGACACCCAATGTTGAAGCCGTTTGATGCCACCGCCAAATCAATTGTTGGCTCGAAACAAGCAAGACTTCCCAGCGAGTTGTGTTATGACACAACTCCAACAGTGGATATCCCGACATTCCCCTCTACCCTATTAGTCGCGCATGGTGCTACGATCTGCAAATTTGTCATGGTCGAGTTGCGGCGCATGATATTCTTGGACCGTAGATTGCGCCTTGTCGGAGATCATTAGGCGGATTCAAAACACAATCACTTGCTTATTATTTCATTAATTGCATTGCAGGGTATTTAATGTCGAACGACTATTTGGTAGGAGGGGGAAGCGGACGCGATAGCGATATCGCTCTCGCTGCTGCCGTGGCGCGAAATGACGCGACAGCGGTCAACACCTTGTTCAGCGAGTATGTGAACCCGGTGAGCCGCTATGTTGTGCATCTTGTGTCGGACCTCACCGAATCGGACCTGGAGGACGTCGTTCAAGAGACATTCATTGGCGTGTTGCGCTCTGCGCCGGAATATCGTGGCGATTGCAGCATGAGCACTTTCATTATGCGGATTGCCCATCACAAGGCGATTGACGCGTTGCGAAGGCGCCAGGTGGTTGAAAAGCACGAGTCAAACTTTGCGTCGATGGCGAATGACGACATCGATATCTCAGACGGCTCGACCGGCATCGAAGACGGCATCATCACAGGACAGCACATTGCGATGATCCGGCGCTCGTTGTCGGAATTGCCGGAAGATCAACGGCAGGCAATCACCCTGCGTTACGTGCTCGGAATGAAGGTCGACGACGTTGCGGAAACGATGAAGCTGAGCCGCCGCATGGTGGAATTGCTCATCACGAGAGGACGATCCGCTTTGAAGGGGAAGCTGAGCGGATTACTGGAGAGCTAGACAACGATGACAACGGGGGCAGGGGCATGGAACGACGCTCAGGTAGAGCGAGCATTGGTGCTGTCCGGCAAGCGCATACGCTTGCTGAGCGACGCGCGCAAGATGCGGATTCGAGCCGCATTGCTTGCAGAGAACTCGCGCCTATCGAAGCTGATTCTGCGCACACCCGCAACCCGCGTGCAGCCCCGGCGTTCGCTTCTCAATCAGATTCTTGACGCCTTTTCGCCCCGCATGTTGCGCCCGCTGGCAACCCTGGGCACGCTGATTCTCCTGGGCGGCAGCTATGTGATGCTGGGCGGCCAGCGGCTCTCGCCGACGGCCGCGCTCTATGGCGGGGCGGTTATTCAAGAGGTTCGGCAAGGTCCATTCGGCGTCACCTGGTATCTGTCGCGCGGCGGGCAAACGTATAACGGCGACAGCGCGCGCCTGGGCGACGACATCGTCGCATCTTCGCCGCTCACGCTCACCTTCTCAGATGGGTCGCAAATTATGGCGCAAACCGGCGCCCATTTTCATATTTTGGAAAATGGCAACGGCGTTGTGCTGACCAGCGGGCACATCAGCAGTGCGATCACGCCCCGGCAGGCCGGTCAGCCGCGCTTTGTGGTGCAAAGCGCAGCGGGCCTGATCACGGTCAAAGGCACGCAGGATATGTTGATTGTTCGACATGATGTCCCCTTAGCCGATCCGGCCAGTGATATAGGATTCCGTGCGCGGGTCTTTCGGGTTGGTGAAAATCTGCGTCGTCTCGCCGTATTCCACCACATTGCCCAGATGGAAAAA
>JANMNW010000448.1:0-4821 GCA_031368515.1 Chloroflexota bacterium
TGCAACGACCGCTGGGACAGTGCCTGGCCCGCCATTGCCAAGGCCAACCGACAACGCCCTTCTACCCCCATTGATCCCCCAGCCAAGCTATTGCCCGACTCTTTCCTCTACAAGCCCGTCGCCGGCTGGCGCTGGGACAACGCCATCTCTACAAAATCCTGAGGTGCACCCTCCACAGTTGGAGCCGCCGAGGAATGCGCTAAAATTGCGCCATCGTCCCCATAGCTCAATGGATAGAGTGCCGGCCTCCGAAGCCGTTGATCGCAGTTCGAATCTGCGTGGGGACATGATAAAGCGGCGACCGTGCGCAGGGTCAGCCGCTTTGTTGTTTTTCGCCGCCGGATTCAGCGGACGCGTGCAACAGTTCCAGCCGGCCGAGCTCCGACAGCAGGCGCGCCCGGCGCGTTTGAATGCGCAGGCCTTCGGCCCCATCCGCCCAGATCATGTCCTGGTCAAGCCGTTTTAATTCCTTGCGCACATACGCGAGCGTGTCGCTGATTAGTTGTTCGGTCATATGGGCAACTTTTAGCCGAGCGTGATTAAGAAAAGATCAAACCCGCGTGCGCGGCGCCGGGTGGCTCTTATAATCGCAGGCGTGTCCAGCCCATCGACCCGCTCCCAATTCGATCATGATCTGCAGACCATTCGCGAGGATATCTTGCGGCTGGGAAGCCTGGTTGAAGAACAGATTCGCCACAGCGTGCGCTCGTTGCGCGACCGCAACCTGGCTCTGGGCCGCGAGGTTATCGCGGCCGACACGCGCGTCAATGCCTTGCGCTACAAAATCGAGGAAAACTGTCTGCGGATTATTGCGCGCCAACAACCCGCTGCCCGCGATTTGCGCACGATCATCGCAGCCACGCACATGGCGTCCGAGCTGGAGCGCATTGGCGATCATGCCGCGGGCATCGCCACAATTTCTGTGCGCATTGGCGAAGGTCCGCTGATCAAGCCGTTGATCGACATTCCGCGCATGCAGGACATTGTCTGCGACATGGTGCATCGCGCGCTGGACGCGTATGTGCAAATCGACGCGGCCGTGGCGCAGCAGGTGGCGGCCATGGACGACCAGGTGGACGAGCTCTACAACCAGATTCTGCGCGAGCTGCTCACCTACATGATGCAGGATGCCAAGACGCTCAATGGCGCAATGTATTTGCTATGGGTGGCGCACAACCTTGAGCGAATCGGCGACCGCGCGACCAATCTGTGCGAACGCGTGATTTTCGCTGCCACTGGCGCTTTGGGCGACTACAAGTCCTTTCAGCCGCGCGACGAGTGACGCATGCCGCATATTCTTGTCGTTGAAGATGATCGCACGTTGCGCGATCTGCTGATCGGCCACCTCAAGCAGGAGGGGTATACCGTGAGCGGCGCGCCCGACGGCGAGGCGGGCCTGGAACTGGCGCGCGAGTGCAAGCCGGATGTGTGCGTGCTGGATGTGATGCTGCCGAAGCTGGACGGGTTGTCGCTTTGTCGCATTTTGCGCCGCGAACTCGATCCGGGCATCATCATGCTTACGGCGCGTGCTTCCGAAGTCGATCGCGTGATTGGCCTTGACAGCGGCGCCGATGACTATGTGGTCAAGCCTTTCAGCCTGCCTGAGCTGGCTGCGCGCGTTCGCGCGGCATTGCGGCGCGCGCCGAGCCAGCGCGCGCCCAACCAGCTTGTGTCCGGCGGGCTGCGCCTGGATCTGGCTTCACGGCGCGCGTATCGCGATGATGTCGAGCTCAAAATGACCAACAAGGAGTTTGAGCTTTTGTCCGCCTTGTTGCGCAACCGCGGCGCGGTGCTCACCCGCGATTACCTGATCTCGCAGATCTGGGGCGACGACTTTGAAGGCGATCCTCGCACCATCGATGTGCATGTGCGCTGGCTGCGCGAGAAAATTGAGGACGATCCAAGCAAGCCGGTGCGGCTGCAAACTGTGCGCGGCGTGGGTTATCGCATTGACTGAACAATTCGACCCTGAGCAGGGCGCGCTGTTACGACGCTGTCTGACGCCGCTGGAGCTTGAGCGTTGCGAGCGAATCGGGCTGGGTTATTCCGGCGCGCTTGTGCTCGCGCTTTCCGCCGACGGATCCGCCTTGCCAGGGTCGTTTGTCAAGATCGACCGTGTCGATTCCGCCAACAGCCTGTTTGTGGAACAGGCTGTGCTGCGACATCTGGCCGGGTTGCTTCCAGTGCCGCGCGTGCTCGCCTTCGACCAAATCGGCGAGCACTGGGTGCTGCGCATGAGCGCCGTGCCGGGCATTGACGCATCCGATATCCGGTTGCTTGAGCGGCCGGAGCGGCTGGTCGTGGCATTGGCGCGCGCGCTGCGGCAGATTCATGCCTTGCCAGCGCAGTCACACGTCCCCTTTGATCGCCGTCTTGAGGTGACGCTGGCTGAGGCCGAGCGACGCTTGCGCAGCGGTCAGGTGGACCTTGACGAAGAGCGCCGGGGATTGAGCGCTGATGCGCTTGGGGCGCTGCTGCGCAAGAGCCGGCCGACAAGCGAAGACCTTGTTCCGACACATGGCGATTACTGTCTGCCCAATGTGTTGTTTGATCCGGGAACGCTTGCGTTGACGGGCTTTGTTGATCTGGGGCGTTTTGGCCTGGCCGACCGGCACCAGGACCTTGCGCTTGCAGAGCGCAGTCTGCGTCACAACTTGAGTGAAGATTGGTCTGGCGTATTTTTCGACGCCTACGGTATTACGCCGGACCGTGACAAGCTCGCGTTCTATCAGCTGCTGGACGAATGCTTCTAGCAGGCGCCTCCACCCCCGGAAGGTGTGACCACCCTGCGATTCACATAACCTCAAACTCGTGGCTCGAGAATCTGGGCCGCAATCGACGGCCCCACAATCATGACCAACGCGGCGACGGCGTTGCCCGTCTGGGTCACCGCAAAAATGTCGGCATAGCCAACCGACGCGCATGTTGCGATGTAATAAAACGCATCCGTGTAGGTGGCGACTTTGAGATTGGCGTCTTTTTCAGCCTGGTAAAACGCCAGCGCGGCGCTGCCCAAAAACGTGAACGCTGCATCGAGCGGGCGGTGGTTGGCCCAACTGACCCACTCGTTCTCGAGCGCATCTTTTTTGGAAAGCAACATCAGCAGCCGCCGCTTGCATTCCGTGCTTGACACACCCGTGATGCCGGCCAGAAGGTCATTGGCGGTTGGTGCAGACGATGCCGGCATGTGCGCCATCAGCTCATCGAGTGCATGCGATTCAAGTTGTGACAAGGCCATAGCTCTCCCATGAGACGACAAATACTGCGTTGCGCGCTTACTTTTTATCGCCGTCTTTCAAAATATCGCTGATCCGAGTCGCGTCGATCTCATCGCGCGCCGCTGCTGCGTCTGCGCGCCTTGCCGCAGCCTCTTCGCGCTCAGCAAGGTCATCGTTGACAGCCTCTGCGTCTTTGCGCTGGTCGCGCCGCGCCGACTGCCCGCTCTCGATTGCGTTTGCTGCCGCTTCGCGCCCTTCGAGCTGGCCCAGCCGTTGCCGGGTTTTGTGAATCGTTTTTTGAAGGTCGGCCACGTCCTGGTCCAGTCGTCGGGCCAAGGCGTCGTCGCCGCGTTTGCGCGCGCGTTCGGCATCGGCCTTGAGCGCATCGATGCGCGCCTGGGCGCGATCGATCAGCCTGCGGGTGGCTTCGGCTTTGTCGGCTGCGGGCGTGTCTTCGCCGACTACATCCGACACCGCATCGCCAACCGCGGACTTGAGCGCCAACACCAGCTTGTCAATTAGCTTCATGCGTCTATCTTAGCGCCTCGACGCGCATGCATCTTGCCGGCCCTTCGCAAGTCGGGCCGGCAGAATGCGTGCGCCGTGTGTTATTTGCTGGCGCGCAGATACACCTCGTCAAAAGCCATGTCATTGATGATGGGCAACGCGGCCAGTGCCTCAGTCGCTTTCGTGATCATTGCCTGATCGGCGTTGGGGGCGCGCTCGCTCAACATGCTCATTACCTGGCCTACCGACTGGCCTTTCAGATTGTTCACATCCAAGTGCGTTTCGGCGAGCTTGATCAAATTTGGAAGCATCGCGGCCAGTTCGGCCACGCCGCCGCCTTTGCCATTCTCACTGCTGTGGCCGATTGTGTCGCCCATGCGCAGCAGCGCATCGCCTTTCGGGTTGTTCGTTGCTTTGTTGACCAGCTGCTGTCCGATCTCGCGCACCGGGCCAGGCGCGGCCTTGACCACTTCGCCAATGCCATCGGCCAGCGTGACCATGCGCAAAAGCGACGCGGCGGCTGTTGGATCGCCGATCAGCTTGATGTTCATGGCGGACAACGCCGTGCCCAGCGCGTTCGCTTTGGCCGTCTCGATGCGCACCTGGGCGTCGAGTTCCAGCTTCATCAGCTCAACGCGCTGCGCCACGCCGTCAAACGCGGCCAGCGCTTCGGCGCGCGCCTTCTCGCTTTCGGCTTCGGCCAGGCCCTTGGCTTTGATCGCCTCGGCTTCGCGCATTGCGGCGTCGGCTTTGGCTTTCAGAATCTCGGCGCTTGCCAGACCTTCTGCCGCGGCCTTGGCTTTGGCGCCGTCCGCCCGCAGCCGCTCGGCTTCAGATTCCGCCTGGGCTTGCGTGCGCAGCTTCTCGGCTTGCTTCAGCGCGGCTTCAGCTTCTGCCGAGGCCATCTCCTTGAGTGCCTTGGGCTGCGCCTCGGCTTCGCGCTGCTTGCGCAGGGCGTCCAGCTCGATCTTGTTCTTCTGCTCGATGACCGCTTTCTGCGCTTCCTGCTCGGCCTGGATCACGCGGATCTTGGCTTCGCGCTGGGCCTGCGATGTGGCCTCGACCGTCTTGACAGCCTGTTCAGCTTCGGTGCGCT
>JANMNW010000452.1:0-2863 GCA_031368515.1 Chloroflexota bacterium
GCTCCGGGTGCTTGCCGCTTCCCTCCTTCTAGTCTGACACTAAGCCTACACAACAAAAAAAGCCGCCCTCGTTGAAGGCGGCTCGCCATTTATCTCGGCCCATCGGGCCGGTTTATTGCTCAAATATCTCGGACGGCGACACCGCAGCAGCGCGTTTTCGGCGATCAGATCGGCCTTGCTCCGTGATAGGTCGAGGACAGCGGTTGCCAGAATCGATGCTGATGCCGGTCGAAGCAGGGTTCTGACGATTCTGTGGATTAGATCGCCGATGCGGTTGGTGATCTTCTGCGCGACTGCGGTTACGCCAGGAATGGGCATGGCTGCCATTCTCGCAGGCTAGATGAGCTCAGAACCCATCAGACCGTCGCGAACAGCGCCTTTTCGCCGTTGATAATCCGATGTAGTCAGGACAGGTCACAGCGCAACTTGAGCAATTTGTGCCGCTTCAAATCTGTGATGCGGCTTCGACCGCCTGGTTCAATGTCCAAGCGGCACCTTCCGCCGTCAGCCGCGCAAACTCAGCCGCATCCAACTGCTCACGCAACCGCGACAGTGTGTGCTCGCGATTCTGGCGCGACGCAGGTGCGATTCGAGATTGAATGCGTTGACGCAGGCCTTCCCCAGCACCCCACAGTCGTGCACCGCGTTCCGGATCTTCATCTAAGACCAGCGCACCCGCCATTCCACACAGCGCCCAACTCAGGCCGGTATAGTTGCCAAGCTGATTAAATATAGTCACGCTTTGGGTGAACTGCTCAATGGCCTGCGCGGCATCTTCACGCATAAGCGCAACTTCTCCCAGGCTTTCGTGCCCCCATGCACGACCTAATCCATTGAGATAGGATGAACGCGCGAAAGATTGAAGGCTCTGTTCGAGATGAATCTCGGCCTCTCGCGTTTCCCCTTGCAGCAGCGCTGCGTGAGCACGATGGTTATGGATCCACGCCAACAGCAGCATTTCATCGCTCTCACTGCTCGCCGAGTCACTCGCCATGGCTATGACCTGATCTAGCAGTCGATAAGCTTCCTCGGCATTTTCAGCGACGATTTCCACTTCGGCCAGTGTGACCATCAGATTCATGACATTTAGCCCTTGATTGCGCGCTTGCGCTAGTTGCATGGCCCGCTTCACATATCGCCGCGCCGGCTCAACCTGTCCCATCTCTCGATAGCGAAACCCCAAGTGGCAGAGAATCGTCTGCAACCAATCGTCTTGAAGTCCATAAGCGTCATACCATTCCAATGCCTCGGTCAACATTTCAAGCGCTTCCGCATTCTTGCCCAGACTCGCCGCATACGACACTCGTGCACGGAAACGTGGCTCTGGGTTGGATGAGATGCCGGTGCCCTTGAGTGTTCGCGCTAACCATTCCACCAATTCGCTTGAGCCTGTGGCAAAAATATCCCCGTGGGTGGCCAACCGTAGTGCGAGATCCGTTGCATCACGGGTCGAAATCAACCATTGGAGCGCAGTCAACCAGTTGTCATGTTCTTCCGGCACAGGACGCTGGGCCAACGTGTCGATGAAGAGGAGGTAGTCTGCCAGCATACGAATCCATTTGTCATACTCATGATGCGCTATCAACGCATCCCGTGCATATTCCCGAATGGTCTCGAGCATGCGATATCTCGAAAAGCTCCCGGACGTCTGCAAGACGGTCAGCGATAGATTGTGTTCTTGGGATGGCGCGAGCGAGCGGTAATACATTTGATTACCCACGCTGAGATCAATGGTGTATTCCTCGCGGATCAGCAGGTTTTTCCCCACCAATGCGGCCAGCCCGTCCATCGCGTTCAGCGGCAACCCACCATCCGCCTCACAGAAGGTTTGTGCCGCATGCAAGGTGCAGCCACCGGCAAATACACCTAGTCGTCGGAAGAGAGCCTGCTCGTCCGGCGTGAGCAGGTTGTAGCTCCACTCAATGGTGGCCCGCAAGGTGCGTTGCCGAGCGGGCAAGTCTCTCGCACCACGGGTTAACAACGGCAAGCGCTGATCGAGCAAGGCCAGCATCTCCGCCGGGGTGAATAAGGGGATCCGTGCAGCCGCCAATTCAATGGCCAAAGGCAGCCCGTCCAACTTACGACAAATCGCTGCAATGATGTCTCGATTCGCCTCAGTCAACGAGAAATCGGGTTGTATCGCTTTGGCGCGCAGTACAAAGAGCGCTGCTGCCTCATCCGTCAATGGCATGACGGTGTAGCCCTGCTCGCCACCAATGCGCAACAGTTCACGACTGGTCGCCAACGCTCTCACCTTCGGTGCGACGCTCAGCATGTACCCGATCAGCGATGCGACCTCGAGCACCTGCTCCAGGTTATCGAGCACAAGGAGCAACTGCTTGTCACGCAAATCATCTTGCAACACCTGTAACACAGGTTTGCCGAGGCGATCTTCAATCGCCAAGGTCTGCACGATGGTGTTCAATGCCGCCTGGGGTTCGGTCATCGCGGCCAGTGGGACCCACCACACGCCATCGGTGTAGTCGTCTTGTAGATGTCGTGCCACTTCCAGTGCCAGCCGAGTCTTGCCCACGCCTCCCGGCCCAACGAGCGTTACAAGCTGTGCCTGCCCTCCCATAATTTGCTGAGACACAGCAACCACATCTTGTTTCCGACCCAGCAACGGCGTGGCCACGCTCGGCAGATTGCCAATGATGCGGGAGGATCGAGTCTGCGCATCACGCGCCCGCTCAGCCAATTTCACCAACTGCGTCGCCAGCTCAGGTTCACGCTTTAAGTCCAACGCTTCGACAAAGGCTCCTTTAACCGCAATCAGATCCGGTAGTCGAATACTACTCTCGAGACGGGCGATCTGCGCTTCGGAGTAGTCTACGGCCAAGCCAAGCTCGCGCTGGGTCATGCG
>JANMNW010000455.1:0-5536 GCA_031368515.1 Chloroflexota bacterium
GGCAGGCATCGCCGTTTCAAACCTACGGCTGTCTGATTGCCGCCGCCATCATCGGCATTTCGGTGTTTGCTGCGGCGGTCATTGTCGCACTGTCACTGCTTGGAATTGGCCGTTCGGTGGGCGAGGCGGTAAATCAGGCAAACCCGGCCAACATCATCGCCACCAGTCTGCCGCAGTCGACGCCGACGATCATCGTGCGGCCGCCGGCCGTGCTGCAGGTGCGCGCCATATCTGACTTGTCCACCGCCCAGTCTTTGATGTCCACCGTGGTGGAGGTCGAAAAAGCGCGGGTGGGCACGATTGTCTACGAGCGCCTGATCCTGATCGCCTGTGGACGCGTTAAGGCAGGCATTGACCTCTCGACCCTGCGCGATCAGGATGTCACGGTCGATGGCGATACTGTCACCGTGCGCCTGCCGCGCGCGGTGATTCAGGATGCCTATTTGATCGACGACTCCACGCAGGCGTGCACAACGAAAGTCTACGATCGCACCAATCTGCTGCTCTTGCCGGAGACGCGCGAATTGGAAGGCCAGGCGCGCGAGCGCGCGCTGCAGGCAATTCGAGAAACGGCGGTGCAGAGCGGCCTGCTCTCGGATGCCAATCGCAACGCCAAGGTGGCGATCGAACGCATTTTGTTGCTGGCAGGCTACAAACAAATCGTGTTTGTCGAGCCGTAGCGGCTTGTGTGCCAGATCTGAATTCCGCGGTGCGATGAAACGGCTATGGTTCCTGCGGCTTGATGATGACGTTCGCCTGAGTGTGACACTGCAGGCAGGTTTTGTCGTTTGTCGGCTGATGGATGAAACGCGGGTCTTCGGTGCTGCGATGGGCCTGATGGCAGTCGGAACACTGCACGGTAGTGCGATACAGCGATAACCCTCGCGCGGCAATGGCTTGGGCGTCGGCGCCGCCGTTTGGCGCGATCAGTCGCTTGCCGCTTTTCCACAATGCATACGCCGCCGGCAGCGTGTTGTGCATGTGGTTCTCAATGCCGGCGGTCAGCAGTGTTTGGCTGTGGCATGCGACGCATCCGTCGTTGGCCAGGTGGGGCGCAAGCAGCGCGGCCGAGCCGATCACGGTGGTGATCCCGGCGCTGTCGGTGAGCACAGCTGCGCCTGCTTCGAGCCCGGGCGCGTCGCCGCTTAGCAGCCATTGCAGCGAGATGCGCGCGCTGAGCGCGGCGGTTTCAATGCGCGCATTGCGCGAGTTGTCTCCGCGATGGCAGTCGATGCAGCTGATGTCGCCGCCTTCGCCGCGGATTTGCTGATAGTGATAACTGCTCAGATCGACGGCGACCGCGCCGGCCACCGCCGACTCGCCGCGCGCGGCATAGGTGCTGTGCTGGTCGGTGTGGCAGCTCAGGCAGAAAGCGTCGTCGCTTTGGCGTGCAACCACATTTTCATAGCCGTAGATCGCGGCAATGGCGATGGCGACCAGAAGCGCCAGCACCCCAAACGGCCAGAGCACCGGCGGTTTCCGCTTGGCGATGACCCCGTCGAACGGGAGGTCGTACTCGTCTTCCGGCATTTCATAGTCGTCTTCAATGGCGCGCGGCATGGGTGTTTAGGCTTGCGCGGGCGCGGAAATCGGCCGGCCAAGGGTGCGGCCGCTGACGATCACGGCGATGCCAAAGAAGATGGCGGCAAGCGAGATGGCCACGGCGGTGGGCACGCCTGTGCCGCCCACAGTCCAGGCATCCGGGCGAAAGAGCAGCTCCACCCAGGCTCGTCCGATGCCGTACCAAATGAAGAATATGCCGCCGATGTCGCCATCGCGCAGCTTGTTCCCAAATCGCCGCGAGACAAGCAACAGCAGCACGCCGCCAGCCAGGTTCCACACGCTTTCATAAAAAAACGTTGGGTGAAAGCGCGTGGTGAGCGGAAAACGCGACAAGTCGGTAAAGTCGAAAGACTTGGTGGTGATGCGATATGGCGCTTCGATGTGCACGCCCCACCACGACGATCCGGTCGGTCCGCCGTAGAGTTCCTGGTTGACAAAGTTGCCCCAGCGGCCAATCGCCTGGCCAAAAGCCACACCCGGCACAACGCAATCGCCCAGCCGCCAGAATGGCAAGCCTGCGCGGATTGACACGATGACGACGCCCAGCAGCCCGCCAAAAAGCCCGCCATAAATGCCGAGACCGCCGCTTCGCAAGTTCAAGATTTGAATGGGGTTCTGCATGTAGTAACTAAATCCGCTGTTGCTGCCATCGCCGGGTGTTGACACCACGTGATACAGGCGGGCGCCGATGATTCCCAGGGCGAGAACGGTGATCATGCCATTCCAAACGATGTTTGCATCATGCCCGCGCCGTTCCACTTCGCGCGCGGCGATCCAGGTTGCCAGAAGCATGCCGCTGGTCAGGATAATGCCGTACCAGTAGACGGGCAGGCCAAAAATCTCAAAGGCGACGCGAGGGCTCATGCCAAAGATTATACGAAGCGCAAGACGGTCCGCTGTCAGGTTGAAACATTCACTCGTAGCGGCCATTTCCCATACTTCAGTCGTGTTCGATTTCAGACGGCGATCATGTACAACCGTAGACTTGAGCCATACGGTGCGCGCAACACGCGCATACATAAAGGAGAAAATCATGGACGAAATGATCAAAGCAGTTGCAGCAAAAGCCGGAATTTCGACTGATCAAGCCAAAGCTGCGGTGGAGACCGTGGTCGGCATGCTCAAAGACAAGCTGCCTGAACCGGCCAAGAGCCTGTTGGCTGGCGTGGTTGGCGGCAACGCAACCGGCGACGTCGCCCAAGCGGCGAAAGACGTGTTGGGCGGCATCAAGCCCAAGCTGCCGTTCTAGGCCGCACCAACGAGATTTCTGCACAACCACACTTGAAAGAGTGTGGTTGTGTTTTTCCGGCCGTTCACAAGCCCGAGCGATAAAGCGCTGGGCGGGAATATCGAAGCCGGGCCAGCCTGGCTCAAGCCGCATCGCCTGCCACCAACACTGCCGCCTCGGTCGCGTATCATATGGCCCGCTGCGGTGTTCCATTGCGTAGAACACCACCGCAATCTGCACGAGAGAGGACATTCATGGGTTTACTGACCGGAAAGAAAGCGTTGATTTTTGGCGTCGCAAACGACCACAGCATTGCCTGGGGAATTGCACAGGCGTTTCACCGCGAGGGCGCGGAATTAGGCTTTAGCTATGCCGGTGAAAAGCTCGAACGTCGTGTGCGTCCTCTGGCGGAATCGCTTGGATCTGATTTTGTGGAACCGTGCGATGTATCCAGTGATGCCGATATCGATGCCGTGATGGCCAAGGCCAAGGCGCGCTTTGGCGAGATCGACATTCTGGTGCACTCGATCGCCTATGCCAATCGCGACGATCTGGCCGGCCCGTACTACAGCGTCACGCGCGAGGGCTTTAAGACGGCGATGGACATCAGCGTGTTTTCGTTTACGGCGCTCGCCCGCGCGGCGTTGCCGATCATGCGCCAGGGTGGAGCGATGCTCACGCTCACCTATATTGGATCGGTGCGTACGATTCCGCACTATAACGTGATGGGTGTGGCCAAAGCCGCGCTCGAAGCCAGCGTGCGCTATCTGGCCAAAGACATGGGCGCGGAAGAGAAGCGCATCCGCGTGAATGCGATTTCAGCCGGGCCGATTCGAACGCTCGCGATCGCCGGCATTCAGGGCTCGCGACAGCTAATCGGCGAATTCGCCAAACACGCCTTTTTGCACAAGAACATTCAGATCGAGGAAGTTGGCAACAGCGCGGCGTATCTATGCTCTGATCTTGCCTCGGGCGTGACCGGCGAGATTCACTATGTCGACGCAGGCTTTAATGCCGCCGGCGTATCGGCAGAAGAGTAGCCAGTTCATGCGCCCAACGGGAATTACAGCCGACCGCACCCAAGCCACGTTGACCGTGACTTGGGATGCGGCTGCGCCATCGGTCGTGCCGTTCAAGGTGCTGAGCGACATGTGTCCGTGCGAGCTGTGCGAGACTGAGCGCACCAATACCGACCCGCTCAAAGTATTGCGGCCCCATTCGTACGAGTTGGAGGCGATCAACGCCGTCGGCTCATACGCCGTCAATATTGTGTGGAAGGGCGGCTGCCACTACGGGATTTACTCCTGGGAGTACCTACACGCCTTGGGCAGCAAATATCCAGCTAGCCCAGCTGAACCGACACCGTAACCGCGTGTCAATATCGGCGATGACGTGCCAGTTGGCGCCTGGCACGCTGGTGGCCAACTTGCGGGCGACGTGTCAGGCTGCCCGCTGTTTTGGCATCAGTTGATGGACGGCCGATAGATCCGATCGCGCCAACGACTGCGTTATATAGGCTAGATGAGGATCAACGCTGGCGCTGGCGAGGGAAAGCGGGCATGCGCTGGTCCATACGCAGTTGGAGAACTCACACCATGATGATGCACAAGACTGTCCGATCCATGCTCGCTTGCACTTTATTTGCCGCCGCCGTGACGCTGAGCGGAAGCGCGCAACCTGCCGCGGCCAACGGCGGCCGTCCGCTCGATGCGGTGTTGCTGGGTACTAACGAGGTGCCGCCAGTCAGCACCGGCGATCCTGACGGCCGCGGCAGCGCGGCCTTGACCCTCAACCAGGGCCAAGGGCTCGTGTGCTTCAACATCGCCGTTCAGAACATCGGCACGATCACCGTCGCCCACATTCATCGCGGCGCCGCAGGCGTCAATGGCCCAGTTGTGGTGGATTTCAACCCAGCTGCAAACGGCCTGAACAATTGCGTGTCGGGCATCGACCCCGATTTGATCAAGGCGATCCGGCAGAACCCGCAGGATTACTACGTCAACGTGCACACTACCGAATTTCGCGGTGGCGCCGTGCGCGGTCAACTTAGCAAGTAGACGCAGAGCGCCGCTTGCTGGCGTTTGATCACGATCACGCGCCCGCTGCCGCCCAGTGCCGGGCAGATCCTGGCGTCTCTCGTCACGCGGGAGCTCTGCGAACATGTCCGGTGTGTCATCGCCCTGAACCCGATGCGCCACCCTTCGGCGCATCGGGCAGACGCCGCTTGTCGGCGCTCAGATGACTGAATCCACTACGGCATTCGCAAATAGGCGCACAACTCACCAACAAGATCGTCGTTTGGCCCGGCATCAAACACCACTTGAACAGGCTGCGATGGATCAGCCGGAATCAGAGTCACATGACGCCCGACCTTCTGAGTAACAACGCCTTGCCCTGGCGCCGTGAACTTGAGAAGGCCCAAAAAGATCACAGTCGTCCCGCCGTCGCCACCAATCACTTCAACACTCGGTCCAAGCTCACGGCCGTAGACGGTTTTCCCCGTGGTGAGATTCTGCGCGGACAGCCGGACGCGCCAGTTGGTGAGTGTCGTGTTGCTGCGGGATCGCACGATATTCAGCGTGCCGGACTCCTGAAGGCGCATGTTGTCGCCGTCCGAGATATTTGAGCAATAAACCGGCCCGATGGGCCGAGATAAATGGCGAGCCGCCTTCAACGAGGGCGGCTTTTTTTGTTGTGTAGGCTTAGTGTCAGACTAGAAGGAGGGAAGCGGCAAGCACCCGGAGC
>JANMNW010000522.1:0-3861 GCA_031368515.1 Chloroflexota bacterium
GCGCCCGCCAAAGCAAACAGCGCCGCAATGATCGGGCTGAGGGCTTTGCGGTTGCGATCGATGGCGAGGGGCCAGTCCATGTGTTTCCTATGGTTGATCCAGCAACACAGGCCGCGCGCGCGCATGCCGAACGCGGCTACAGCGCCGCGCTCGATCCAAACGGGCTCAAAGGCGCGCGCATCGGCGTGGCGCGCAACCTGGCCGGGAGCGACGCGCGCGTGCTGCGCATGCTCGACGAGAGCATCGCGGTGCTGCGCGCGCTGGGCGCAACGGTCGTCGATCCAGCCAACCTGCCCAATCTGCCAGCATTCGCGCGCGAGAAATCCAAGGTGCTGTTTTACGAATTCAAAGACGATCTCAATCGCTATCTGGCCGGTCTGGGCCGGCACGCGCGCTTGCGCTCGATGGACGAGGTGATCGACTTTAACAAAACTAACAGCGCCCGCGTGCTGACCCACTTTGGACAGGAATACATGATCGAAGCCAACGGCATGGGGTCGCTCAACAGCGCGGCATACAAACGCGATCTGGCGCGCGGAAAGCGCCTGATGGGCAGCGCCGGCATCGACGCCGCGCTCAAGCGGCACAAGCTGGACGCGCTGATATGCCCGTCCGGCGGTCCGGCCTATCTGATCGATTTGGTCAACGGCGATGCCAGCACCTGGGATGTCAACAGCACCACGCCGGCGGCGGTGGCAGGCTATCCGCACATCACCGTGCCTGCCGGCCAAATCGCCGGTTTGCCGATCGGGTTGTCCTTTTTCTCGGGCGCCTGGCGCGAGACCGTGCTGCTTCGCCTGGCCTTTGCGTTTGAACAAGCCACGCTGGCCCGCATGACGCCGCAGTTTCAAGCCACAGCGAAATTTTGACATCACCCCTATCATGCCCGCATGGCGCGGATGCGCAGGCATTGGAGCCCAGCTTTTGCGTTTGTGCTTGTCGCTTTGATGCTTGTGATGAGCGCGCGCCGCGCGGTGCGGCTGGAAAATCAGCGCCAGGCGTTTGAACGCAACGTGATCGCCGCATTGAACGCCTGCCATGCCGGCAACATGGAGCGCGTGGCGCGTGCCACCTCAAACGCGATCGCGCTGGCGCCGGATTCGCCGAGCGAAGCCTTCGTGCGCGATTTCCTCGGCCGCATGCGCAAGGGCGATTGCCAGCTCAACGCCTTTGTAGACCCGGCGGACGGCTTTGTGCCGGTGCATGCCGTTCCATAAACCGCAGCCCAAAGTGCGGGCGCCGCCTCGCCCCGAAACAAAGACGCTGGCGAAGACGCACGGACCACGAATTCCGATTCCTGCCGCTGCCTCAACGCAGCTTGTCAAACTCAGCCTTGAACATTGCGTTGAGCACCGGCGCATTTCCTTTGCCCTTCAGGGCCTTCATGGCCTGGCCGACAAAAAAACCAAATAGCTTTTCCTGGCCGCCCAGATACTGCTGCACCTCTTTGGCATTGGCGGCGATGACGCCGTCAACCACCGCTTGCAGGGCCGCTTCATCGTTGACCTGCCCCAGGCCTTTGGCCTGCACGATTGCGACGGCGTCGGCTCCGGTGGCAACCATTTCCTCCAGCACCTGGCGCGCGGTGTTCACATTGATGGTTTTGGCTTCGACCAGTTTGATCAGCCCGGCCAACTGCGCCGGCTTGAGCGCCAGATCGCCCATGCGCGTCATGCCAGCGGCCTTCATGATGCGCGCCAGATCAGTTTGCATGAAATTGACCACCGACTTGGCGTTGGCCGCGCCGGCTTCGGCAACGGCTGCGTCAAACCATTCGGCCGTGGCGCGGTCGCCAGTCAACTGCGCCGCATCATAGGCGCTGAGGCCAAGCGTGGCGCGATAGCGGTCGAAACGCGACATCGCCAGTTCCGGCATGGCGGCGCGAATGCGGTCGATCCAGGCGTCGTCCACCACCAGCGCGGGCAAATCGGGCTCCGGGAAATACCGGTAGTCGTGCGCATCTTCTTTTTTGCGCTGAACCACGGTTACACCGCGTTCGTCGTCCCAACCCAGGGTGACCTGCTCAACCTTGCCACCGGCGTTGAGCAGCGCGGTCTGGCGCTTGATTTCGTAGTCGATCGCATCCCGCACCACGCGCAGCGAATTCAGGTTTTTGATCTCGACTTTTGTGCCAAATGCGTCGCTGCCTTTGGGACGCAGGCTCATGTTTGGCTCGCAGCGCATGGCGCCCTTCTCCATGTCGCCGGTGCTCACGCCCAGATAGCGCACCACATCGCGCAGGGCGGACAGGTAGGCATAGGCTTCGTCGGCCGAATAAATGTCGGGCTCCGTCACAATTTCCAAAAGCGGAACGCCCGAACGGTTGTAATCGACAAAGCTTTTGGCGCCGCTGTGTGTAAGCTTTCCGGTGTCCTCCTCAAGATGGGCGCGCCGGATGCGAATGCGCTTGCGCCAGCTTTCTTCAACCCATCCGCCGGTGCTGAGGTCGCGCACATCCACCTCAAGCGCGCCGTCGTAACTCATCGGAAACTGATACTGGGTGATCTGATAGCCCTTGGGCAGATCAGGATACCAATAGCTTTTGCGCTCCCAAAAGGTGTGCGTGTTGATCTTGCAGCCCAGCGCCAGCCCCACCTTCATGGCGAATTCCACGGCGCGGGCGTTGATCACGGGCAGCGCGCCCGGCGCGGCCATGCAAGTCGGGCATACGTTGACATTCGGCTCGGCGCCGAAAAAATTCGCCGAGCACCCGCAAAACATTTTGCTGGCGGTGTCCAGCTCGACATGCGTCTCCATGCCGATGATGACTTCGTATTCCATGCTTTTGGAACCTTTGCTATCCAAGCTTTAAGTCGGGCGCGATATCCAGGGTCAGATCGTGCCGCACGCCGCGCTCGCGCGCAAAGTGCGCCGCCGCGCCGATCATGGCGGCGTTGTCGGTGCAAAACTCAAAGGGGGGAAACGACACGGCCACGCCAAATCGGTGTGTCATTTTGTCGCGCAGCATCTGATTGGCGCTCACGCCGCCGCCAACCAGCACCGCCTTGGCGCCAAACTCTTTGGACGCCAGCTGGGTCTTGTCAACCAGCCAATCGGTTACCGCATCTTGAAAAGCCGCCGCGATGTCGTTGACCGGCGCATAGGGCGAAATCTGGCCGTCAATGGAGTGTTGCTGCACCAGATGCAGCGCCGCCGTTTTTGCGCCGCTAAACGACATCAGGCAGTCTTCACGCACGCTGCCGACGCCTTCACGCGCGGTCTTGCTGCTGAGCGACACCTTTGGCCGCGAGAACTTAAAGCGCGCGGCATTGCCAGCCGCCGCCGCCTTCTGGATGGCCGGCCCGCCTGGATAGCCGAGATTGAGCATGCGCGACACCTTGTCAAACGCCTCGCCCGCCGCGTCGTCGACGGTGTGGCCGATCAAGGCGTAGTCGCCATGATCGCGCATCAGCACGAGCTCGGTGTGGCCGCCGGATACGATCATGATCAAGAGCGGAAACGGCGTGTTGAACGCGCGTGTCAAGCGATACACCAGCGGCTCGTCCGCGCCGGCATGCTCCAGCCAATGCGAGTACACATGGCCTTCCAGGTGATTGACGCCGATCAACGGCAGGTTGCGCGCCAGCGCGATGCCTTTGGCTGCATTCATGCCGACGACCAGCGAGCCTGGCAATCCTGGGCCGCGCGTGACTGCGACGGCGTCGATCGCCGACCAGTCCATGCCCGATTGCTTGAGCGCTTCGGCTACGACCGCGCCAACGGTTTCCACATGCGCGCGCGAGGCCATTTCCGGAAAGACCCCGCCGTAACGTTTATGGAGGTCAATTTGCGAAAGAATGACATTAGCTACCACGTGACGGCCGTCAACAACCACTGCCGCCGCCGTCTCATCGCAGGATG
>JANMNW010000578.1:0-11606 GCA_031368515.1 Chloroflexota bacterium
AACACGCTATCAGTGGGTGCCGTGGACGTGGATTCCGTGGACGGGCTACGACATGCGGTTGCAGGGCTTGCCCACCAGTTACGTGCCTTCGCGTAGAGCCACTGGCGGTGGAATTTTCAAGAACGTGCGCTACTCCGAGCCTGCCGGAAACGGCATCTGGGTGCCCGTAGTTGAAGTCCAAACGGTGCAGCAGGAGGACTAATTCGGTGGGACGGTGAGCGGTAGGACAGTATGCGGTGGATAGTAAACCATTCACCGCCCCACCCCTTACCGTCCCACCGGGCCCTAAGCTACGCCACGCGCGCAAAACTGCCACGGGGCGTTTTTGTGACTTCGATGCGCGCAGGAAAAGCGTCGCGCAACTCGTCAATGTGCGTGATGATGAATAGGCGCTCGAAGTCGTCTTCGATGGTGCGAATGGCCTCAACGAGGCGTTCGCGCCCCTGCGCATCCTGAGTGCCAAAGCCTTCGTCGATAAACAGCGTGCGGAGGCGCGCGCCTGCGCGGCGCGCCAGCAGTTTGCTTAACGCAATGCGCACGGCGAAATTAATGCGGAACGCCTCGCCGCCGCTGAACATCTCGTAGGCGCGCTCGCCGATTTCGTCGGCAATGCGAATCTCCAGCGTTTCGCTGGCATCGCCTTTCTGGGTCAGACGCTGCGTTTCAAAGCGCACATTCATGCGCCCGTTGCTCATGCGGCCCAGCAGGTCGTTGGCGCTGGCTTCCAGCTCGGGCAGCACGCTTTCGATGATCATGGCCGGCACGCCGTTTTTGCCATACGCCTCGCGCAATTCATCCAGCTGCGCCGTTTGCCGTTCAAATTCGGCGATCTCACGGCGCAGGCGCGCGCTGGTGTCCTGAAGCGCGCCGCACGCCTGAACGCGCTGATTGGCCGCGCCCACTTTGCGCTGTGCGTCGAAAAATTCGCTTTGCGCCTGAGACAACGCCACCCCGATTTCGGCCGCTCGCGCCAGTCCGCGTTCGCTCTCGGCCACAGCCGCGCGCTGCAGCGCCAGCTGCGCCCGCTCGGCGTCGATGCGGCTGTTTTGCGCGGCGCGCTGCGCATCGAGCGACTCCAATGCACGTCGCTCGCTCTGCACGCCCAGGTCGGCCCGGTCGAGCTCGGCTTTGCGCTGCACAAACACAGCCAGGCGCGGCAGCGCATCGTCGCGCAGGCGTTTGTGCTCTGACGCATCGTAACCCAAAGCCGCCAGTTCGGTTTCCACGCGTGCCAATTCCAAACGCGCGGACGCGGCATAGCGCGCGCCATCCAAAGCTTGCTGGGCCGCATCAAATGCGTCACGCGCAGCGGGCACCGATCGGGCAGCTTCGCGCGCTTTGTCCAAGCGTTCCTGCACGGCCGCCTCTTCGCGCTGCAGACCGGGCGCGGCCGACAGTTCCAACGTTACCGCTGCGATCTGAGCATCCAGCGTCGCGCGTTGCTCGGCCAGCTGTCTCATGCGCGAATCATTTGCGCGATACAAGTCGCCGCGCTCTTTGCCGCGCATATTCAGCTCGCCAAGCAGGCGCGCCCGGTCGGCCTCGCTCAGCTCACGGCCGCAGGTTGGGCAGATCGCGCCGACGCTGCCAAGCGCGCCGATGCGCTGCTTGATCTCGTTCATTTCACGCCGCAACGATTCGTTTTGCGCGCGCGCCTCGCCTTGTTGTTCGCCGCTGGTCAGCCTCTCGACCGCCAACTGTGCGGCTGCTTCCTGCTGCGCGTGCAGATGCTGCGTCTGGCGCTGCAGCGCCTGCAGCTTCGCTGCGAGATCTTCATGCGCCGATTGGCGCTCAAGATCGGTCAAGCGCGCGCGTGCGGCATCACGCGCGCTTTCCAGCGCGCGGCGCTCATCGGCGATGGCAGCTTCGGCCGCGTTCTTGCGCGCGCTAAGGTCGACCATGCTGGTGAGCTTCAGATTCATCTGCTCGTTGAGCGCGCGCGAGGCCTCCAGCTCGGCATATCCCGTTTCGATGGCCGCGCGCTCGTTTAGCGCGGCTTCGTAGCCTTGCAGCGCCTGCAGATGCGCGCTGCGCTCGCTGTCCAAGGCGTTGAGTTCGCTGGCGAGCGCAGCGATGCGCGCATCGCTTTGGGCCGCCTGCGCGCGCTGATGCGCGGCGCGTTCGCGCATCAGCTCCATGTCGCGATGCGCGATTTCCGCCTGCGACAGCTTTTCCTGCGCGCTGCGCAGGCTGCCTTGCGCCTCGCCCAGCTGGCGTTCGTACTCCGGCAAGCGCGCCAGTTCATCCTCGCATTGCTTCAGATCCAGCTCGCGCCGTACGGTCTCGTGCTCAATCGCGGCCAGCCGATCTTTGGCGCGCGCTTCATAAATCTGCCACAGCCCCAAATTTAGTATTTCAGCCAGCAGTTCTTTGCGCTGGCCCGGCGGCTTGAGCGTAAACTCATCGGCGCGGCCCTGTTTGAGATACGCCGAGTTGATGAACGTCTCATAGCCAAGATTGAGAGCGCGCTCGATTTTGGCTTGCGTGTCGGCCGTGCGCGTCTCGCTAATCTGGCGCCAGCCGTTGATGCTTTCATCGCGAATGAAGAAGTCCAGGCTTCCGGACGACGAGGCCGCTTTGCCTTTGGACGCTTTGCCCAGGCGCCGCGTGCGCACGATTTGATACTGTGCGTTGCCTTCGCCGAAAGTGAACCCGACGCGCATCTCGGTGGCGCCCTGGGCGATCAGCTCATCGTCGCGTTTGGCGCGCGCCTGCCCCCATACGGCCCATGTAATGGCGTCAAGCAGGGTGCTTTTGCCGGCGCCGTTTTCGCCCGTCAGCACCACCACGTGCAACCCGGTCATGTCGATCGGATCGGCCTCGCGGTAGGCCATGAAGTTTTTGAGTTCAAGTTTGAGAGGAATCATTGAGCGAGGGAATTGTACGGCGTATCGCAGCTGACACTTCCTCTCAGTTTTGAAAAAGTCCCCACGTTAAGGTGGCCTACACCTTAAGATGGGCTCCACCTCAAGGTGGGGCCCACGGTCGCGGCAACCGGCTCAGCGCACGCGCAACACATCGAGCGCCACGCACTCGCCCGCTTCAAACGACAGGCGCACGCCCTCGCAAAATGACACTCCGTCGCCGCAGACCGCAGCATCAGCAAACGGCGCGCACGCCAGCGCCAGCGTTTCGATCACGCTGCCGTGCGACAGCATCAGCGCCGACTCGCCGTCGCCCAACTCGGCGGCCAACGTCAACGCAAACACGCGCTGCGCCCGCCCGTAGTGCGGCAATCGCAACCCGCCCCACAACAGGCGCGCGACATCGGCGAAGCTGCGGCAGGCGTCCAGCTCAATCAGCACGCCCTGCTCGTCCGGTATGGCCAACTCATCGCGTTCTTCATCGATCGCAAATCCCATCGCCACCGCCGTCTGCAGCGCCCGCTCCGCCGGGCTGCTGAATACTTTTGCGAACGGGCCGAGCCCGACGCCGACCGAGCGAGCCAACGCCACGCCGGCGCGATTCAAATTGACCGAATGGCTGTCGCGAATGCTGTGCCGCCGAATTTCAAGTGCTCTCATACCGTCACCCTAGCGCCAAATCGATCCAGGAGGGAGTCACCGTGCCGTCCGGTTCCAGCACCAGTCGGCCCACGCGCGGACCTTCGCCACTGCGCTCTTCCTGCGATGCCACCGAACCCGGGTTGAAATACAAAACGCCGTCGATTGTGCGCGCGGTGCTCAAATGCGAATGGCCAAAGACCACAATATCGGCGGCGGCAGGACGCATGCGCCGCAGCCGGGCCACAAGCATGTCGTTGACGCCTTGTCGCTTGCGGCGCGCGGCATAGCCGGAAAATTTGTCCACGACCGAATAGGCGAAGCTGAAATGGCCGTGCGTCAGCCATAAATTGCGCCCGCACAGCGCCACCGTAAGCGCCAGCGGCAGTTCTTGATCATGCGTGCCGGTGCTGTACTGCCAGTGCAAATTGCCCCGCACCGCATAGGTCGGCGCCATGGCCCGAAGAGGCTTAAGAATGGCGGGATCCTCCAAATCTCCGGCATGCAGGATCAAGTCGCAGCCGCGTAGCGCGTCATACACAGCGGACGGCATGGCGCTAATTCGGTGGGGAATGTGCGTGTCCGAAACGACCCCGATCATGCGCGCTTCAGGCGCGGACACGCTGGCATGCAAATGCGACAAGATAAACCGCGCGATGTTACCATTGACGCCGCCCGGTCAACAGTACAAACATGACACACATTCTCGACCGAATCCTCGATCACAAACGCGGCACCGAAGTGCCGGACCGCAAGCGCTGGCTGCCGCTTTCGACGCTTCGCGCGCGCGCGGAGTCCGTTCATCAGCCCACGCGCGATTTTGCGGGCGCGCTGCTGCGCAAAGACGGCACGCTTGCGTTGATCGCCGAGGTCAAGCGCGCCTCGCCATCGCGCGGCATTTTCGTCCCCGGTGAGTTTGACCCGGCGGCCATTGCCGCCCTTTACGCATCCAACGGCGCAGCCGCCATCAGCGTGCTGACCGACGAGATGTTTTTCAAAGGCCACCTCGATTACCTCGGCGCGGTCAAACGCGCGGTCGGTGTGCCGGTGCTGCGCAAAGACTTCATCGTCGATCCCTACCAACTCTACGAAGCGCGCGTGGCCGGCGCCGACGCAGTTCTGCTGATCGTGGCGGCGCTCGATGACTCGCAGCTGCGCGATTTGCATTCGTTATCGATAGAGTTGTCTTTGACGCCTCTGGTCGAGGTGCATGACGCCGCCGAAACCGCCCGCGCCGCCGCCCTTGGCGCGCGCGTAATTGGTGTCAACAACCGCGATCTGCGCACTTTTGTGACGGACATTGAAACGACCGCGCGCTGCGCCGCAACTGTGCCCGCCGGCGCCATGATGGTCAGCGAGAGCGGCATTTTCAGCGACGAGGATGTGCGCCGCGTGGCCGACATGGGCGCGCGCGCCATTCTGGTGGGCGAGTCGATCATCACCGCGCCGGACATGGGCGCGCAGGTGCGGCGTCTGGCGTCGGTCAAGATTGCGGAGTAGATATGTCACTCGAAAGCTATCTGCGCGCCATGCCCAAGGTGGAGCTGCATGTTCACCTTGAGGGCTCGATCCAGCCCGAGACGCTGCTGACCCTTGCACGACGCAACAACGTGCCGCTGCCGTTTAACACCGTCGAAGCGCTGCGCGAATGGTTTCGCTTTGAAGATTTCCCGCACTTTGTCGAAATCTATGTGGCGATCTCCAATTGCCTGAAGAGCGCCGCTGACATCGAGCTGATCACGCGTGAATTCCTGATCGGCCAGGCGGCGCAAAATATCGTGCATAGCGAGGCGACCTATACCGCGCTCACCATCAACCAGCTAACCGGGCTCGATTTCGAGACGCAGCTGGCGGCGATCAACCGCGCGCGCGCCTGGGCGCGCGAGACGCTGGGCGTCAGCATGGCGCTGATCACCGACATCGCGCGCGAAGTTCCGCCCGAGCAAGGCGGCATCAGCGCCGACTGGGCAGTGGCCGGATTTGGGCGCGGCGTCGATGCATTCGGCCTGGGCGGCTATGAAGTAGGGCATCCACCCACCAAACACGCCGCCGCCTTTGACCGCGCTCGCGCTGCCGGGCTGCCCAGCATTCCGCATGCCGGAGAGACCGAAGGTCCAGCCAGCATCTGGGCCGCAGTGCGCAGGCTGGGCGCGCGGCGCATCGGTCATGGCGTACGGTGCCTGGAAGATCCGGCGCTGGTCGATGAACTGCGCGCGCGCCAGATTCCGCTCGAGGTCTGCCCCACCAGCAATGTATGCTTGGGCGTGGCGCCCAGCCTGGATTCCCATCCGCTGCCCAAGCTGATCGACGCCGGGCTGTATGTGACGCTGAACTCGGACGATCCGCCGTTGTTCAACACCACCCTAAACGACGAGTTTGTATCATGCGCGCGTGTATTTGGCTTTGACGCCGCCACGATGGAACAGTTGTCGCTAAATGCGCTGCGGGCGTCGCTGCTGCCGCCGGAACAGCGGCATGTGCTGGAACGCCGCTTCATCGGCGACTTTGCGCGGCTGCGCGCCCAACACGGCGTGTGACGGGCGACGCCCGAGACTCGGTCGAATCGCATCAGGCTTTGCGCAGCGTCAGCAACGTCACTTCAGGAGGGCAGAGAAAGCGCACATACGGCTGAGCCATGCCCACGCCGCGCGAGACATACAAGCGCATGCCTTGCACATCGAACTGGCCCATCACATATTTTCGGCCAAGGGGCGCGCGTGCCATCGCGCCGATAAACGGCAAGCGCACCTGCCCGCCATGCGAGTGCCCGGACAACTGCGCGATGAACGGAAACGCCGGCGCAAAGTTGTCTGCCACATCCGGCTCATGAACCAGCAGCAGCGCTGCGTCGCCGGCCGTGACGCCTGACAAGGCCTTGTCAAGCCGGTGCTTCTTCTCCCAAACGTCGTCTACGCCGACGATATACAAAGGCGCGCCGTTGATGTGCAGGCGCGCGCTATGATTTTGCATCACCATGTGCCTGCTTTGACGCAGTGCGCCGGCGACGGCATCGGCATCGTGCCAATGGTCGTGGTTGCCAAGCGTGATGAATGAGCCAAGTGGCGCGCGAAAGTCGCGCAGGGTTTCGGCCACCCTGTCTGCCATGCCGGGCGCATGGATCAGGTCCCCGGTCAACGCAAGCAGATCGGGGTTAAGGCCAACCAACGTGCGCACGGCCTTTTGCACAAAAGCTTGGCTGGTGGCGCCGCCCAGGTGCAAGTCGCTCAGCTGGCCGATGGTAACGCCGTCCAGTTCCGGTGGCACGCGCGGCGAGCGCAACTCCACCCGTTCAATGCTCAGCGCCCAGGGCTCAACGCGTTTGGCATAGGCATAGGCCAAGCCTGTGGCTGCAGGAAGTGCGGCGCTCCATGCCAATGCCTGGAGGAAACCGCGGCGAGAGACTCGGCGCATCAATCTATCGTAGCCACGCCCGCTGAGCGCGGGCTGAACAACAATGCCCAAAGGATGACGGCTACGCGCTTTCTGGCCTGCGAGAAACCGGCATGTCGATGCGGGTGAGCTTCGTAATGCAATCGGCTTCGCTTGGATATTGCGCGATCAGTTCATCGCGCGCACCGCCCTGGTAGTCGTCGCTGGTAAAGCCGACAGCCAAGGTGCAACCCGCTAGCGCATATTCACCCCCAGACGCGACGCAGGCGCCCATCCAGGTGCCGGCTGGCACGACGAATTGAACATGCTGCCCTGCCAAGACATCGCTACCGAGGATCACTCGCCGGCTGGCGCCGTCCGGATATAACAACAGCAGGATCAGCGGGTCGCCCAAATAGAAATGCCAGATCTCGTCGGTTGGCAACCGGTGCATAGCCGAGAAGGAATCGGGTTCGTGCGTATAAAGCACATAAATGCACGTACCCGCCGGCTTGCCAGCATCATTGATTTGCCCGCGCCAGGTTTGGTGGAACAGGCCGCCTTCGACTGGTAACGGCTGCAGATCGAACAATCGGATGAGATCGGCAACGGAAGGTCGCATAATGGATTGCGCGATCCGGCAGATCGGCGACCTGCCAGATTCGGCAGCTAGAACCTGTGACTGTTATCTTACCCCTTCACCCGCCTGACTATCTCTGACAAAAGCCCTTCGAAGTCGTCGCTCTGCGCCTTGAACGCATCGCCTTGCACCACCAGTGGCGCGCCAAACACCACGATCTGCGCGCCCATCTCGATCGTCTGCAGCGCCTGTTCCACGCTCAACCCGCCGACAGCCTGCACCGGAATGCTGACTGCATTCAGCACCGCCTGCAGATCGTCCAGCGGCGACAAGCCTTTCACCAGCCAGCGCTCGTCATAGCCCGTGTGCACCACGATGATGTCCGCGCCAAAGGCCTGCGCCTGTTTGGCCCGCCCAGGCTTGTCCGGGCACAGCATCACGTCCACCATGATCTGCTTGCCGTGCTTGCGCGCGGCTTCGACCGCGCGAATGATTGTGGCGTCATGCGCCTGGCCCATCACCAGCGCAATGTCCGCGCCGGCGTCAAAAAACATGGCCGCTTCCAAGCCGCCGCCGTCCATGCCTTTGAAATCGGCCACGATCGGCACATTGGGAAACTCTTTGCGCAGCGCGCGCACGCCGTTCAGGCCCTCGCCCAGAATCAACGGTGTGCCGGCTTCCAGCCAGTCCACGCCAGCGCGCACCGCGGCTCGCGCCATGTCCAGCGCCTCGGGAATGGTCGTCACATCCAGCGATATTTGTATCTTTGCAGGCATAATTTCCTTGTCGTCTAGTGAATATCGGATCGCTTAGTTACCGTAGGTCTCGCGCATGCGATGTAGAAACTCAAGCGACTCGCGCATTTCGTCCATGCCGTTCATGCCGTCTTCGATGCTGATCCAGCGCGAGTAGCCCACGCTCTTGAGTGCCTTGAAAATATACGGGTAATCGTTCAGGCCTTGGCCCGTAACGCCGTGGCGCAAGTTGGGCGAGTAGCCCAGCGTGCCATCAGTCTGGCGCAGCTCGTCCAGCGTGGCGCCTTCGGCCAGATAGCGATCGCTCGCGTGCATGCTTACCACGCGATCCTTGACTTTGTCCAACAAGGCCAGCGGGTCGTCGCCGGCGACGATCGCATTGCTCGGATCATATTGCACGCCAAAGTGTGTTCGATTGTCAATCGCATTGACCACTTCCAAAAAAACATCCTGCTTCTGCGCAAACTCGGGATAGCGCCAGCTGCCGTCTTTGTAGTGGTTCTCCATGCCCAGCACCACGTCAAAGCTGCCGGCGATCGGCAGCAGCCGTTGAATGGCGTCGACCACCCACGCCACGCCCTGCGCGCGGCTGACTTCCGGATAGCGTTGCCCACTTAGCACGCGGCAGGTGGCGCCCGGCCCGCCCAGTTTGCGCGTGATGCGGATCATTTCCACTTCTTGATCGAACGCGCGCTTGCGCGCATTGGCATCGGGATTGGTGAAGTCGGGCGAGCAGCACAGCATGGGCATGGCAAAGCCGGCAGACTGCAGCGCCTCGCCGACGCTGTCAAGATACGCGTCGTCGTGATGCCAGAGAAATCCTTCATACAACTCAAGGCCCTCGCAAGGCAGATCACGCGCCATGTTGATCCAGTCAAACACGGACATGCTGCGGCGCACCACAATATCGTCGATGTAGCATTTGGGGAAGGCGGCAATTTTCATGATCTTTGAAGAGCTCTTTATTAAACACGGCGCGGCATCTTTCGACAAGCAGATCTATTTTGACGCCATGTATGGCAAGGCGCGCTGGGCGTTCGATTTGAGCACGGGCGTGCTGGCGCTCACCCGCCCGCACGAAGAACCCGAGCAGCTTTTCGCGCAGGTGCTCGGCACCGAAAGCGACGACAACGGCACCTGGCTTTGGGCCTGGGCCAACAGCGATCAGAAGTTCAGCCAGCCCTTGCTGCAGTCGGCCGAAGAAGTGCGCGAAGCCGGCCTGCGCGACAGTGTGCGCGAACTGACCACCGATGAGCTGCTGCTCAACGCGCTGGTCAACGGCGCAACGCTCAGCGCCGTCGCCGGCGGCCTGTGCCGCGCCGGCTGCACCTTTCGCGCGCCTTACCCGCGCGGCGCGATGCATTTGATCATCCGCGATCCCCGCTTTAAGCGCCCGGTGACCCAGCCGATCCAGCGCATCTTGCGCGCCTTTCCTATGTTCTTGCAGCGCTACCCGCTGCGCAGACAGCGCGAAGCGTTGTTGCACTACCTTGATTTTTATCGGCTGGAGGTGGAAACACAGCCGGACGCCGTCATCGCGACGGCGACCTCGCAATCGCGCAATTCAATCGGGCTGGCACCGGCCACGGCGTTGATCGCCGAGTTTTCGCCGACGGGCGCGCTGACGCGCTTCGAAGCGCAAGAGTAAGCGCCAGCGCGACGCGCAAGGTGCTGGGCTTTGCCTGTTGACACCATTCACAAAACAGTGCCATACTAACGACATGACTTCCACGATTCAACGCATACCGTTTGGGCGGACCGGACACCTGAGCACCCGCGTCATCTTTGGCGCCGCGGCGCTGGGCAAGGTGACGCAGAAAGAAGCTGATGCCACGCTCGACCTGTTGCTCAAGCATGGCATCAACCATATTGACACAGCCGCCAGCTACGGCGAATCCGAGCTGCGCATCGGCCCGTGGATGAAGCGCGGCTTGCGCGATCAATTCTTCCTGGCCACCAAGACGGGCGAACGCGGCTATCAGAAAGCCTACGACTCGATCCGGCAATCGCTTGAGAAAATGCACGTCGATAAAATCGACTTGATTCAGCTGCACTGCCTGATCGACGACAACGAGTGGGACGAAGCCATGGGGCCAGACGGCGCGCTCAAGGCCTGCCTGCAGGCGCAGCGTGAAGGGCTGGTCAGCTATATCGGCGTCACCGGCCACGAACTGCGCGTGCCGCGCATGCACTTGCGCAGCGTTATGCACTACGACTTCGACACTGTGCTGCTGCCCTACAACTACGTGCTCTCGCGCATCCCGCAATACATGGCCGACTTCGACACGCTGATCGCCGATTGCATAGCTCACAAGCGCGCCATTCAAACCATTAAGTCAATTACGGCCGCGCCCTGGGGCGACAACCAACGCACAGCCGCAACCTGGTACCGCCCGCTCACAGAGCAGGCTGACATCGACAAAGCCGTGGCCTGGGTGCTCGGCCGCGACGGCATCTTCTTGAATTCAGTCGGCGACATCCATGTGCTGCCCAAAGTGCTGCTGGCTGCCGAGAATTTCTTCAGCGGCGCCACACCTGCCCAAAGCGACGACAGCATGAATGCGCTTCTGGCCGAGCGCGAAATGTCGTCGCTGTTTGTCTAGGCGGTGGGAGTGCTGGGGGTGTTGAAAGTGCCGCAGGTGCTAAAGATGACTTAGAAGAAACGCGGCGACGGACTCAGTTTGTGTCGCTGGAGTGTCAGAAGTGTTGACACCTTGACACCAGCCAAAGCCCGGCGCCGCGTTTCTTTCATGACGCGTTCAGCGCCTCGGGCACCCGCGACACAACTTCCGCACTTTCTGCTATTTCTTTTTCTTCTTCTTGCGCGGAGCCGGAGCCGACGTCTTGCGTTTAGCGGTGCGCGCTTTGTCTCGGGTCTCTTCTGCCTTGTCAGCGGCGGCGGTTGTGGCATCCGGCGGCGCGCCCATGCCGTCACCCATTGGATCGTCCATGCCCCCCGCTTCCCCGCCAAAAAGATCTCCCATATCTTGCTCGATTTTTTCCGGGTTCTCGCCCTTTTCAAGGCGGCCGATGACTTCGTTCATCTCCGGGCCAAGGTCCTCGCCCGATTCACCGGCCATTTTGCGCATAAAGCGGCCCAGCGCGCGCGGATCGTTTTCATCCAGCCCGCCCATCTCATTCAACAGCGATTCGTCCACATCTCCGGCCGGGCCCAGGGTGTCATCCGCGCCACCGCGCATCACGCGCACTCTTGACACCGTGCGCGACAGGCGCGCGCTGCCGCAGCGATCGCAACGCGCGCCGGCATGATTCACCGCGGACAAACTTCGATAAAACACCGCCACCTTGCGCCGGCAATCCTGGCAACGATATTCATAAATTGGCATGCATGCAATTCTAGGCGCACCCACCGGACGCTGCCCCGGTTAGAATCTCCCG
>JANMNW010000579.1:0-53750 GCA_031368515.1 Chloroflexota bacterium
GTCAGCGGGACGGAGCCCGCTGACTACACTGCATTTCCGTCGGAAGGCGGGCATTGCGATTTTGCGCCCAATACCGATCTAGAAATCGAGATGCTGCGGTATTTGCTTCCCGTGTTCGACGGACATGTCAGTTACGAGCGTGTTTGCAGCGGCATCGGCATTCCAAATATTTACAATTTTATGAAGTGGTCGGGCTACGCCGAACTGCCGGAGATTGAACATGAAATGGGCGCGGCGCATGACCCGACGCCCATCATCATGTCGCATGCCATGTCCGACGCTCCCTCGCCGCGCTGCAAAGCCACGCTCGACATGTTCTGCTCGGTGCTGGCAGCGCAGGCGGGCAATCTGGCGCTCACGGTCATGGCTACAGGCGGGTTGTATCTGGGCGGCGGCATCCCGCCCCGTATTTTGCCGGCGTTGCAACGCGGCTCGTTTCTGCAAAGCTTTTTAAACAAGGGCCGATTGCGCAGCTTGATGGAGCAAATTCCGTTGCGCGTGATCGTCAACTCGAAAGCAGGATTGCTCGGCGCCGCGCGCGTCGCCATGGCGCTTTAGCGCTACGGCTCGAACGCCGCCAATTCGCTGTCGCCGGCACTGTTCTTGATCACGGCAACCAAGCGCTGCTCGGCGGCGTCATAGCCGCTCAGGTGCACGATCGGTCAGGCATCCAGTGTGCGCGGGCGTTGCGGCTCGCGCCAATCCACCAGCAGCAAGCGCGTCTCGCCAGCCAGCGTGTTGATCTGCAGCGCGGTCATGCCAAGCTCCGGCGCCGCAGCCACGGCTGAGAAACTGCCCACTTCCGCAAGCTTGACCATCGCGCCTGTCAGGCAATTGAACGCAATCAAATCGCTGGTTCGCGCAGCGGGTTCCAGCCCGCTGAGCAGCAGCCAGTCGCCGACCGGCTGGCCGCCCAGAACCACCAGCGTCGAGCTTTTTGGCAGCGGCAGCACGCCGCGTTTGCCGCGCACTTCCGCATACACCTGCCGCCCGGAGTCGGTCACCTCGATACCCAGCAGGACGTCGCCAAACAACAGATTGCCCGCCTGCGCCGCCGTGCTTGTGTAAACAACGCCGCCGCGGGTCAGATCGACTATGCGCGCTTCGCCGAGATACGCCCCGGGACCCATTGGCCGCAACTGAGGCCCGCCGCCCGCGCGCGCAACCAGCAGCAGCTGCCCATTGCCGTTGAAGGCCATGCTGAAGCGATTGGGCATCGCCGGCAGGTCGTCAAAACGCAAGATGCGCTGCGATAGAGTGCGCGCATCGCGCCGCCACTCCACCAGCACCACAGACGGGCCTGCTGTGGCGCGCGCAGGATTCTGATCCGCTATCACGATAAAGTGGCCGTCAGGCGACCATAGCGCAATCTGCGGCTCCGCCAGCTCGGGCGGCAATCGCAACGATGCCGCCGGCGCATCGGCATCGTCCATAAGCAGCAGCTCGCCTTTGCTGATCCGCGCCAGCCATCGCCCGTCGGGCGAACCGAGATCGCGCCCTTGCACCGGCCAGAAATCTCCCAGCAGTTTTTCGGCGCTGCGCAACGTCACCCACACCGGCGCGATGCTGTCTGTCGGCAGCGCCGCCTGCATGGACAGCGCGCTGACCGGCGCAGGCTGGTCGCGCCGCGCATCGCCGCAGGACATTGCGACAATTGACAGGCAAGCGGCTGTGACGAGTGAAGCGGTAGGGCTCGAACGGCGCTGCGCTACATGCGGCATGTGGGGAATATAGCCCCTGGGCCGCACGATCACTCACGCCCGGCGCTTGCGCCACACCGCAACGTTGCGCTGAATTTGATCGATGTGCCCTGGAATATGCACGGCATAGGTGGCAAGCCAATCGTCCAACCGCACCTGCGTGCCGGATTCCGGATGAAAGTAGCTGGTCGCCCAGGTGCGCTCGGGCAACTGAGAAATGAGACTGTGCGTGGCTTTGCGCACCAGGCGCAGTATCGCCAACGCGTCACCGGTGTCGCGCGCGTGATAGTCCAGGACACTGGCCCATTTGTCCTGGTCATATCCCATGATGGCTTCGCCGGGCTCAGCCAAGGCTTTGCGCACGCGCAGATAACTGTTGGTCTCGCTGTCGGCCAGGTGGATGAGCACTTCGTGCACGCTCCAATCTTTGCGCGACGGTTTGAACTGCCACATCTCTTTCGGCGTCGCAGCCAACGCCGCGTCCAGCAGCTCGCAGCCGCGGCCATACAGATCGATCATGCGCGCGCGCTCATCCAGCACGATCTGCCGCATCCATGGCAGGTGCTCGTCGATATGATGCCAGGAGTTGCCCTCGACCCAGCCATACACCGGACGCGCTTCGGCAATGGGCTGAATTCGCGCGAAGTGATCGTAGGCTTTGTGCAGATCCGAGGTCGAAAGCGGCTGAAGCGCCTTTAGAAAACGCCTGTCGGCGTCGGCCAGTACGCGCAACACCGCGGCCGCGCTCAATTTTCGATGGCGTTTTTGCAGCGCGGCGTTGTAGGCTTCATGATCATCGCCGGCTGCTTCGGCCGCGCTCAGCCCCATGGCCGCCCAGCGCGGTTTGCGTTGCAGCAGCGCTGTCACGCCGTTTTGCCAGGCAGCCAGGTGCGCCAAATGATCTTTGACCGTCCAGCCAGCGGCATCGGTCGCCCGCGTCAATTGCGCTTCAGTCAAGGAATTGACAAACGCATGCAGGGCATCGCGCGCGGCGGAATAGCGCTTCAGTAGCAGGGTTTTGTCGGGTCTTTTCATGCAGCTCCTGTCTCAATCGCGAACGATGGCGCTGGCTTCGATCTCTATCAGCAGTTCCGGGCCGATCAATGCGCTTACTTCAAGCATGGTCGAGGCTGGCTTGATCTGGCTGAAAAATTCGCCGTGCGCGCGGCCCACCTCGGCCCACAACGACACATCGGTGACATACATGCGGGTGCGCACCACATCAGTCATGGACGCGCCTGCCTGTATCAGCGCGCGCTCGATTTTTTGCAGGATGTAGCGCGTCTGCGCATATGCATCGCCCGGGCCGACGACGTTGCTGTTTTCGTCGACCGCCGTGGTGCCGGCCACTTCGATCGTGTTGCCGATGCGCACCGCGCGCGAATAGCCCACGATGTCCTCCCACTTCGCGCCGCTGCTCACGGTCAATCGCTCGTCGGGCGATGCAAACGGCTGTGCAAACCCAAATGCGCGCGCGGTGGGCCCGTGTGCTTCAAGATGGGCCAGGCGCGATTTGGCTTCGTCGACGCTGGGCCGATGGCCCGCCCGCACCCACCACAGCGCGGTGTATGCGCCGTCAAACTTTTCAAACCACTCGGCGCGCCGCTTGAAGAACTCAACGTGCTGGCTGCGGTAGGCATAGTCGCGCAGCGCGTCAATCGATTCCCACACGCTCATGTTGAATGCGATACGCTGGTCGTCGTACGGGCGCGTTTCAGTGGCATTGCCGCTGGCATCGGTGTAGCGCCAGACAAAACCCGGGGAACGCTCGGCCAGCGCGTTGATGGCAGCCAGATTATCTGCAAAATCGCGCAGCTGCGGCGAATCGATCGGCGCGCGCAACCGGCCGATATTGACTTGGGCCAAGTGATACATTTTCTGTGGGGTCATGACAAACGCGGCGCGGGAGATTGAATCCATGTCTGCGCACCACCGCCCAGCGACCGTCGCACAGCCTGGGCGATTGCCCGCGCAAACATCTGTGGCGCATCTGGCGCAAGCCGCAGCCCCAATGCCGGCTCGATCAGTTCCAGCTCCATCAGCACCAGCGTTGCGCCCTGCGCGATGCAGTCTACCCGCGCGTAAAGCATCGGCTGCGGCAGCTTGCCCAGAATCGACCGCGCCTGTGCGATCCATTCCGGCGAGGCGGCATGGCGCTTGTATGTCGCGCCAAAATCGGATTGGGTTCGATAGTCGCCGGCCCTGGGCTGCTTGCGATAGCAATGGCTGAATTCGCCTGCGAAAAATACAAACGAGTATTCACCCTCGCGCACAATCTCCGGCATGAACGGCTGCACCATCACATCGCTGTGCATCATCATGGCCAGCAGTTGGCGCTGATCGCGCTCGGCGGTGGCCGGCTCGGTAAGCCAGGTTTGATACGCGGTGGCGGAAATCGTCGGCTTGACCACTGCCTTGGTCCAGCCATTGGTGCGCAGCACGTGTGAGAGGTCGACAACACGATCGCGGCTGATGATGCTCGTTGGCACGATGGGAACATCGCGTTTGCCCAGCTCAAGCAAGTAACGTTTGTCGCTGTTCCAACGAAGCACAGCGATGGCATTCCACACGCGCGCGTCTTCTTCGGCGAGCCGGGCCAGCCATTCATCAAACTCGGCAATGCGAGTGTGATAGTCCCATGTGCTGCGCAGAATCACGCCGTCATAGCTGGTCCAATCTTGGCGCGGGTCGTCCCACAGCACAGGCTGCGCATCCAGGCCAAGCTGCGTCAGCGGCGCGAGCAACAGCCGGTCGTCGTCGCTAAGATGCGGCACTGCGCGGCAGGTGACCAGTGCGATGCGGGCCATGTTCGTTCAATCATACTGGGCTGCGGACGAGGCGGTTCACGGAGGTTGAGAAACCGATATCACGCGGAGACGCGGAGGTAGCTGAGCTCTCCACGTCTCCGCGTAACGCTAACGCCACATGCCTAATTCCCCTCCGCGTCTCCACGTCTCCGCGTGCCCTCATCGCGCTGTTGCGTGGCCTGCGACCTCCATAAATGCCTCATCTCGTCGGAGTTGCGCAACAGTTCATCGAGGCGGCCTTGCGCGTCGATGCGGCCATCTTTAAGCACCAGAATGTGATCGGCACGGCGTAACGCGGCGGCGCGGTGCGACACCACCAGGCACGTGGCGCCGGCGCTGCGCTCAAATATCCGATCCCAAAGCAAGCTCTCGGTTTCAACATCCAGCGCGCTGGACAAGCTGTCAAAAACCAAAAGCTCGGCATCCCGCACAAACATGCGCGCGGCGGCGGCGCGCTGAATCTGCCCGCCGCTCAGTTTCACGCCGCGCGGACCGATCATGGTGTCAAAACGCCGCTCCAAGCCCTCCAGATCGCGCTCCATCACGGCTGATCGAATCGCATCGCTCATCGCCGCGCCATCGGCTTGCCAGCCCAGCAGAATGTTGTCGCGCAGGCTGTCGCTAAACAGGCGCGGCACTTGCGAGGTGTATGCCGCGCGCGGCGGCGCAAAAAACGTGGCGGGGTCGGCCACCACATGGCCATTCCATTCGATATCGCCCGCATCCTTCGGCAACAACCCAAGCAGCGCGCGCAACAGCGTGGTCTTTCCCGCGCCGATGCGCCCGGTAATCACCACGAACTCGCCCCTGCGCAGCGTCAGATCGATGGCATCGATGCCGCGCGCAGTGCCGGGGAAGCGATAGCGCAGCCCGCGCACGCTGAGTTCGCGCAGAACGTCGGCACCCGATTCTTCGGAGGCCGTTGTTTTCGGCGCGTCAGGCATTGGGGCACGCAGATGCACCGGAAGGTGTTCCAGCAGCTGTTCCGGCGCGCGCACCGGCCGCTGCTCAGGCTGCATCAGGCGAAAGAGACGGTCAAAAGACACGTCAGTCTGCTTGTAGCGCGCATACGTGCGGCCCAGGTTGAACGTGAAATCGGTCACGCGCGTCAAAAACGAGACGAACAACGCGAAATCGCCGAGCGTGAATTGCCCTGTCTGAAATGAACGCGCGATCAGCAACAAGATAATGCCGGCGTTGAGGTTGGTCACGCTGTCGCTCAACGAGTTCAGCACCATTTCGCCAAAAAAGCGCTCTTTGAGCACCGCTTTGCGGCGCACATCGCCCAGCCGGTCAAACTGGCGCAGCACAGGCCGCTCGGCGCCGGCCACCTGCACCGCCTGCACCGCGCTGAAGGTCTCGGCGATAAATGCATACAGGCGCCCGGTTGCGCGGCGGGTGTCGCGACGATAGCCCTGAATGCGGAGGGTGCCCAGGCTGGTGATCACGGTCACCGCGACCAGCGGGATGGCCACCGCCACGGTGACGAGTGGATCGATGCCCGCCATGATGGCGAAAGCCACTCCGGCGTAGCAAGCCATGCCGAACAACTGCAGCGCCTCGCTCACAAAGGTGGCGATTTCATTGACATCGCCGCCGATGCGGGTGATGGACTCGCCCGGCGAATACGGCAGCGCCCGAGCGCCCGGCAGCTGCAGGATGCGTCGCAACAGGTTGGTGCGCAACAACGCGGCGTTCACGTTTTGCAGCGTGATATCCAGCAACGCCGAAATGTAGATCATCGTCACCCGCAACACGCCCGAGCCCACCAGCAGCCCCAGCAGTGTCCACAGGCCGGCGGTGATGCGCATGTCGCGGGCGAGCAGGTTAAACGCCTCGCGAATGATCAAGCCGGGAATCAGAAACGCCAGCTGGCGCGGAATCTGCAGCAGCGCATCGAGCACAAATAGCCCGCGCTGATAGCCGACCAGCCCCCAAAGCGCGCGCAAGGTGTTCGGCCGCGGATGCGACGCGGGCGCGCTGGCGGCGTTCATACCAGCACCTCTTGCAACCCGGTGCGCAGCAGCCCGGCAAAACGCGATTCCGGCCGCGCTGCCAGCGCGCGGCGGGCGCCATACTCAACGATGCGCCCGTCTTCGAGAATCAGAATCTGGTCGGCCCGTTGCACGGTAGCCAGATGATGGGCGATGATCAACGCGGTGCGTCCGCGCAACAGCGCGTCCACCGCGCGCTCAATCTTGTGCTCGGTGGCCGGGTCCAGCCGCGATGACGCTTCGTCCATCACCACCAACCCTGGGTTTGCCAGAAAAACACGCGCAAATGCCAGCAGCTGCCCTTCGCCGGCCGAAAGCCCGCCCGCTCCCGATTCCAGCTCGGTGTCGAGGCCTTTCGGCAATTTGTGCAACCAGTCGCGCAGCCCCAGCTCATCAATCACTCGCAAAATGCGCTCATCTGAAACATCCGCGTCGAAGAACGTCAAATTGTCGCGCACGCTGGCTTGAAAAAGCTGCACTTCCTGGGTCACCAACCCGACGCGTTTGCGCAGTTCAGCAAGCTTGAACGCGCGAACATCGACGCCGTCAAGCAAGATGCTGCCTTGCACTGGATCGTAGAACCGAAAAAGCAGCCGCGTCAGCGTGGTCTTGCCGCTGCCGGTGCGTCCAAGCACGCCGAGCACGGCGCCAGGTTGCAGCGCAAAATCAATGTCCTGCAGCACCGGCGCGTTGTCCGACGGCGAATCGTTGTCGTTGTATCCGAACGAGACGCCTTGAAACTGAAGGGCCGCCGCGGGTGCCGCCGACGCGGCCGCAGCCACTCCCGGGCCATCTTGCACCGCGCTGCGCATGCCAATCAGCTCGGACACGCGCTCGATGCCGGCAGTTGCGCGCTGCAGATCGTCAAGTTGCTCGGTGATCACGCGCAAGTTGGACGACAGCGTGCCGGTATAGTCAAAAATCAAATAGACCGTCCCAAGCGTCAGCGCTCCCAACCCCAGCAGGTAGCCGCCCGTGGCGATGGCGGTGCTGTTGCCGATCGCAAACAAAATGATGGCCGAGGAAAACAGAAAGCGGCCGAAAAATCCGGCAATCAGCGTCTTGCGAAAGAGCGCGCGCATCAAGCCAGCCTGTTGCCGCAGTGTGTGGCGTTCGGCTCCGCTGGACCGAATGTCCTCCAATCCGGACAAGCGCTCTTCCCAAAACGCGGACAGGTCGGCAAACGCCTGCCGCTGTGCCTTGAAATACGGAATGGCGATGCCTTTGGCGAGTCGAAGCACCACCAGCACCAGTGCCGCGTACAGCGTCATCGCCAGGCCAATGCGCCAGTCCTCAACATACATGACGACCAGTACGCCGGCCATCAGCACAAACGTGCCCACTACTTTCACGATGAATTGCGAGAAGAAATTGGACAGCGCGGTGACATCGCCGTCGATGCGTTCAATCATTTCGCCGGCGGTGTGAACCTTGTGAAAGGTCATGTCCAAGCCTAGCGTATGGCGGGCCAGATCCGAGCGCAACCGGTTGGTCGCGCTCCACGCAACGTCCTCGCCCACATAGGTCGCCAGCCCGGATGCAATGTTGCCAAGAATGGCGGTGCCGGCAAACAGCACCGCAGTCAGCACCAGATCGTTGACCGGCTGTAAGCTGCGCGCGGTGTCTATGAAATGACGCAAAATTTGCGGGTTGGCCAGCTGCAACGAAATATTGGCCGCCAACAACGCGCCAAGGATGGACACTTTGCGCCAGTGCGGCCGAAGATAGCGTGCGAGTAGCGAGACGGAGGACTCCAGCGGAATGTGCATGAAGACGCGATGAAGCGAAGATTGTAGTGCGTCGCCATGATTTTCCGGCACCCGGCGCATCGCGCTGTGGCCAATACAAAAATCTGTGGCGCCCAGCACTAGTTTTGTGGCGAACCCGGCCCCAGCGCTGCGCCGGGTGTTTGATTGAGACGATATATTGGAAAAACGAGACGCGCACCGTCCGAAAATACATGCATAATCCGTCGCCAGGGATCGCCGAATTTCTGCAGACAATGACAAGCGCGGCGCCAGTTGCGGCGCGTGCTGAGGGACGATGCGCATCCAAGGGAGTTCGGCGGAAGGGATCGGTCTAAAGATGCGTTTAGCCGGGCTAAGAATAAGGTAAAACGTACAAACGGAGAACTCATGAACAAGAAACTTTTCGGCCCACTTGTGGGACTGGCCATCATGACCGCCATCACTGCTCCCGGCGCTGGCGCCGCCTTTGGCCAGGATACAAAACCGGTCGCGTTTGGCAAAACGGCGACGTTCGAACACGAGAGCAAATGGTTCAGCATTGACATGCCGACGGCCTGGTCGTCAAAAGACACCAGCAAGGAGGGCGAAGAAGCGATCGTCACGTTCGCCGATCCGACAGAAAACGCGGCAATCGTCGTGGATGTCTTCCCCATCGAAAAGGCCTTCGATGAGGTCGCCAAGACCGAATTTGTGCTGAAATTTGTCAACGATCGCTTTGACAATTTCACCAAGTTCAGCCACGGCGACCCCAAGACTTTCAAAGACGACAGCGTGGGTTTGGGTTTCAGCTATCAGCAAAAGCTCGGCAAGCTCAACGTCACGATGCTGGGCGAATCGTATGTGCAAACCTACGATGACAAGATGATGTCGCTGATCACGTTCCTGATCCCCAAAGAGCAGTATGACGCCGCCAAGGCGTCGGCTTACAAGCTGATCGACAGCTTCCAGGCCAACCCGGATGCGCTGGCCTCCAGCACCGTCGAGGAAATGAGCGATCTGGTCAAATACACCCACCCGAAAAAGGTGTTTTCGATTGAAGTGCCGGAGACGTGGAAAGTCACGGACAAGTCCAAGACCGGCAGCATCACCACGATCTTCAGCAACCCCGACGGCTATAGCTTTGTCATGGTCGAGGCGGTGAAAAACACCAAAGCCACGCTCAAGGCAAAAGAACTGGTCACCGCGGTTGAAAAGTATGTCGCGGACACGATCGGCAAAAATGTCGCCGACTTCAGCGCTGGTAAATCCAAGTCGGTCAACGCCAATGTCGCGTCGCAAACCTTCAGCTTCACTGTCTCTGAGAAGAATGGCAAGTCGACCGAGATGGCCGGCATCATGTACATCTTCCAGGCTGGCAACACCATCAGCTTCCTGCGCATCGCCGTTCCGACAGATTCAATCAAGGTCAACGGCGACAAGCTCGATGCAATTGGCGACAGCTTTGCGGTGAACAAGAGCATCAAGTTCTAGGCGCTGCGCCATCCAGGCGCTACGTTTCGCCAATCAGGCGCAAACGGGTGCGGCTTCACTCCGAAGCCGCACCCGTTGTTTTTCCTCAGAGGTCGCACAGAACCCCAGCCAGTTGCACTTTCGGCCGGTGCGGGTATGGTTGCGCCAAACTCATGACACACGCACCCGCGCCAAAGCGCAAGATGATTATCGATACCGACACCGCCTCGGACGACGCGGTCGCTATTTTGATGGCCCTTCGCTGGCCGGATGTTGAGGTGCTGGCCATCACCGTGGTGATGGGCAATGTCGACGTCACCCAGGGCTCGCTCAATGCGCGTTATACCGTCGAACTGGCCGGTGCACACACACCGGTCCACGCCGGCAGCGACCGGCCGCTGCTGCGCAAACCCGTCTATGCCCATTGGTATCACGGGCCGGACGGCATGGGCGCCATGAACTACCCGGCCCCGCGCCTGCCGCAAGCCGGTGGTCATGCGGTTGACGTAATGATTGACCTGATCAAACGACACCCGGGCGAAATCACCCTCGTCACGCTGGGACCGCTTACCAACATCGCAGCCGCACTGGCGCGCGCGCCCGAAATTGCGCCGCTGGTCGGCCGCTGCGTGATCATGGGCGGGGCGTTGGTCCACATTGGGAATGTCACTCCGGCCGCAGAGTACAACATGTGGGTCGATCCCGAAGCCGCCCGCATGGTGATGCGCAGCGGCATGGCGATCGAACTGGTCAGTTGGGAGACCGGGTTGGGCGCGGCCAACCTCTCGCGCGCGGAAATCGAGCAGGTGTATGCGCTAAACACGCCGTACGCGAAATTTGCCATGGACTGCAACGTGCATGCCTTGCGCTCCAGCCAGGAATGGCTCGGCGATCCTGGGTTGATCATGAATGATCCAGTCACAATGGCCATCGCGCTGGAACCGAGCATTGTCGATCGCAGCGGGCGATATCGCGTCGATGTCGAAACGCAAGGCGAGCTCACGCGCGGGATGACCGTGGTCGATACGCGCAACGTGGTCGGATCGCAAGCCGAATTCACCGACAACTGGGCCGTGCGTGAGCCGAATGCGCTTGTCGATTTCACCGTGCATCCGCAACGCTGGAAGGACGTGCTATTCGCCTGTCTGCGCTGAAATTGCGCCCTCTGGCGCCAACGCAATTTGGTCCAGGCTCACGAGCGCGGGCGATGGCGCGCAACACGTTGACCCTGCGCCACCGCCGCAGACGCCCGTTTCCGGCAGCACCAAACGCACTTCTCGCGCCGCCGTCCAGTCCCCGGCAATGGCTGCCGCAACCGAGCGCGCCTGCTCGTAACCGGTCAGCATCAAAAACGTTGGCGCGCGGCCATAGCTCTTCATGCCGATGATGTAAAAGCCGGGCTCGGCCGCATGGGTCAGCTCGTCAACGCCATGCGGCGGCACGGTGCCGCAACTGTGCATGTTCGGATCGATCAATGGCGCAAGCGCGGCCGGCGCTTCGTTGCGATCGTCCAGTGCAAGCCGCAACTCGCCCAGCATCGCCAGATCTGGCCGGAATCCGGTCGTGGCGATCACCCGGTCAAACACACCCAGCTCGCGACCATCGTCGGCCAGCACGGACAGCGCGCCAGCGTGCTGCGTGACGCGCTCCACGCGCGCGCCGGTCAAAAGCCGCACCGCGCCGCCGCGCAGCACCTTTTCCGCGCGCGAGCCCAGCGCCCCGCGCGAACCCAGCTGATCGTCCGCCCGCCCGCCAAACATCTGCCCGGTTTCAGCACGGCGAATGGCCCAGGTCACGCGTGTGTCCGGCGCCTGCCGCGCCAACGTGTCGAGATCCAGTATCGCGTTAAAGGCAGAATGGCCGCTGCCCACGACCAGCACGCGCTGGCCGGCGTATTGCGCGCGATCGGCGCCCAGCACATCAGGTATTCCATAGACAATCTGGCCGGCTGCCTGCCGCTCGCCCAGCGCGGCGACACCGCTGGCCCCGAGCGGGTTGGGCGATTCATAGGTGCCGGATGCGTCAATGACGGCCCTGGCGAATAACTGCGCTTCAACTCCATCGCTTTGTTCAAAACGCACCACAAACGGCGCTCGCTCACGGCCTTTCGTTTTCAGTTTGTCGAAGCCCGTCCGCGCGACCGAGGTCACGCGCACATTCAAGCGCAAATGCGGGGCGATTTGCGGCAACGCCGCCAGCGGCCGCAGATAGTCGCGCACAAGATCAGCGCCAAGCGGATCGGCATCGGGATCGGGCATGCACCAACCCGTCGACGTGAGCAATGCTTCGGCGACCGGGTCGACGCAATACCGCCATGGCGAGAACAGGCGCACGTGCCCCCACTTGAGAATGCTGGACCCGACAGCGGCTCCAGCCTCCAGGATCACAAATCTTACGCCGCGCTGAGACAGATGAGCCGCCGCGGCCAAGCCTACCGGGCCCGCGCCAATGACGACCACCGGAAGCTCACTGGAAGCGGTTGCCGTTGGCCGGTCCGGCGCAGGGGCCGAGACGTGCGCAGCACCGGCATCGCAGCTGCAACTCGCGCCGTCGGCGTGCGCGCTGGAGCCGCAGCAGCCCGCTTTGTCAGAGACGTCGCAGCAGGTTGCCTGCACAGTGGTTGAGCAACAGTCATTTGCATTTGGGCTTGATGCGTTCATGGTATTAGCAACACTCCAGGTTCTTGGTGACAGTTTGAGTAATCGCCTGCTGCGGGGCAAACTGGGCCATCAAACGCCCGCAGCACACCGTGATGCGTTCCTGGTTCAGGCTGTAATAAGTCTCGCGTCCTTCACGGTCAGCGATCACCAGGCCGGCTTCGCGCAAAATCGCCAGATGATGCGAGACCGTCGGCTGAGACACGCCTATGCGCGGCGTGATCTGACTCACAGTCAGCCGATTGCAGCAGCACTCGGCCATGATCTTCTGGCGCGTCTCGTCAGCGATGGCCTTGGCGAATGCCACAGCGTCAAACATGAAGATCGTCGACTCAATCATATAGATATCCGTCTATGAAATCATAATATAGACAAGTATCTATTTGTCAAGAGGTCGCCTTGAGACGTTTTCTAAAACCCCGGCATACTCAGGCACCGTGAACAGAGGGGGCGTCGATCCTGTGCCGCTATCGCTCAGATCGCTTAGGTCTGCCGGGTCTGAAAAACGCCCTCTTGGGTGTTTTCGCCAAAGAATTGGTGCGGTGCGGCTGAGCGGAATATTGTTTCAAATGCGACTATAGATGTAGCGAGTCAGTCAGAATGCTCAGACAGCCCGTAAGTCTTTGGATGCAGCGATCGTGATCTGCCTCAGTTTAGACATCGCTACGCTGACACGGCTAAAACTGAACGCTTATACGCACTTTTTAGCGCGATTCAAACGTTTCCTGTTATGGATTGCGGCACTGGTCGGAATGGAGGCGGGGCATGAAAGTTGTTGTGATCCCAACATATAACGAACGGCAAAACCTTCACAACTTAGTCGATACAATTCTTTCACTGCAGATTCCGCAGTTGATGGTGCTCATCGTCGACGACGCATCGCCGGATGGCACGGGAGAGGTTGCCGATCGTATGTGCGCCACCTATCCGGGGAAAGTCCATGTGTTGCACCGATCCGGAAAGCTGGGGCTGGGAACCGCCTACGTGGCTGGCTTCAAGTGGGCGCTTGAGCATGGGGCGCGATTCGTGCTCCAAATGGATGCCGACTTCTCACACGATCCCAACGACATACCTCACCTGCTTGCTGGCGCTGCGACGCATGATGTCGTGGTCGGGTCGCGATATGTCAAATCCGGCTCGATTGATCCAAAATGGAGCGCATGGCGGCGATTTCTGAGCCAGTGGGCAAACAGCGTTTGGGCGCGCCTTTTGGCGGGCACGCGAACGCGTGATGCAACCGCCGGCTTCAAATGCTGGCGCGCCAGCGCCTTGCGCGCCATCGACATTGATACCATCCGTTCCAACGGATACATTTTCCAGGTGGAAATGTGCCGCGCCGCCGAGCAGCACGGCCTGTCCATCCTGGAAGTGCCCATTTTCTTCGCCGAGCGCCGGGCCGGCAAGAGCAAGTTGTCAATCGGCACGAAGTTCGAAGCTGTTTGGCGTGTTCTGCAGATTCGCATGCGCTATCGTGGCGTGGCGGTTGCAGCGTCGCTTACCCAGATTCCAGACTAGCCGTGCTGCGAGCAAGATCATGACGCACGGGTCGGTTGCCTTGCCGCGCGAAAGATGCGCCGCGCTTGCGGCTCGCGCCTGGCTCCCTGTGGTGGCGCTTGTGATCCTCGGCGCCATTCGCCTGTTTTGGAACTTGGCCGTCGATCCTGCGTTTTGGTTTGACGAGGGCTACAAAACCAACGCGGCCAGAACCATTGCGGAGCACGGAGTCTATGCCACTCTGACCGCCGACGGCTACATCCCTTTTGACCCCGGCATTTCGGGCGGGCCAGCGGACATCCTGGCCATTGCGCTTAGTTTCAAGCTGTTCGGTGTGAGCGTGTTTGCCGCACGCGTCCCAGCCGCCGTCTATGGCGTTGCGGCCATCGTGCTGTTATACGGCCTCGCCGCACAGTTGCACGGCCGTCGGGCTGGCGTGCTTGCCGTGCTGGCGATCCTTGCAGCGCCCGCACTTGATGGCAGCAACTTTGTCACCTTGGGTCGGCAGGCGCTGGCCGAGGTGCCGGCGCTGGCCTGGATGGCTGGCGGCCTGCTTGTACTGGCCAAAGCATGGCAGCGTGGCGACGGCAAACATGAGTGGATTGCCGGCGTATTGCTCGGCATCGGCGTGTTATCCCGCCAACAATGGGCCATGGCGCTGGTTCCCGCAATTCTCGCGGCCATGCTGTGGCGCGCGCAGTCGCGCACGCCTGGCTGGACACGCCGAATGCTGCTGAACGTCCGGCCGCTGGCCGCCATGACCGCGGTGGTCGCTGCATGGAAGATCGTCGAATTCGCCGGCACGCCAGCAGCGGTGCGCATTGAAAACGCGTTCATGGCTGCCGAAGCCGCCCGCTCAAACCTCATTACCGCATCGTTTGGGCGCATGCTATCCACCCAGGGCTGGATGGCGGTTGTGGTGATGCTGCTCGGCGCAATCGCTGGCGTGATCCATCTGGCGCGGTTGCGCAAATCGGGCGACGCACAGTCCGCGCAAGCCTCCATGCATGTGCTGCTCGCAACGTTTGTGTTCGGCCATTGTGCCTGGTACGCGCTGTTGTCAGTGGGATGGCCGCGTTATGCCTTTCCAGGCATGGTTTTCGGGCTGCTGTTGCTGGCCGCGAACCTGCAGCGCACTGCCGGGAACAGACTTGTTTTTGCCAGTTACACTGCCATGCTGTTGTTGGCGGCGACGGCTCTTGCGCCGCTGATCGCGCGTGCGCCACTCCAGGATTCCTCAGCCGCGAACATTGCAACGCTTATTCAAACGGCAACGTCGCCATCAGCACGGATCGAGACCTGGGAATGGGAAATCACGACGCTGGCTGGCCCGGAGCGCTTCCATCTGCCTCACCAAAATTACCTGTTTCAAGCCATCCGGCAACGAACCGCCAGTGAATATCGGTTTACACTCAGTTACGACGCGTTGCAGCGGAATCCAGACTACTTGTTAATGGGAAAATTCGCTTCCTGGACCGGCATCTATGACCAGGAGCTGCTCTCTTCGTGCTTCACTCCGATCGCATCCGAGGGGTCATACACGCTGTATCAACGCATCGATTGCCCGAGCCACCCATTATGAACACGCAACCTCATGACCACCGAGACATCGCACGCGCGTTTGGCCTGGTTGTTCTCTCGACCGCGCTGACGATCGCCACGGCACTGGCCCCGCGCGCCGCCTCTGCGCACGGCGATCAGCCGCTCGAGGAACCCGCGCGATTTTTGCGCTACAGCGATGGGGCCATGCGCTATTTCATGCCGGTAAGCGTGATCGATGGCGGGCCCATCGTGCCCAACCACAAACAAATCGACTTGCCGCCCACACAAGCCGAAGAACAGCATGTGTTAATGGTCGCGCAGGAACAAAGCATTGGGCAGCGTAGCACCCAGGATGCTCTAACGATTACCGGCAATGAACACCAGGTCGGGCGATGGGAGGGCCCCTATGACTGGCCGCTGGTGGCGATTCACGCCACCTTGATGGCCAACGGCAAAGTGCTCGCCTTCGATTCTGTGGGCACAAACGCAACCGAAACTTACACGCAGCACAACTTTACGCGGGCGACGGTTTGGGATCCGCTTCTGAACAGCCACACCGCCGTTACAGTCACAACCGGATTCAACTTATTCTGCGCCGGACCAATCAACCTGTCAGATGGGCGCGTGTTTGTTGCCGGCGGCAATGCAGACCAATTCCTCAACGGCCTGAACAAGACGCACGTGTTTGATCCTGTCGGCAACACGTGGGCTGTAGAGCGCACCATGGCCAGCGGGCGATGGTATCCATCTGTGACAGCCTTGCGCGATGGCGATGTGCTGATCACCGGCGGCGGCCCGTCGCTGCCTGAAGTGCGCGCTTCAAACGGCGATTTGCGCACCCTGCCCGGCGCCGACACCTCCGTTGCCGACGACCGCATCTACCATTGGCTCAAGACAGCGCCAAATGGCAAAGTGGTGTATGTCGGTCCAGACAGATACTTGCGCTGGCTGGACACTACCGGCAGTGGTGCATGGAGCGCTGCAGGAGAGCGCGACACGCTGTATCGCGGCTATGGCAGCTTCGCCATGTATGATGTTGGCCGCTTCCTGATCGCCGGCGGCGCGCAACCCGCCACAGCCTCGGCTGTGGTGGTGGATGTCAACGGCGCGGAACCGTCAGTGCAAAACACAAGTTCGATGGCGCATGCGCGGCGCCAGCACAATCTCACCGTGCTGGCGGACGGGACCGTTCTGGCCACCGGCGGCTTTGACTCGGCCGAAGAGCGTGTCGACCTGGTTCATCCGGTGTATGAGGCCGAACAGTGGAATCCTGCCACCGGCGGCTGGCGCACGCTGGCCAGCATGACAGTGACGCGGCAGTATCACTCGATAGCCTTGCTTCTGCCTGATGCGCGCGTGCTTGTGGCCGGCGGCGGCGTATGTGGCGAATGCACCGCCAACAACTATCTGGCAAAAAACGCCGAGATCTTCACGCCGCCCTATTTGTTCAACCCAGACGGGTCGGGCGCGCTCGCTGTGCGGCCGGTCATCAGCAGTTCGCCATCGTCATTGACGCATGGCGCGGGCTTCACGGTCGGGACAGCCAATGCCCCATCGATCAGTAAGGTGTCGCTGGTGCGCCTGGGCAGCGCCACCCACAGCGTCGACATGGATCAACGCTACATTCCGCTGAGCTTCAGCGCAGGGTCGAACTCGCTTCTGGTCACCGCGCCGGCCAACAGCAGCATCGCTCCGCCCGGGCCATACATGCTCTTTGTGGTCAACAGCGCCGGTGTGCCTTCGACCGCAAGCATCGTGTTTCTCAATGGCATCACCGCTGCGCCAACAGCCATTCCAACCAGCACACCCGGACCTGGGCCGCAGAATCTGGCGCTGCGCAAACCAGCCAGCAGCAGCGACCAATGCCAACCTTGGGAAGGGCCTGAAAAAGCCGTCAACGGTTCGTGGAGCCTGGGACGCACTGACAAATGGTGTTCGAGCGGCAATGGCAGCACGCTGGTCATCGATCTCGGCGCCGCCTACAACGTGTCGCGCTATGTGATTCATCACGCCGGTTCAGGCGGCGAGTTTTCAACCGCGAACACCCGCGACTTCGTGCTGCAAACCAGCTTGGACGCCACAACCTGGTTGACGCATGTCGTCGTTGCCGGCAATACGCAGGACGTGACCACGCATAGCGCCACAGCCCAGCAGGCGCGCTATGTGCGTCTGCGCATCGATGTGCCTGTGACGTCCGGTGAAGCGGCCGGCCGCATCTATGAGGTTGAAGTGTACGAGGGAGTGCCGACGCCAAGCGTGACGCCCACGACCATCTTCAATACCACCGCCACGCCGACACGCACTTCGACACCGACGCTAACACCAACCGCCACGCCCACGCTGCCCCCAAGCCCGACCGCAACAACTCAAGCATCGCCGACGGCAACAATACAACCATCGCCGACGGCAACAACACAACCATCGCCGACGGGCAATCCCGTTCGCGCCTATCTGCCGGTCATGGTAAGGGCGGCGCAGTAGCGGAGCGCTGCAAACCGAAACTGAAAATCAACAACGCCAGTAGCGACACAAACGCCATGCCGCGAAAGATGGCGAAGATGCCGTATGCATCGAGGAGCGCGCCGGTTGTGAACAGGCCGATGATGCTCCCGGTTGCCTGAGACGAGGCCAGCAGCCCCTGCGCGGTGGCAGCCAGCTGCGGCCCGGAAAATTCGTGCGCCAAACGTGTGACCGCGAGCACCATCATGCCAAAGGACAGGCCGTTCAATAACTGCACCGGCAGCACCCATTCGGGCGCGCGCAACACGCTGTATACCGCCAATCGAAAAGCATAGACCAACATGGCAGACATGAGCATGCGCCGGCTCCCGAAGCGCTCGACAATGCGCGCGGAGCCAAAAAGAATCGGCAACTCAGCCACCGCAAGCAGCACCGACGACGTGGAAAGCAGTCGCGCGCTTGCGCCAAGCTCGTTCATATAGATGCCAAAGTATTGATTGACCGTGCTCAGTGCGATGGACAACACGAAGTAGGCTGCCAGCAACCCAACAAGCGCCGGTCGGCGCAGTGCGTCGGACACGTCTTGCAGCGTCATGCGCCGGGTTTGCCGATGAATGGCGGGAAAGGCGAGCGTGGCTGCTGCGGTGCACAGCAAGCACCCGGCATACACCATTAAGAAGCGGTTGTCTACAGCGTCGCCCATCCACCAGCCCAGCATGGCGACACCGGCGATGAAGCCCAGCGTGCCCCAGAGCCGCAGCCGGCCAAAGTCCACACCAAACTGTTCGCTGATGGACACGGCATAGCTGTCGATGATCGATGCGCTGGGTGCGACAAAAAAAGCCCACACGACCAGAACGGGCAGCAGCGCGAGAAAACTGTCGGCGCGCGCAAGTGTGGCGGCGGCCATGGCGGCGGGGACCAGCGACAGACGCATGACCAGGCGATGCTTGTCGAAACGATCGGCCAGCATGCCCCAGAGCGGCGCAAACACAGCCACCCCGATGGCTGGCAAAGTCATCAAGACGCCGATTTGCGTGCCGTCCAGACCCAGCTGGCGAAAGTGCACCCCGATGAATGGAAAGAAACTGCCGATGGCGCCGTAGTACGCGAAATAGGCGAGCGACACAGCAACAATGGACGAAGGTGGGCGCATGGCGGTTTCAGATGCCAGATCCGGATGACCGGCGATCTAGACCTTTCAGGTCAAGATCTGAAAGGTTATGACCTGTCTTTACATTGCATAACTATCCAGAAACGCATTCCTGAACTTGCCGGCCGCGTCATAACGCCGCACCAATGCCTGAAACTCGGCGAGTCGGCGATAGCTGGACCGCACCCGATCTGGCGACATCGTAAACAGCTTGCCCCAATGGGGCCGCACGTCAAACGGGCTCAACGCCATTTCAAGCTTCGGCAGCAACTTCCGCACTTCGGGCCAGTTTTTCTTCCACGTGAAATGCAGCCCCACCCCGGGCTGGCCCGAACATGGACTCATCCACAATCGGTCCGCCGCAATCGTGCGAATCTCGGAGATCATCAGCTGCGGCGCCAGTTCGGCGCCCAGAGTGGCCACAGCTTGAATGGTCGCCACCGCATGCTCGCGCGGCACAAAATACTCGCTCTGCAGCTCCTCGCCATTGCTTGGCGTGTGCTCCATCTTGAAGTGTGGCAGGCGCTCATGCCACGGGCCGGGCACGCCCATCTGTGTGGTGCAGCTGTCTGCCGGCACACTGTCGATCGGATGCCGGTCATAGCGCGCGCGCGTCGCGCCAAACATCTCGGCCGGCGCATCGAACCGCGCACTTTCGATTTTGCGCTTGCACCACCATTGGTTCACAGTGGGCTGCCGCCAATCGGTAAACAAGCTGACGCTGTACGCGCTGGAAACAATCGCGTCGAAGTTGTCCACCAGCACCGCAAAAGGCAGCTTTTCGTAAACATCTTGCTGCACCTCAAAGCTGGGCTCGATTTTCAACGTCAATGCGGTGATCACGCCAAACGCGCCAAGCGACACCGCCGCGCCATCCAGGGCCTCGCCGTCGGACTCGCGTGTGATGGACTGCATCGCGCCCGTAGCATCGACAAATTCCAAGCCCATGACGGCCGTAGCCAAGTTTCCATTAGCATCGCCCGAGCCGTGCGTGGCCGTGGCGCAGGCGCCGGCCACCGAGATGTGCGGCAGCGAAGCCATATTGTGCAATGCGTAACCAGCCCGATGCAGGAACTGACCGAGCTGCCCGTACTTCACGCCCGCACCCACAGTCACCGTGCTGCGTGCGGCGTCGATTCGCATAGTCGGGGGGAGGTTTTCCAGTGAAATCAAATCCGCATCCGTGTCGGCAATGCGGTTGAACGAATGGCGCGATCCGATCACGCGCACTTTGACGCTGCGAGCGACGATCGCCTGCGCCTGCTCAATCGTGGTTGGCCGGTGAATGCGCGCGGCACCAAAGAATAAATTGCCGGCCCAATTGCCAAGTTGCTCACCCATCCGCCACATTGTATGAGGGCGTGCCCTTTCTGCCTGCGGCGCGCCGCCCTGCCTGCGATGAGAGCGCACGATAATGCAGCCATGTCGCTTGCGCCGGGCCGCGTCTCGATCATCGAAGTCGATCTCGACGCCTATTCGCGCGATGAGGCGATCTTGTCCAAAACGGAGCGCGCGCGCGCGGCGGCCTTTCGCTTTGATCATCTGCGCGAGCGCTATGTCGCCGCGCACTGCGCGTTGCGCCGCAGCCTGGCCAGGCGCGTGGGCACGCATGCACGCGATTTGGTATTTGTCGACAGCGCGCATGGCAGGCCAAGCCTGGCCGAACGACCGGCCGGCCTCGACTTCAACCTCTCCCACAGCGCCGGTATCGCGCTGATCGCGATCGCGCGCGATGCGCGCATCGGCGTGGACCTCGAGGCGATGCGGCGCATCGACGATCGCATGACGCTGGCCGCGCGTTTTTTTTCGTCCGGCGAAACAGCGGCGCTGCGCGCATCCCCGGCTCACGAAGCTGACGCCGCATTTTTGCGCTGTTGGACGCGCAAAGAGGCCTACATCAAAGCGCTCGGGCTCGGGCTGAGTCACTCGCTCAGTGCATTCGACGTGTCGCTTGATGCCGACGCGCGTCTGCTGCGCGATGAAACCGATCCAACCGCGTCCGCGCGCTGGGCGTTGCACGACCTGTCGCGCCCGCCGCGCTATCTGGCGGCGCTGGCAGCCGATCGGCCTGTCGTCGTGATCAGAGAAGAGCTGTGAGCGGTGGGCATTAGGCGGTGTGAGCAGTAAGCAGGTGCCTACCGCCCAGCGCCCACTGCGGCCTCAATCACTCGCGCCACTTCGATGGCGTGCTCTTTCGTCAGCATCTCAAGATGATCTTCCGTGCTCATCTGATGCACGTCCACGCCGCATGTCACAAATTCATTCCATCCATAGTCATCGGGCAGGTCAAAGCGCGCGCTGCGAATCAGCAACGCTCGGCCGTCATAGCGGCGCGGCGCGTATTTGTCCTGCAGGAGCGCGTTCCACTTTAGAAAAGCGTGGCCCCGCACGCGGCTGTCCACGGTCAATCCCATGCGGGGAAATGTTTCGTTGATTGCCGACCAGGCCAGGTTGCGCGCGCGCGTGCGCGCATTGGTGCCCGCCCAATACACGCGCCGGCTGGCGCGTTTTAGCAGATACGCCGCGCGCTGGGTCGGATTCATGCCCGCCAGCCGTTCGGCATGACTGCGCACGCGCTCGCCTGTGCTTTTTGGCGCCGGCAACGGCACCGGCGCGTATGCATCCATCAGCACCAGCAGCGCCACCGGCTCGCCAGCCGCGCACAATTGTTGCGCCATCTCATAGGCCACCATTCCGCCAAAGCAAAATCCTCCCAGCAAATAAGGCCCATGCGGTTGCACGGTTCGAATCTCGGCCACATACTCGCCGGCCATCTGCTCCAGGCTCTGCGGAAACGGCTCATCCTTTTGCCAGCCGCTCTCCTGCAAGCCGTACATGGGCCGATCGGCATGCAAATAGCGTGCAATAGCATTGAAGCCATAGGTGCTGCCCGCGCCGTGATGGACCATGAAAATCGGCGTGCGCGACCCGGCGGGCTGGATTGGCACCAGGCGCCGCCATGTGGGCATGGGCGAATCGCCAGCCAGCAGCCGTGCAAATTCGCGCGGGCTGGGCGCTTGATACAGCGCGGTGATCGGCAGCGACTTCCCAAAGCGGCCTTCGACCTGGGCCATGATGCGCATCGACTGCAGCGATGTGGCGCCGGCGTGAAACGCGCTATCCTCAACACCCAGATCGGGTTGCCCAAGCGTGCGCCGCCAGATGTGCAGCAGCTGGGCCTCAATGGGATTGGCCGGATGAAAACTGGCTTCGACATGATCCAGCAAGCCATCCGCTCGTACGGCAGGGGCAGCTTCAGCGGCAGGCGCCTTGACGGGCAGCTGCGCGCGCAACGCGCCAAGCGTCTGGCGCGGCTGCACGGCCAGCAACTGCAGCGCTCGCAAAACAAGATCGATCAGCTCAACCGCCTCGGCATCTCCGAGCCGGGCGCGGTCGTGGGACAACGTCAGCACGAGCGTGTCAGCTTCCAGGCCGGCCGCAATCACGATCGGCAATGCAGCGTTGAGCTCACCGCTTACGGGCCGAAGATCGATTCCATCAGCATCCGCTCGCGCGCGCACTTCCGCCTGATACACATACAGCGCCTCATACAGCGGGCCGCGCCCGCCTTCGTCACGCCACTCTTCCAGCTTCAATGGGGATACATGCCCGTGCTCTTGCACATCCAGCAGCTGCGACTGAATGTCGCGAAGCCAATCGCCGACCGGCCGATCGCTCCAGGCGCCCAGACGCACACGGAAAGGCGCATTGTTGATAAAGCAGCCGGCGATGCCCTCCACGCCCGGCAGCTCGGTCGGACGGCCGGACAAAGTCATGCCGATGGTCACATCGTTGGCGGCGCCAGCCTGAGCCAGGCCGAAGACGGCTGCGCAAACCGTGTTCAGCGTCAGCCGCGCGGGCTCGATCCATGCGCGCAGGGCCGCAGTCGATTTGGCATCAAGGGCGCGCCGAATCGACGCGCGACCGCTTGCGCGTCCCTCGCCTGCCGCCGCAAGCGCCACGGCAGGCGCGCCCGCAAGCCGCTCGCGCCAAAATGCCTCGTCGGCAGCCGCATTGCGTTTTTGCAGCCAGCCGATATAGTCGCGAAACGGACGAGCAGGCGGCAGCGGCGCGCCGGCATACAGCGCGCGCGCTTCGCCCAGCAATAGCCCGATGCACCAGCGATCGACGACGATATGATGGCTCGACCAGACGAAGCGATAGGCCTGATCGGCGATCTGAAAGAGCGCAAAGCGCATCAGCGGCGCGGTGCTCAGATCGATGCCGCGCGCGCGATCGGCCGCCAGCCAGGCGTCGAGTCGTGATTGCACGTCGCCATAGCCGCGCCAGTCTTCGACGACAAACTCGAGCGGCGCTTCTTTGCGCACCACCTGCACCGGCTGCTTCAATCCTTCATGCAGCACCGCTGTGCGCAACGCCGTGTGCCGGCGCGTTAGCTGGCGCCACGCCCCGGCATATGCCTCGGCGTTTAACGCGCCCTGGATATCGTAGACAATTTGGCTGAAGGAGGTGTCGCGCCCATCGTCATGCGCGCGCGCCGCCAGCGCATGCGTCAGCATCAGCGCCTGCATGGGCGACAGCGGATAGACATCCTCGACATTCTTAAGCTGCGTCATGGCCTCACTCATCCAACAAGCGCGCCAGCTGATCCATGTCGGCCGAGTCCAGCGCCAGCAATTCAAAATCGCCCGGCACGGACGCCGGGCCAGCCGCGTGCGTGCCAAGCTGCCGCACGCGCGCAAGAAAATCGTCGGCCAGCGACTGCACGGTTTCATGCCGATGCAGCGCGCCGCTGTAGGTCCAGGTCACCTCCAGGCGCCCGCCTTGAATGCGCGTGTTCACATCAAACACATACCGGCGCGGATCGTCCGGCGCGCGCGCATCGCCCAAGCGCGCATCAACGGGCGTGAGCAGGCTGCCGCTGTCTTGCTTCTCTTGCGCATGGCCCAGATATGCAAACAGCATCTGCGCTTGCGGCAGCGCGAGCAAAGCGCTACGCAGCGCGGCCCCTGTGGAATAGTGCTGCAACAGGCCATGCCCAATGCCGCGGCCAGGCAGCTGGCGCAATTGCTGTGTCAGGCTGTTTACAACAACCTGATCGTCCGATCCCTCGGGCACGCGCAGCCGCACCGGAAAAACGGTGGTAAACCAGCCGATTGCGCCGGACACGTCGAAGTCGTCCCAAAGCGCTTCGCGCCCGTGTCCTTCGGTGTCAAACAGCACATGGGGCGCGCGCTGCCATTGGCTGATGCAACAGGCAAATGCAATGTGCAGCGCGTCTTGCACCTGCAGCTTGAGCGTGCGCGCCAGGTCCAGAAGCGCGCGCGTCTGATCTTCAGTCAATTGCGTATGGACCGCGCGCGCATCGCGCACACGGTTAGTGCCAGCCGGCAGATCCACTGGCAACGGCACAGCCAGCGAAGACCTTTCCGCCAGCCAATACGCCGCCTCGGCCCTGACCCCGTCGCTATTGGCATGCGCCGCCAGCCGGCGGCTCCAATTCACGGGGTGATCGTGACGCGCCGCCGGGATTGACGGCGCGTCTGTTGGGCCGCCAACATGCCGCCGATAGGCGTTTTGCAGCTCTTCCAGCAGCACCGGCCATGACACCACATCGACGGCAAGGTGATGCAAAACGATCAAAACATCGCTTTGTGCCGCCGCATCGAATTGCGCCACCTGCATCAGGCGCGGCCCATCCAGGCTCATGCCGCGGTGCATGCGGTTGGCCACCCGTTCAACTTGCTCCGCGCGCGCTTGATCGGTCAGTCCTCCGACATTTTGAACATCAACCACGACTTCGGGCGGAGTCGAGGCCAGCTCTTGCTGCCATGCGCCATCGGACGCCCGGACAAAGCGCGTGCGCAGCGCGCCGTGCGCTTGAACCAGGTCACGCAATGCCGCTGCCAATGCGCGCGCATCCAGGCGCGACGCCGCCCGCAGCAGCATGGCTTGGTTCCAATGTTCCGGGTTTTTCAACGGCTGGCCGAGCAGCCACTGATGAATCGGCAGCACCGGCGCGCGCGATCCGGACTCTGCGGGCTTGGCCGGAGCGGGCATCGATGAAGGCGCCGTCGCCGTCAGCAAGCGGACCAGCGCGGAGATGGTGGAATGTTCGAACAATTGACGCGGCTTGATGCTGATGCCCGCACGAGCGGCGCGCGCGATGATCTGAATGCTCAAGATCGAGTCGCCGCCCAGCTCAAAAAAGTCGTCATCGACGCCGATTTGATCCATGCCCAGCACATCGCGCCAAATTTTCAGCAAGGCGTCGGCCATTGGATCATTCGTGCTATCTGAGACGGTCGCGGAATCTGTGGCGGTAATATTCTGAGGGCTGGGCTCAGGCAATGCGGCGCGATTGACCTTGCCGTTTGGCAGGCGCGGCAGCGCATCCAGCACGACCACCACGGCCGGCACCATGTATTCGGGCAAGCGTCCGCGCACATGCTCGCGCAGCGCATCCGAAGCAACCCCATTGGCGGACAGTGCATAGGCTACAAGCTGCTGGCTCGCCCCGCCGCCGATGGACAGGCGGCGCGCAAGCTCTGCGCGTTGTCCGGCGGTCAAGGTGTCAAGCCTGGTGCGTAGGTCGTTCATGATGTTTCAACAAAGCCTGCCTTATTTCCGCGCGACCGCGATCATCATCGAGCGCGCGTACCATGTGTCATGCAAGTCGGCGGGCATGGTCAACGGCGCGACCTTGCTCAATTCAACGGAGCGAAAGCGCGACAGCAACGAGCGCTGATGCTCGCGGCTGAGTGAATCGATTTCGTTGGTGAGATAGGTGAACACGCCGCCCGGCCGCAGATGGGCCGCGGCGGTGTCGAAAAAGTGCTCGGCAAAGGTGATGCCCTTGACGGCCGTTTCAAGATACTCATTCTCGCTCAGCGCATAGGTGTGAAAAAAGATGGCGTCGTATTGCTCAAACTGATCCAGCGTGTCCTGCCATTTGCCGAAGATCAGGCGAATGTCGCGCTCCGGACGTCGCGCGCGCCAGGCGTTGTAGCGATCCACCACGCGCTCGTTGCACTCGACAATCGTGTGCGATTTGACGCCGATCGCCTGGATGAACTCGGACGACACGCCCCGGCCAAAACCGATCTCTAGCAGATCGCGCTGCGGGCTGGCCACCGATTCGGCCATGGCGCGCATGATCGGAATCTGCCAGTCCTCCATGATGTCGTCATCGCTCAACTCGGCATGCATGCGATCCTGCGTCAGGTCAACGCGTTCTCCGCCCGGCACAAAATGCGCCGCCTCGCGATCGAGCGCGGCCAGATCGGCGGCCAGATCGGCCAATGCCTTGTTGAGAAGCCAATTGCGCTGATGGTCGTGCGGCGGCCGGATGAAAGCGTCGTTCTTGACCTCCAGCGTCAGGTCGTAGTCGGTGGTTTTTCGCAAGCGTCTTAGCATGATGTTTATTGCGGCAAGCGCTCAATGTCCGCGAGCAGCGCATCCCGCGCGGCCGGGTCAAGCGCGGCCAAAGCCGCTTCGAGCGCGGTGAGATCCACGCGCGCCTGGCTGCGCAGCACGACCACGCTTTCGCGCACGTCAGGGTGCGCATTCAGCACACCTTCGATTTCTTCCAGCTCGACGCGATAGCCGCGCAGCTTGATCTGGTTGTCGATGCGGCCCAAAAACTCGAGCGTGCCATCGGGCAGCCAGCGCGCCATATCGCCCGTGCGATAGACCGGTTCCGCCGCGCCAGCTGGCGGCGCCAACGTCACGAAGCGCTCGGCCGTCAGCTCCGGCCGCCGCCAGTAGCCATCCACCACGCCCGCTCCGCCGATGACCAGCTCGCCTGCAACGCCGACGGGTTGCAGGCGCATGCGCGCATCGAGCACATAGTTGCGCATGTTGGGAATGGGCCGGCCGATCGGCACGATGTTGCCGGCAAAATCTGAGGGGACGCGATAGGCGGTGCTCCATACCGTGCCTTCGGTCGGGCCATATTCGTTGTAGAGCTTGGCCTGTGGAAGCAGCGCGGTATGCCGCTGCACCAGATCGGCTGTGCAAGCCTCGCCCGCCACAATCACGCAGCGCAACGCCGCAAGCGCCGCCGGCTCAGCATAGTCCAGAACCAGGCGATAGAGCGACGGCAGCGCCAGCATGTGTGTGACGTGATGGCGGCCCATCAGATCGGCCAGCGCGCCAATGTCTTGCTCTTGTTTTGGCTCGGGCAATACCAGCTTGCCGCCCGAGCACAGCGTCCAGAACAGGCCCACGATCGAGCTGTCGAAAGAAAATGACGACAGCAGCAGGAAGCACCCTGGCGCCTGCTCGTAGACGCCTTCGCGCGCCAGTGTCGAATGCACAAGATTGCGGTGTTGGACCGGCACGCCTTTCGGTTTGCCCGTCGAACCCGAGGTGTAAATGAGGTAGGCCACGGTGTCGCTGTCAAAGGCAGGCGCCTCGAATGCGTCCGCCTCCTGGTGCGATTCGGCCGTGCTCACATAAACCACCGAGGTGGGCCAGGCGCTCTCATCCGCCGCATTCGGCGCCATCACGGTCACACGCGCGCCGCTGTCGGCCAGCATGAAGTCGAGTCGCTCACGCGGATAAGCGGGATCGAGCGGCACATAGGCGCCGCCGGCTTTCAAAATGCCCACGATGCCGACGATCATTTCAAGCGAGCGCTCGGCGCATAGCGCCACGGGCTCGCCTGTTTTCAGGCCATGTGCACGCAATGCCTGCGCCACCGCGCGCGCTCGCGCGTCGAGCTGGCCATAGGACAGGCTGTCATCACGGTAAACGGCCGCGATGGCATCGGCCGGCTGCGCGGCAATCAGGTCGTGCGCCCGCGCCTGCTGCGGCCAGGGCCGCGCAGTGGCATTAAACTCATCGCGCACCTGCGCGCGTTCAGCGGCATCAAGCAGGTCCACATCGCCCACGGTCGCGGCATGCTGCATCGAAAGCAGCGCCGTATGCAGATGTCGCAACAGTTGATCGATTGTTGCCGCGTCAAACAATGCGCGGTCGTACACGGCAAACAGTTGCAGCGTGGGCGCCGGCACCACAATGATCGCAAGCGGATAGTTGCTTTGCTCAATGTGTCGCGCCTCGTCGATGCGCAACCCCGAAGACGCCGGCGCCAACGCGCCATCCATTGGGTAGTTTTCAAACACCAGCAGCGAGTCGAACAGCGCGCGTCCGGCCGGCAGGCTGGCCCAATGTTGAACCCGCGCCAGCGGCGTGTGCTCAAACTCGCGCATGCGCGCGGCGCGCGCCTGCAAATCGGCCAGCCAGGCGCCCAGCGGCTGACCGGCGTCGATGCGCGCACGCAATGGCGCGCTGGCGATGAACATGCCGACCATCGCTTCGGCGCCGGGTAGCGCCGCCGGCCGGCCGGATTGCGTCACGCCAAACACCACGTCGTCGCTGGCGCAATAGCGGCTGAGCACGAGCGACCAGGCCGCCTGCACGACTGTGTTCAACGTCACGCGCTGGCGTTGGGCGAAGGCTTTTAGCACCTGCGTCGTGCCCGCGTCACAGATGCGCACGGTCTGCGCATGACCGCTGCCAGGCGCGCGCGCACGAATCGCGCCGGCCACCGTTGTGGGTCCGGCCAGCCCCTCCAATTCGGCACGCCAGAACGCCTCGTCGCCGGTCGCATCGCGCGCCTGCAGCCACTGCACGAACTCGCGGAAAGGCCGGGGAGCGGGCGGCGACCAGACTCGCCCATTGATTTGCGCATCGTAGGCGGCAAACACTTCGCGCAGCACGCAGTAGGTCGACCAGCCATCCATCAGCAGGTGATGCCAGCTCCACACCAGCGTGTGCGCCTCGCCGACGCGCGCCAGCAGCAGCCGCATGGGCGGCGATTTGCTCAGCTCGAAGCCGCGCGCCTGATCGTCGCGCAGGTAAGCCGCAAGCCGCGCATCGGCTTCGTGCGCCGCCCACTCAACATGGGTCAGCGGAAGATCGAGCGTTTGCCGCACGATTTGCAGCGGACGGTCGCGTTTTTCCCAGGTGAATTGGGTGCGCAGCGCGCCATGCCGCGCGATGACTTGCCGCCAGGCGTGTGCAAATGCATCGTGATCGAGCGCGCCGCGCACCATGCACACATATTGCTGAAAATATGACGCGCTGTCTGGCGCATCAATCGCATGAAAGAGCATGCCCTCCTGCCCGGGTGTGAGCGGATAGATGGCTTCGACGTTGGGGTTTGATGTTGATGCGCTCATTGGGTCAGCTCCGAAAGAATGTCGTCCAGATCGGACTGGCTCAGCCCCGCTTCCGGAAAGTCCGATGGGGAATACCCGGCTGCGTCATCTTGCGAAGCAACGCAGTGGGCAACAGTCTCAAGCAGCGCATCGCGATACAGTGCGGCAAACTGCGCGCAGCGTTGCGCAGCGTCGGCGCCGCCATCGGCCAGCGCGCAATCGACGCGAAGCATGCCGTTGTTGACGTGAGTGTTGATCTCCAGCGCAAAAGCGCGCCGGGCGTCCGGATTGCGCGAGACGCGCAGCTCGTCCAGCACACGCACGCGGCCAGCTCCGAGCGCCAAAGCATCAAGTTGTCCGAGATAGTTGAACAGAACGCCGGGCATGGGTTGCGCGCGCAACGCGGCCGCATCCGGATGCGTGGCGAGATACCGCAGCAACCCGTAACCCGAGCCGCGGTCTGGCGCACTGCGCAGCGCGTCTTTTGTGCTCTTGATGCTGGCCGTCCAGTCGTCGTGCGCGGTCAACGCCACCGGGTGCAGCGTGGTGAACCAGCCCACGGTACGCGAAAGGTCAATGCCATGATCGTTGCTGCGCGCATCGCCGCGGCCGTGACCCTCCAACGCAATCAGAGCGGTCGCATCGCCGGTGAATCGTTTCAGCGCGCGGGCCAGCGCGGTCAGCAGCAAATCGTTGATTTCAGTGCGATAGGCCGCCTGCGCGTCGCGCAACAACTGGCGCGTGACTTCGGCATCGAGCTGAATCGACGCGGTCGCCGCTTCCGCCTCGTTCACGGCCCCGCTGCTGGCTGGGGCGGCGGGCAATGCCATCCAGCGCGCCAGCTCTTGCAGCGCTTCGCCATCGGCGCGCTGCTGCGCGCGCTCAGCCCAGCGCTTGAACGGCGCGCTTGCCGGTGGCAGGGCGATCTCTTGGCCGCGGTCCAGTTGCTCAAGCGCGCTGTCTAGGTCTTTGAGCAACGTCCACCACGACAACCCGTCGACCACCATATGGTGCGCCGCCAGCGTCAACTCGCTTGCTCCTGTGTCAGACACGCACAGCAAACCGCGAAACACGCGCCCTTCGGCCAGGCTCAAGCTGCGCTGAAGCGCTTGAGCGGCGGCGCTGCGTTCTGCGACGGAACCCTCGCACACGTCCAGAGGATCGGCATCGACGCGCGCCAGCACGATCTGGCGCCAGCTCCCATCCTCTTGCACAAAGCGCGCGCGCAGCATGTCATGGCGCGAAATCAGCGCGCGCAGCGCCTGCCGCACGTGCTTCGCATCGGTCGTGCTTGGCAGCGCCACGCGCAAGGTCTGGTTCCAATGATCGCGCCCGGCAAAATCCTGCTCAAAGAACCAGCGCTGGATCGGCAGCATCGGCACCTCGCCCACAACCGGCGCCTGCCGCTCCGCCTGGGCCGCAACCAAGCCGACACGCGGCGCAAGTTCGGCGATGCTCTGATGCTGAAACATCTGAGCCGGCGTAAGCTTGATGCCGGCCTGCAAAGCGCGCGACACCACTTGAATGCATAGAATCGAATCGCCACCCAGCTCGAAAAAATTGTCGTGCATGCCCACGGCGCTCACGCGCAGAACTGAGGACCAGATCTCCGCCAGCTTGCTCTCGACTGCGTTGCGCGGCGCGACAAACGCGGCGTCGTGCGCTGCGTCGCGCTCGTCCGGGTGCGGCAGCGCGGCCCGGTCGATCTTGCCGTTTGAGGTTAGCGGCATGCGCTCCAACGCCACAAACGCGCTGGGCAGCATGTAGTGCGGCAGCGTTTCGGCCAGATGCGCGCGCAACTGCGCGGCGTCGGTGTTATCGGCGGCAGGCACGTAATACGCCACCAAACGCGCATCGTCGCGCGTCTCGGCCTCGGCGCTGTAGCCGATTTCGGTCAAGATGCGACGCACGCGCGGCTCGTCGATATCGTCGTCGAGTTCGTCCATGGCCGCTTCACGCGTCTTGTGGCCGAGGCGCACGTCCCAGGCATACGGCAGCGCATAGTTGTGAAAGCCGCGCTTGCGCTTGTGCACCCAGATGCCGGCTTCGTTGATCAGACAGTTGGTCGAGCGGCCGGTATCCGACGGCCGCACCCAAGGCGCATGCGTTTTGAGAAACGCATACATTTCGTCAAGCGACACCGTGCAATATCGGTAAAAGTCGACAAACTGCACGTCGTCAAAGGTGGCGTCGCTGCGAAATACATCGACGTCGAGCGAGCGCGAAATCACATCATCGCGGCGGTGATAGGCCTTGCGCGCCTCGAGAATCATCTCGTCGATGCGCTGCGGATCAAAGTCCGGCAACGCAAACAGATCTTCGTTCAGGCGCGTTTCAAAAAACTGCCCGCGCGACAGGCCGGTGACGACGGTGCGAATGCCTTTCTCGCGCGCCAACTGGGTGGCCAATGTGTAGATGGTTTTGAAGCAGCCGTTGCACACGTTGGCGAAACGTTGCAGCGAATCGACAAAGATCGCGTTCATCGCCGGGGTGGATCCAAACACATGATCGACGCCCAGGCCGTTCACCACACGCCGGATATTGGCCTTGGCCTCGTCGCTGATATAGCCGTTGTCCAGCGTAAAAGCCAGCGGGCGCAGCCCCATGGCAGTAAGCTGATACAGCATGTAGGTGCTGTCCTTGCCGCCGCTGAGCAACACCACGCAGTCGTAGTCGCCCCTGCGCGTCGCCTTCATCTGCGCGGCGATGGGCTCAAATTCGCGCATGCTCTTGAAATACGCCTGCGCTTTGTCTTTGAAAGCCTCGTACGAGCGGCAGTAGTTGCACACGCCGGAAGCGTCATAGCTCACGCCGGGGTAGTTTGACGCCAGCCCGCAGCGCGCGCAGTGCCGCTCTGGCTCGCGATGCGCATCCGCAACGCGCCGCACCACCGCCACCACGCCCTCTTTCACGGCCGGATGCGACAGCAGGCGCGCCTCGACCTCGCCCAGCTCAATGCGCGCGCCGCCGATCTTGACCTGATGATCCGCACGGCCGAGAAATTCGAGCCGGCCATCGGGCAGCCAGCGCGCCAGATCGCCGCTGCGATATACAGTGGACAACGCGCTCGTCGCCTCAGACATCTGCCCTCGTGCGCAGCGGCTTTCATCCCACGAGACAAAACGCTCGGCCGTCAGATCGGGCCGGGCAAAATAACCGCGCGCCAGTCCGTCACCCGCGATATACATCTCGCCAATCACGCCCGGCGGCGCCGGGTTCAAATGCGCGTCAAGCACATAGATGCGCGCGTTGTCGGCCGGCGTGCCGATCGGCACCGACGGCGCGCGATCGCGAGCCGCATCGAAGCGATGGATCATGCAACCGACAGTGGCCTCAGTCGGGCCATATTCGTTGAAGATGTCGATCGGCCGGCCAAAAGCGTTGGTGATCGCGCGCGCGAGCTCGGTTTTGAAATCCTCGCCGCCCACGATCAGCGTCTTGATGCGCGTGCGGGCGAGTGGCTGTTCGACCAGCATGGCCAAATGCGCGGGCGTAAGCTTGATCACATCGCAGCGGTCGTCGGCCACGGCTTTGAGCACGGCCATGCCACGCACGCCTTCGTCTTCGCGATACACATGAATCTGCCCGCCGCCGATCAGCGGCGCAAAAATCGACGTCACGGTCAAATCGAATGCCAGCGACGAGAACAGCGCAAAGCTGCGCGGCGCGCCGTCGCAATACACGCGCAGCGCCCAAACGATGTAGTTGACCAGGCTGCGATGCTCGATCATCACGCCTTTGGGCGTGCCCGTTGATCCAGACGTAAAGATCACATAGGCCAGATCGCGCGAGCCGGGGCGCGGGCCAGGTGCGGCGGCAAGGGGCGCAAGCTGTGTAAAGTCATCCAGCACCAGGCTGCGCGCTTCAAAAATGCCGGCGCTGTCCGAGTGTGTGACCAAGACCGGTTGCGCGCCTGTCCCGGCGCCGATGTCAGACAAAATGCGCGCCACGCGATCGCGCGGCGTGTTCACATCCAACGGCACATATGCGGCGCCGGCTTTGAGCACGCCTAAAATCGCCACGACCACTTCAATCGAATGTGTCAGGAGCAGCGGCACCAACGAGCCGGCGCTGACATCCATGGCGCGCAAGCGGACAGCGAGCGCGTTTGCCAGTGCATTGAGCTGTCCGTAGCTGAGCGACCGCGCGCCGTCGGCGATGGCGATGGCGTCGGGCGTGCGCGCGACCTGGGCGTCTATCAGATCGATGATCGATGCTGCGGACGGATAAGGCGCATGCGTGCGGTTGAATTCAAGCAGCAGCGATGCGCGCTGCGTTTCGGTCAGCAGGTCGAAAGAATCCAGCGGGCGCTCCGGGTCTTCCAGAAACACGTCCAGCACGCGCAAGAACTGCTCGGTCGCTGCCTGTTGCTGCGCCGCATCGAAGCGTCGCGCGGCAAAGTCAAAATGCACGCGATATGCGCCAGTGCCGGAGAAATCCTCAATTTGCATGCGCAACGCGTGCGCGCCGTCGCCATAGCCAGAGTGCAACCAGTCCACGCGCGGGCGCAGTCCGCCAAAAGCGGGGAAAGCCACGTTGACAAAGTTGAGCAGCACTTCATAAGCGCGGTTGTGTTCGGCGCGGCTCACGCCGGGCAGCACGTTGCGTATCGCCCCGAGCATCTCGCCCGATGCCTGCCGATGCAGTCCGGCAAATGTGGCGCGCTCGGCCACGTCAAAGTCGAGCGGGCAAATTTCGATAAACACGCCGACGGTGTCTTTGTGCGCGGCGCTGGCGCGATTGTGCAAGGGCACACCGATGCGAAAACGCCGCCCGCCAGATGCGCGATGGACAAACGCAGCCGTGAGCGCCGCGAAAATGTTGTAGAGCGAAAGATCGGCGTTCAGCGCGCGAAAACCCGGCCGCTGTGCCAGCGCGCGCAGCGCATCCGATCGACGCGCGCCTAAATCGACGCTGACGCGATCGGTGCGCGCGCTGCCGCCCTGCGCTGTCGCAGCCGCGTTGCGGGCGCGATCGAAGAAACTCAGCGCCTCGCGCGCTGGCGCGGTTTTGGCCTGCCAATGCGCTTCGGCGCGCGCCAGCGCTTGGCTGCCGCGCAGCTGCCGCTCGGCAGCGGCGTACTCGGCAAACTGCGGCAACCCTGCGGGCAACGCACCGGCGTAGGCCGCAGCCACGCGCTTGTACACCACCAGGCATGACCAGCCGTCGGTGATCAAGTGGTGTTGGCTGAGATACCAGACAAAGCGCTCCGGCGCCAGCTTGATCAGCATCGAATCGAACAGCCGCTCGCGCAGATCGAACAGGCAGAGGCGCTGACGATCGGCCCACTCGCGATAGGCCGCATCCGGATCGGGCGCCGCGGAGAAATCGATTAACGGAACCTCGTAGCGCAACGTCTCGCGCACCTGCTGCATGGGCACGCCATCCTGCTCGGATAGAACCGTGCGCAGCGCGTCGGTCGAGTCGAGGGTCGTTTGGAATGCGCGCTGAAATGCCGACGCGTCGATGGCACCGTCGAACGCGAACGTGACGATCATGTTGTACAGCGGCGCATCCGGGCTCAGCGTTTGGCCGAGCCAGATCAAGTACTGGCTGCGCGTCAGGTTCGAGCGCTCAAAGGCTTCGTTGTTCATAGGTTGCCCCGCCACGGACACATGTCATCCCTCGCCTCGCTCAGAACGGCAGACGCTGGAGTGAAGCGCCACGCAGCGCCTGCTTCGCTCACGCTGACATGCGCCAGCGTGAAGCGCCCCGCTACGCTTGCCGTGTCAGCCGTCGTTGCACAAAGACCTCGTCGCATAAACGATCAAGCCGTCTGACGCTGCGCCAAATACGCCACGATGGCATCGACCGACTGGAAGTTCTCGATCACCACATCTTCCGGCGGGATGCGCATGCCAAGATGATCCTCGATGTGCGCGATCAAGCGCACCGCGCCCAGTGAATCGACAAGCCCGCTCAGCAGCAATTCGTCGCCATCCGCCAGCGCGACGTTTTGCCCCATCAGAAGTTCTGCTTGAATAAAAGAATGAATCGCTTCTCGCATATATTTTCCCTCCCCGCCCTTTGGCCTCGCTAACTCACTTCCGCCTTTGCCGGCGCGCTCAGCGCCAGATCGCGCAGCGCGCGCCGGTCGATCTTGCCGGTGCCGGTGCGCGGAAAGTCGTCCATCAACCGAATCGCATGCGGCAGCGCATACGCCGGCAGCCGCCCGGCCAGCGCGGCCTTGAGCACGGCCTCATCAATCACCGCATCGCGTTTGGCGATCACCGCGGCTTCGATTAGGCTGCTGCCCTCGCCATCCGGCACCGCGTAGACTGCGCACTCACCCACCTCCGGCTGCGATCCCAGCGCGTTTTCCACCTCATCCAGCTCAACCCGATAGCCGCGCGTCTTCACCTGGCGGTCTTTGCGCCCGAAAAAGCGCAAACGGCCGAGCGAATCGCGTTTCATCAGATCGCCGGTGCGGTAAAAACTGTCTTGATAATGTTCATATGCACTACGCAGATAGAAGGCTTTTGCATTTAAGTCCGGCCGGCCCCAGTAGCCGCGCATCATCGTGGGCGTGCGCACTGCCAGCTCGCCGATCTCGCCATCCGCCACCGGCTGGTCGTCGTCGCCCAATACAATACCCTCGCTGTTGGCCCATACCTCGCCAATCGGGATCGATTCATCATCATCGGGCGGCGCATCCACGTGGTAAAACGTGCACTGGTTGACTTCGGCGGGTCCATACACATTGCTCACGCGCACATTCGGGAAGCGTTGCATAAATGACCGCAAGTGCGCCGGCGGAAAGGGCTCGCCGCCATAGTTCAGCCAGCGCAGCGCCGAAAAATCCCGCTTGTCCAGGGCGCCGCGCAATACCATCTGCACGATGGCGGTGGTGACCGAATACCATACCGTGATGCGCTCGTCCTGCACCAGCTTTGACATGCTGGCCGGCAGCTTGGTCACCGCCTCCGGGATGATTACCGTGGTCGCCCCGCGCAGCGGCCCGCTGAAGTAGTCGAACGTCGACATGTCGAAGTGCAGCGGCGAGTGATTGCTCAAGATGTCTTCGTGCCGCAAGTCATACAAGTCGGCCGAGAGCTGCGCGTAGCTCAGCCCACTGTGATGGGTGTGCATCAATCCTTTGGGCGTGCCCGTTGAGCCGGAGGTGTACATCACATAGGCCAGATCCTGCTCGGTGACGCGCAGCTTGGGCATGGGGCCGCCGGCGCTATTCACCTCAGTCCAAGTCAGACCTTGCAGGGGCACTGGCAGCTGATCCTGCACGATGCCGATCACATGCTTCAACGGGCTTTGGCCGGCAAGCTCGCGCACGGCGGCGGCTTTGTTGTTTTGGGTGACAAGATGGCGCACGCCGCAATCGTTCAGCGCAAAGATCAAGCGCGCCGCCGGCGCCAACGGATCGAGCGGCACATACGCCGCGCCGGCCATCCAGATGCCATAGATCGCAACGGCAGTCTCCAGGCTTTTGTTTAGATAGATGCCGACGCGATCGCCCGGTCGCACGCCCTGCTCAACAAGCGCGGCGGCCAACGCGCCGGCGCGCCGATGCCACTGCGCATAGCTCATAGACGCGCCGTTGCAACGCATGGCCGGATGATCTGGGTAACGTTGCGCCGAGGCGTCGAGTATGTGGGTGAGTGTGTAGATCGTCATGGGATCGCTACTTCGCGCACCACTTCATCGCGGATCATGCGCAATTGTTGATCGTCATAGAGCCAGGTCAGCATGTGCACCCGCACGCGCGTGATTGGCGCATGCCACAGCGGCCGACCAAGCGTGTTCCACAGGTGCCGAGGCGCGCGCGCCACCGCCCAAGTCGAGGCTTGACCACCCGATGCGTTCAGCCGCATAAGGATATGTTGCACCAGACTGTCGAAGCTGGCGCTCAAACCTGCATCAAAATTAACGTGTCCAAATTGCCGTTCCACTGCAAAAAACGCTTCGGGCGTGCGGGCGGCGTTTACCGCGCGGGCTTGTTCAGTGTCTGCGACCGCACCCATTACTTGGCCGGTCAAGCGCCTGGAAGGATGCAGATAGCCAAAATTGCCAAAAGTAAAAATATCTTCAAACGGTGCAAAGGTGTCCGGCGGGAGCGTTGTGCGGGCGCCAGCGGAATCGATGCCCTCAACCTCATACACATACATCGCGCGTGTGTCGTGCCACGCGAGCGGCACAGGCCGAAACAACAGTGCCGCGCCAATCACAAGCACCGCATATAGCGGTTCTGCGCGCCGGGGAAAAAGAGCGGTTGGCCGAACCGGCGCGGGCCGGAGCAGAAACGCGATCAAGAGACTGGCGACGCTCATCCAACGCCAAAAAACGATGCCAGTCAGCAGCCACACGCCGCCGTGAAAGGCGAGGACGCCGAACAGAAACACCAAGGCCGCCCGCCGCCAGCACAACACAAATGCCGATCCCAGCTCAAGCACAAGTGTCGCAACCATCAGCGGCACGGCCGCGACGGACAGCGCCGTAATGACGCGCTGCAGCATGTCGGTTCCCGCCTGGCTGAGCCAGCCGTGAGTAAATCCGCCCAACGGCAGATACTGGAGCGTTGGCATCGAAAACCAGTCGATTTGCAGCTTGCCGATCGCCGAGCACAAATAGCTCGCGGCTACAACACATAGAACCGCGCCCAGCAGATGCCGCGACCGCAGCCCAGCGACACGGGGCACAAAGGCAGCCACGCATAGCACGGCCAGCACCCGCAACGGCATGTTGATCTCTTCCCAGCTGAACTGCCAGACAAGCGGATAGTCAAATTGCCAAAGCAAGGTGTGGGCCAGCACAAGCTGGGGCAGCAAAAACGCCGGATGCGCCCAAACCGCCAGCGCAAAGGCGATCATCAGTGCTCGGTCGGCCAGGTGCGCCTGTCCCGCATACGCGTTAAAGTCATAAAGCGTGCAGGTCCACGCGATAAGGAGTGCCAAGATTCCGGCAAACGCGCGTGTGCGGTAGTGTTGTTCAAACGCCGCCCAGCCACGCCTCCCAACGCGTGACGCCGCAATTGCCGCGCCCAGCGCCAGCACAATCGGCACATCCGGCCGCGCGACGATCAACTGGATCGCAACCGACGGCTGCGCGTAGGCGGCTTCGGCCAAATGCCCGGCGCGATGCGCCCACCAATCCAGGGCAAACGCGCCGGCAATTAATCCGCCGATGCGCATCATGCGCATAACTGTTTGGTCGCGCGCGCCCGCATGCCACAGCCAGTCGCGAACCGCAAGGGTCGATGTCTCCACTCTGATCATGGCCCACACCTTCCCATCCCATAGATGCAATCAGCGATGGCCTGCGCAAAAAATGCATGTCCGGCCGCCGTCAGCTCCCCAGCGCCCCCGCGAAAATACAGCGCGCGAATCTGCGCGCCGGTCAAGTTTTGCGCGCGCATGTACTCGCCCATCGGCAACAGATCAATGCCGGCTTCGCTGGCAAAACGCTGCAATTCGCGCTCAGGCAGCAACGCATCGAATCCGTCGAACTCGGTCGACCAGCCCGGTGCTTGGGCCCGATCCAACACCTGCGGCGGGAAATACGGGATTGTGACCACCCGCAGCTTGATGCCCAGAGCGCCCAACTCGCTGTTCAGCGTTCGCAATTGCGCCTTGGCCAGCGCCATCGCGCGCTGCGCCGCAGGCGTGGACTGCGGGGCGAAAAGCGCGCTGGCCGTGCCAAATGGCTGGCCCGCGCCGATCGCATCGAGATGCGTCGGATAGGCCGGCGGCACGCCAAGATCGCCATACTCGCGATACTCGTAGGCCGGATCGAGCTTCTGACGGAGCAGTTGCACGGTGAAAAGGTGGCTTTGCAGCGTCTGCGCCGGGTTGAGCGGATCATAAGCACGAATGATCAGATGCTGCAGCGCATGCAAGCGCAGCGCGTCGCTCTCGCGCACGGTGGGCCGGCCCTCGGCGCTGACATCGTAAAACGGCAGAACGCCATCCGGCTGGCTGCGCATGTCAAAGTCGTTGGCCAGATGAAACAGCACCACCACGTCATCCGGGTTGAAGCGCAGTACGGTATAGGGAACCAGCTTGGGATCGGTGTAGAGCCCGGCGCCGTAGCCCGGAAATCCGTTGGCGGACACGCGGCCGGATGCGCCCAAACGCGACCGCAATTGCGAGGCCAGGTGTTCGCGCTGCGGCACATGCAAGCCTTGCACAAAGCCATCGCCCAGCAGCACGATGCCGCGCGCGCGCGGGACGGGTGCGCCTGCAACAACCGCCGCAGGCGCCACCGGCGAGGCATCGTAAAAGCCAAAGCGGTTGGTCACGCCATGCCCCACCCCGTCACCGTGCTGATAGACCCGGCCATACGCGGTGTAGAGGCCGCTGCGGTTGTCAAACGGCAACACGCCCAACAGCGCGGCGATCTGCGTGCCGGCTTCGATCAGCAGCCAGAATGCCGCCACCCCGACCGCCCACTTGCGCCATCGCAGTGTGCCGGCGACCGGCGCAAACAGCACCAACCCAAGCACCAGCATGGCAGCGGCGAATAGGCACACCTGCGTGAGCGGGAAATTGCCCCACCACGCCTGCGTGAACATCCAGCCCAGCAACGCGACAAACCCCAGGCAAGCCAGCATGCCCAGCCATGCTCGCTTTTGTACAAATGCAATCGCCGAGCGCGTCCAACTTCCGCCGGCCGGCGCTGCCAGAACGCGCAGCAGAACCGCCAGCATGATCATGAGCCCGGCCGCCGCTGCGGCTTGCTTCAACGTGTAGACGCCAAACAGCGCGCCGCCGGCCGTCACATGTGTGAGCACATCCAGCAAACAGCCCGCGCACAAAGCAACCAGCAGGGCATTCACGAGCAAATACCCGGCGTCTTGGCTGCGCGCTTCGCGCCAGGTTGGGGTGTGCATCGCTTTAAGCTGAGACATGATGAGCATTAGCGCAATAAACCCGTCGCGCCGGCCAATGTGGCGACCGCCGCCGCCGCCCCGAACATACGCCCCGCAAGCGCTCCAGGGCGGCGCTGTTCGGTGATCCACGCCAGCGCCAAGCCGAACAACGGCGCGGCCAGCACCAGGATCGCAGCGCCAACGCCAAAGCCCAGCGCGTATTTGGCGGCGGTGTTGGCCACCTCGGCGGCGTGACTGTGCGCCAAAACGAATGCCAGCGCCGCGCTGAGCCCGGCGGCGAACACCGGCGCGCGTTGCGCGAGCGACAACGGCAACCCAATGGCCACCGCCAAACTCAATACCAGAAGCGCGATGCGCAGCGGTTCGAGCGGCAGAAGGATCCTAAGCGCAGCCAGGGCCACGCCGGCGCCAGCCGCCAATGCCAGCGCAACTGCCGAACGCGCCAGCCAGCGCCCTTCCAGACGGGCCAGCAGCGCGCCCACAGCCAGCAGGACCAGCACATGATCAAGCTGCGTGAGCATGTGAAAAAAACCATCGAACGCTCCGCCGTTTACCGGCGAAGTGTCTGTGATTGTCACGAGTGCGAGCGTCTGCTCCATGGCGTTTCGTCTCGTCTTGAATCTGGATTCTTTACAATTGCAATTTGTCGCAATAAGCCTGGAAAACCGCCGATCCCCCAGGAATCGGGTTCCTGGGGGATCGGTTTGGGTGTCGCGCGGCAGTTACTTGCGGCCAAACATGCGTTTTAAGGTCGATCCGACTTTGTCGATCGTGTCTTCCAAAACAAAAGCCGCTTTCATTTCATTGGCGACATGATCCTGCCAGTAATGCGTGGTCTTGGCTACAACGGTGATCACGCTCTTCACTTCGCCCTTGGTTTGATAGCTTTCGCCGCATGGCACAAAAAAGCGCGCGCCTTCGCTGCGAAAGAGCACATGCTCGGCTTCGGCCGCTTTGGCGATCCACTCGGCCATTCCCTCGGAATCAGCTTCCACCGCAATCCAGCCGGTCTTGTCCGGCGTCGCTTTCAGCCCGCTCACAAGAAAAACGCCGCGAATGATTTCGCGCGACGCGCGCTGGTAGTCTTCGCTGTCAGGGTTGCCACTTTCTTCGGGCATCAGCACGGCTTCACGGTGCGACGGCCCGCCGGTCAGAGCCAGGGCGCAAAAGCTGTCCCACATGTTGCCCCAGTCGACATTGCCCTGCTCGTCGAATTTCATCGGCGCGGCCGACATGGGTTTTTTGGCGGCTTCTTCAGCCTTGCGGCGGCGCTCTTCAGCGTCAAATGTATCGTTGCTCATGTTTCCCCTTCGCTTTGCTCCCTGTGGAGGCGTATCCTGCGTGTGTGGCTGCTCAGTTGCCAGCCCACATTCTGCTCAATCGGTGTAGTTGTAACAGAAAGCGGATGGTTTTGCTAGAGGAGGTCGAAGGCCAGATTTTGCCAGGCGGCAAGTGCGTTTCACAGCCGCTCAATTCCAAGCGCATTGGAAACGCATCGTCGGCCAGCAAATTGCTGGCGGCGCCCTCAGTCCCAACTAAACCATCATCCGTGACAATCCTGCATACAAATAGTTCCCAACTCAACTGCGTTTGCATCAAGCCCTGCACCGGTTGCCATCCGCCGCATCATGTTGATCACACGTGCGTATGAATGAGGCGTTGCGCAACGCGCTTTCGTGTAACGCCAACAAAAAGCACGCAGGCGAACACAATTGCCTGCAGGATCACAATCGTGGCGCCTGACGCAACATCCACGTAGTAACTGATATACATGCCCACAAATCCAGTACCTGCACCGATCAGGGCCGAGTACAGCACCATCCGATGAAAACTGTCGGTCATTAGGCGCGCGGTGATGGCCGGAACAACCAATGCCGCAGCGATCAGCGTAACCCCAAGAATTTGCATGGAGCCGATCAGCGTCGCGGCAAGCGCCAGCGCAAAAAGGGTCTCCACCCAGCCGGTCCTGACACCATAGACCTGCGCAACCGACACATCAAAGGTCGTGAACAACAGCTGTTTGTAGAGAACCAGAATCAGCGCAACAACCAGCAATGCGATACCCGCAATCACCATCACATCCTGCGTTTGCACGCCCAGGATGTTGCCAAAAAGAGCGGCGTCGAACGAACGGGTGAATCTCCGGTAACGACTGATGAGCGCCACACCTATGGCAAAACTGGCCGTGGTAATGACGCCAATGGCCGCATCGGCGCTAAGCTTGGTGCGGCGCACGGTCTGGTTGATAAGCAATGCGGCGATAAATCCCCACAACCCGGCGCCCAGATAAAAGTTGAATTGCAGCACAAACGACACGACTGCGCCGCCGAAGATGGCATGCGACAAGCCGTGGCCTATGTAACTCATCCCCCGCAACACAATGTACACGCCGATCAGCCCGCACAATCCGCCTGTGATGACGGCGGCGGCAGTTCCATTGCGAAAAAACTCAAACTGAAACGGTTCAATTAGCAAAGCCATGATGCCTCGTCATATCGCATGTCCCGGCACAGGCTCGGGCACGACGTCGTGATAGGTGTGCCCATGCGGTCGCTCGTGCACAAAGAGCATGCCGCTTTGGCGAATGACGATCATGTCGCCGTTATAGGTCAAATTCAAGATTTCCGGTTTGAAAATCTCTTCCGGCGGGCCTTGCGCCACGATGCTGCGATTCAAGCAGATTACCCACGGCGCATGTGCGGCCGCCGCGTTAAGATCGTGTGTGGTCATCAGCACGCTCATGCCGTTTTGATTAAGATGCGCCACCATGTGCAGCACGCTTTCGGCCGTGCGCAAATCAACGCCCGATGTGGGTTCATCCAACACCAGCAGATCGGGCTCCGAGATAAGCGCGCGCGCAAGAAATGTGCGCTGTTGCTGGCCGCCCGACAATTCACGAATGTGTCGCTGGGCCAGATCGGCGATGCCGAGCTGGTCCAGCACCTGCAGCGCCTGGCGCTTGTCTTCCCGGCTATGCCAAGGCAGGCGGTTTGCGCGCGTGATGCGGCCCATCAAAACAACCTGTTCGACTGTGACTGGAAAGTTCCAATCCACCGTTTCAAGTTGGGGCACGTATCCAATGCGCAGGGTGCGTTGAACGCCGCTGACACAACCGTCCACACAGATATCGCCGTGCGTGGGCATCAGCACGCCCAAAATGAGCTTGAGCAGCGTTGTCTTTCCAGCGCCGCTTGGACCAACCAGTGCGGCAAACTGGCCGGCATGCAAATGAAGAAAGACGTTCTTCAGAACGGGATCGGCGCCATACTGAAATGACACATCTTTGAGTTCGATTAGCGGCTGCATAATTTTGGTTTCCGGCAAAAACAAGCTGTGACGATAACGCCACGGCAAACAAAGGCATCACACTGCGCACATACGGGTCGCATTACTGCGGTTGCTGAACGGATTGATCCATGCCTGGAACATTAGCCGTGTCAATGCCGTCCATTAACTGCGGCTTGCCGCCCAGCGCTTTGGCCATAACTTTCACATCTTCCACCAGCAAACCGATGTACGAATGTGTCGCATCGCCAGGCTTGCCTGGCAAATCGTCATCCCGCAAGGTGTCAACAAACTGCACCCCAGCTTCTTTGCCGATCTGATCCAGCACCGGGGACGGAAACACTTCGGAACCAAAAATCGCGGGCACATTCTCGGCCTTCAATTGCTTGATGATCTCGGCCACTTCTTTCGCCGAGGGCTCGGCCGAATCCGAAGGCTGAATCGCTCCAATCACGGTCATCCCATAACGCGGCGCAAAGTAGGCAAAGGAATCATGATATGTCAGCAGGCGCCGATTTCTCTCGGGAATGCTGTCCACGGTGTTCTTGATCGCTTTGTCCAGCGCCTCAATGCGCAACTTGAACGCATCGTAATTCTTTGCGTAATAGTCGGCGTTGGCCGGATCGCGCTTCGACAATGTGTCGCGCGCAATTTCAGCATAGCGCAACGCGTGGATGGGATTCATCCACAAGTGCGGGTTGGGGCTGCCCGCTTCTTTTGGAAAAGAGAAGTCATACACGTAGTCGTCAGGCCCAATCGTCAATGGCCCCAGTTCGACAATCTGCGCGTCGGCTGCCTTGTTCGCCGTCGCCAGCTTGATTGTGGGTTCTTCCAGCCTTAATCCGTTTACAAAGATAATATCGGCTTGCGACAGGATCTTCGCGTCCGATGGTGCGGGCTCAAACGTATGCGAATTCACACCCTCGGGCACGATGCCCGAGAGGGTAATTCGGTTACCCCCAATGTTGTAGACAACATTAGTCACAGGCGATACCGTGGTGACAACATTGAGTTTGCCAGGGGTCCCAGGCGACACGGGCAACGAAGCACAAGCAGTCAGCACGGCTGAGGCGAGACAGAGGACAAATGAAGCAGATTGACAACGCATACTCTTAAATAGAGATCTCCCAATCTTACAGGTGATACGTGCGGGCATGCTGTTTACATTTCCTTTTTTGCAGCACAGTGTGCGCACAACCCAAAAAGGGCCAAATGATCGGTGGTTACATGAAATTCGTACTCGTGTTCGATCTGTTTGAAAAAATGACGCGCAACGGTGTGATCCACTTGCTGCACGGCGCCACAGATCTCGCACACCAGATGATGGTGCGGATGATCCTCAGCCATTTCATAGACTTTGCTGCCCAAACCCAGATCGGTGCAGGTAATGAGATGCTGCTCGGCCAGAAAATCGAGCGTGCGATACACGGTTGCGCGGCTGAGCGACGGCGCCATGCGCGTCACCCGCTCGAAAATAGTTTCCGGCGTGCTGTGCCCCTTGCCCTCGTTCACCGCTGCCAAAATCAGCTCGCGCTGCGGCGTCACCCGAAATCCGCGCTGCCGAATCGCCTGGCGTATCGCTCCATAAGAATCCGTCATGAGACCTCCACCCCTGACATTCTGCAAGTTCCTTATTGGGAATCTTATCAGTTGATATTACTCGCGCAATGTGAGATCTTGCTGAGCAGTTTGCAGAGCCTTGTGTGCAAAGATTGTGGACTGATGCAGGCGAACTCAGTGATCGTATTGACTATCTAGCGCATACAATCTCGGCGCGAGGAAACACAATGCAGATTCGACTACGACCATTATTTCTGGCCATCGCCGCCACTCTTGTAATATTGCCGATTGCCGCCGCCGTGGCGCACCCGCTGGGAAACTTCAGCGTCAATTACTACAGCCGCATTGAAGTCGGGCGCGAGCGCGTGCGCATCTACTACATCAACGACCTGGCCGAGATTCCAACATTTCAGCTCAAAAAAGTCATTGACACCAACGGCGATGCAACCATTGACGCGGGCGAACAGCAGGCGTATCTCGCGCAACACGTGGAGCAGTTGCGCGGCAATCTATCGCTCAAGGTCAATGGCAAAGTGCTGACGCTGAGCGCCAGCGATCCGCGCATGACGTTTTCGCCCGGTCAGGGCGGGCTCGAAACGTTGCACATGGCCATGTGGTTTGAAGCGCCCTCGCCTGCCGCCGACAAAGCCATGCTCGAATTCGACGATGGCAATGACCGCGACCGGCTGGGATGGCGCGAGATCATCGCGCGCGGCGTCGACGGCGTAACGCTGGCCGAATCGAGTGTGCCCGAAACCGACAAGAGCAAGGAGCTCACCGACTATCCAACCGATTTGCTCAGCTCGCCGCTGACGGTTCGTTCAGCGCGCATGACGCTTTCAACGGGCGGATTGACCGCCGCACCCGTCGCCAGCGCAGAGGCCAACCGTCCCGTGTTTGGCTCCAGCCGCTTTGATGCGCAATTCTCCGCTCTGATCACGCAGGACGTCAGCGTCTTGGCCGTGCTTACAGCGCTGGTGCTTGGCGCGCTGCACGCGCTGGAACCCGGCCACGGCAAGAGCGTGGCCGCGGCGTATCTCGTCGGCACGCGCGCCACTCCCAGGCACGCCGTGCTGCTCGGGCTGACCGTGACCATTACCCATACCTTTACCATTTTTGTAATGGGCTTTGTCACGCTGTTTTTGTCGAATTACATCGTGCCGGAGAAGCTGTTTCCGTATCTCGGGCTGATCTCGGCCGGCCTGGTCATTGCAATGGGCATCCAGATGATCGTCAATGCCATCCGCGTCCGCCGCGCGGTGGCGCCCGATGCCGCAGCCGATCACGCGCATGACCTGGATCCCAATACCGGCAAGCTGGCTCACGCTCATGGGGGCAAGACGCACACGCATGTTCCGCCCAGCAAAATGAACGCCCGCAATGTCATCACTGTGGGCGTCTCGGGCGGGTTGGTGCCCTGCCCGGCCGCATTGATCGTGCTGCTCAGCTCGATAGCGCTCGGGCGCGTGGCCTTTGGCATTTTGCTGGTGTTGATTTTCAGCATCGGCCTGGCAGTGGTGCTGACCATCGTCAGCCTGATCGTGCTCTACAGCAAGAAGATGGTCAATCGCAGCGGGATGCTGAAAACGCTCGGCTCGAAGCTGCCCAGCAGCAAAACGATGACTACTGTTCTGCCGATGATGAGCGGGGTGCTGGTGATCGGAGCGGGAGCGCTTTTGCTATACAACGCACTGCCGTTTTTGGCGTTGTTTTAGATGGGGCACGGCCACGTGCTACGGCTACGGCCACGTACCACGGCCCACCTCTACGACTACCTGCAGCGGAAATATCAGCCGGGCTTGGTCTGTCGCTTGCGCTTGGGACGTAATATGCATTTGTTTTAGATGGCTGTAGCCGTAGCACTTGGCCGTCTTCGTGGCACGTGGGCGTGGCCGTAGCCGTGGTACGTGGCCGTCTTCGTGGTCGTAGCCGTGGCTTTACAACCCTAACAACCTTGCAATAATATTCTTTTGAATATCCGCCGTTCCACCATAGATCGGCCCTCCCATTGCATCGCGCAAATCGCGTTCGACCTCAAATTCACTCAGAAAGCCGCGGGCGCCATGGATGCGAACCGCATCCATGCTGGATGCCACAAATGCTTCGCCGACGACAAGATTCGCTAGGGCGGCATCAAGCATGGCCACTTTGCCAGCCTGTTTGCTCCAGGCCGCCTTGTACGTAAGCAGGCGCGCGGTTTCAAGGCGCAGCTTCATATCGGCCACGCGATTGGACACCGATTGAAATTTGCCGATCGACTGGCCAAAGGCCTGCCGCTCGCGTGAAAACCGCACCGTGTCATCCAACTGACGCTCGAGCGCGCCAATCTGGCTGGCAAGTATGCAGGCACGCTCCCATTCCTGCGAGCTGTTGAAGATCGATGCGCCGCTGCCTTCGCGGCCGATCAGATTGGCGGCGGGAACCACGCATTCGCGCAATTCGAGGTTGCCGATGGGGATGCTGCGCAAACCCAGCTTGTGCTGCAGCGGGCCGAACGTCGCGCCCGGCGTATCACGATCGACGATAAATAAACTGATTCCCCATTTGCCGGCCGCGGGCTTGGTTGACGCAAAGACCAGCGCAAAATCGGCCACTGGCCCAAACGTGATGAACCACTTGTCGCCGTTGAGCTCATAGTCGTCGCCTCTTTTTAGCGCGGTGGTTTTTAGCGCAAACGCGTCCGAACCGGTCTCGCGTTCGCTCATGGCGTAGCTGCCGATGACATCGCCACGCACCAGGCCGGGTAGCAGCCGTTGCTTTTGCGCATCGTTGCCAAAACCGATCAGCGTGGCTTGAATGCTGGTCAACTGCGCGCTCACGCCAAACGCCAGGCCGTTGTCGCGGCAGCCATAGCCCAGCGCTTCAAGCGCATAAGCCGTCGTCAGAACATCGTGCCCGCCCCCGCCAAATTCGCGCGGCGCATTCAAACCCAGCAGCCCAAACTGGCCGAGTTCGCGCCACAGCTCGCGCGGAAAGGCGCCCGCCGCATCACGGTCCAAGGCGCCGGCATTGAGCCGAGCCCGGGCAAAATCAACGATGCTGGCGCGCAGAGCGATTTGTGCTTCGGTCCATGCGAAATCCATAGGGCAGCAGTGTAACGAATAAAAAGGGAGGAATCGAATTACGGACACGGCCACGGCCACGTGCCACCCTCCATATGACACGAGTCGAGAGAATGCCAGCCGCGATTTTTTCGATGCTATATGAAACCGTGTATCTGCAACTATCAGCGGCAAATCTCCTTTGCCGTTCCCCATGCTCGTGGCAGGTGGCACATGGCCGTTGCAGTGGTCGAGGCCGTTTCAATTCCTGGCTGTAGTATTCATCGTACTTTCCTGCCCTCCAGCCAATCGCGCAAAAAACCAACGCCGCATGAACTCCCGCACCCGAAAATTGTTGTCCTACTACCGGCCGTATACCCGTTTGCTGTGGGCGGATCTGGCTTGCGCGGCGGTGGTCGCGGCCACCGCTTTGGCGTTGCCGCTGTGCGCGCGCATCATCACAAAAGACATTCTTGAGGCGGGAGCGCCCGACGCCATGCCGCGGATCTACGCCATCGGCGCGCTGATGCTGGCTTTGATTGTGACGCACACCCTGTGCAACTCATTTGTCGATCACCAAGGGCACATGATGGGCGCGTTGATGGAACGCGATATGCGCTCGGAGCTGTTTGCGCACTATCAAAAGTTGTCGTTTGGTTTCTACGACAACCAGAAAACCGGCCAGCTGATGAACCGGCTTACCAACGATACCTTTGCTCTGGGCGAATGGTTTCATCACGCGCCTGAAGACATCGTGCTCACCACCATCAAGTTTTTTGGCACGTTCGTTATTTTGCTGCAAATCAACGCCTCGCTGACGCTTGTTCTGCTGCTTTTCCTGCCGCTCATGGCGGCATACGCGTTTTACTTCAACAGGAGGATGAACCGCGCGCTGCGTGCCAGCCGGGACCGGATTGGCGATGTCAACGCGCAGGCCGAAGACACGCTGGCCGGAATCCGGGTGGTCCAATCATTTACCGGCGAAGAAATCGAAGCCGCCAAGTTCGCGCGCGAGAACAACCGCTTTGTTGAAAGCAAACGCTACTTCTACCGAAATGAAACATGGTTCTTCAACGGCATGGTGGCCTTTACTCAGCTGTTCACTACCGCGGTAATCGTGCTTGGCGCGAGCAGAATCGTGAGCGGCTCGCTGGACCTGGCCGACTTGCTGACTTATCTGCTCTACGCCGGCATACTGATCGAACCTATCCGCACCGCGCTGAACTTCGCCCGCTTGTATCAGGAAGGGATCACCGGCTTTGACCGCATGATGGAGGTTCTCAACCTGAAGCCGGACATTCAGGACGCTCCGCAGGCGGCCGCCATGACCCAGGTGCGTGGTCATATCGAGTTCAAAGACGTGAGTTTCAAATACAGCGAAAGCCGCGATCACGTGCTGAATGGCATATCACTGGACATCAAAGCTCGCGACACTGTGGCTTTAGTCGGCCTTTCGGGGGTGGGCAAAACCACGTTATGCGCGCTTATCCCGCGCTTTTATGAAGTCAGCGCTGGCGCGATCTTGATTGACGGTCACGACATCCGCCACATCAGCCTGCGCTCGCTGCGCGCGAATATCGGCGTGGTGCAACAGGATGTCTATCTGTTTGCGGGCAGCGTTGCGGACAATATCGCTTATGGCAAACAGGACGCCACGCGCGGCGAAATCATCGAGGCCGCAAAAAAAGCCAGTGCCCATGAATTCATTAAGGCTTTGCCCAATGGCTATGACACCGATATCGGCCAGCGCGGCGTAAAGCTGTCGGGCGGTCAAAAACAGCGCGTGAGCATCGCGCGTGTTTTTCTAAAGAACCCGCCCATCATCATTTTTGATGAAGCCACCAGCGCGCTGGATGGCGAAAGCGAAAGAGCCGTGCAAGACGCATTGGAAACCCTCGCGCGCAGCCGAACCATGCTGGTCATCGCCCATCGCCTGTCGACCATCCGCAACGCAAAACGAATTGTTGTGCTGTCAGACAGCGGCATAGCCGAACAGGGCACACATGCCGAGCTGATGGCGCTGAACGGCGCGTATGCGGCTTTGTATAGACTGCAATAACGAGCGGACGCGGCTGCCCGCCCTCAAGATCGCTACAATCACGGGTACATGATCAGCCGAAAGCGCCTTCGGAAGGTTGGCAGCACTATCGCAGCGCTGGCCGTGTGTTGCGCCGGCGCATGGCCCGCTCGCGCGTTGATCGAGCCATTCGACCCGGCCTATATCATCAGCGACGAGGAATTCAACAACAGCGCGGCCATGTCATGCGCCGACGTACAGGCGTTCCTGGATCAGCGCAGCGGCATTTTGAAGGGTTACATCGACGAAGGCAAAAGCGCGGCCCAACATGTCTGCGAACAGGCCGCCGCGTTCTCGATCAACCCGCGCCTGCTGCTGGCCATGACTCAAAAAGAAATGGCCTTGCTGACCGACCCTGCTCCCGACGAAAAACAGATCGCCTGGGCTGCCGGATGCGGACCGGGCTGGAACAGCACGCGCGGTTTTGCCACCCAAATGACCTGCGCCGCGCGCACGCTGCGCCGCAACTTCGACCGGGCGGCGGATGGCGCTCCCATCGACGGCGTGATCCCGGCCAATCGCGCCACCCTGGCGCTCTACCGTTACACCACCCATGTTTCAGGCAACCGCGACTTCTGGAAAATCTGGGCCAAGTGGTGGGGCGGCACATCGGCACCGGCGCCGGCGCCCGCCGCGCCGGTTCCAGTCGATATCGTCATCGACAGCCGCGCAGTGGCCTTGACACCGGCGCTGCGCGCCAATACCGCGCCATGCAAGCTGGGCTGGACCAGCACGCCGCAGGGTGGAAGCGGACATGCCTGGCTGACGCCCAATGTCGCGCGCACGGTTGAATCCACAAACTTCGCGTTGTGGCGTCCAAACATTCCGGTTGCCGGGCGCTATGCAGTGGCCGCGTTTGTTCCAGCGCGCAGCGGAAAGCCTTCCTGGCCTTGCGGCGGCATCAACGCAACCCATGACACCAGCAACGCGATCTACGTGGTGCAACATCGCAGCGGCGTGGCCCAGGTGACTATCGACCAGGCGCCGCTGAACAACGTTTGGGCCGAGCTGGGTATCTTTGACTTTGACTCTGGCGTCAACGGCTATGTCGCCTTGAGCGATCTTACGGGGGAGCCAGGCAACAGCCGCTGGGTCAGCATAGACGAAATGCGCTTCGTCCCCGTGCCGTAGGCGTCGGGACGGCGCAAGGCGACGGTTACGGGGTGGCTACGAGGAGTTTTATTTCGACTGCGCGCACATGCGCATTACTTTCCAGCGTGCGCGCGCGCTCAGGACGCCTGATTAGGGTGTGATAAAAAGCAGCGCCTACGGAAAAGTATTTTTCAGCGTGGCGCGAAAGCCGTCGATCAACTGCTTCTTTTCGACATCGCTCAGCCGCGCCTCGGGATGCGTGGGCAGATAGATGGGCACTGGCATTTCGCCGTCGCCGACCTGATGATCAATCTCGCGCATCAGCTTGTCCACGCCGCCGGCAGGCATGCGCAGGTTGGAGAAGTTGAGCTGCTGGCGGCCCTCATCAACGTCGTGCACCACAAGCCATGACACTGGCGCGACATGCGAGTACCACGGCCATTTGGTCTGATGGCTGTGGCAATCCATGCAGGCGCGTTCGGCCAGCGCCTGGGTTTGCGGAGAATCCCAATTGAGCGTCGTCACGTCGGGCGGGTTTGTCTTTTCCGGACGGACAAATTGCATAGCGCCAAACACGATCACGGCGGCAAGTGGGACAATTGTTCGAAGTTTCATGGGCATCGACCATACATCACAGCTATGCGCTGAACCTCCGGCCAGCGGCAGGACGGGAAGAAAAAGCATTTATATAATCGTGGTCGTTCGCAAACGACGGCCCAAGCCGGTGCTGGCGCACCGTTGAAATTCGAATATAAAGAGGCTACACATGCACCCAGTCATGACCGACGCCCAACGCATAGGCTTTGAGGCGAATGGTTTTCTCACCATCGAAAATGCGCTTTCCGCGCAGGAATTAGAGCAGTTGCGCGCCGAAACGGCTGCGGCCGAAGCCCTGTGGGAGAAGAATCCGGATCTGCCTGGCTTCAAAAGCCCAGCGCTGTGGGAATTGCGCGGCCCGATTGAATACGGGCCGTTGATGCGCGATCTGCTGTGGCATCCCAGCACCTTTCCCATCGTGCGTGCGCTTCTGGGCAACGACGTGTCAATGATTGACAACAGCTACTACGTCACGCCGCCGCGCACACCGCACACCCATGCGGATTGGCACCACGATGTCGGGCTGGCCGGCGTGTATCACCCCATGTCCGTGATGATGGTCAAGGTGTTCTTTCTGCTGACGGATGTCAACGCCGACAGCGGCGGCACCGCCATGGTGCCCGGCTCGCACCGTTTCCCGCTGGATTTCAAGTTTCCACAAGTGTCCAGCCCCAAAGACATGCCCGGCGCGGTGCAAATGAGCGGCAAAGCCGGCACAGCGTATTTGTTCAACGGCCGCACCTACCACGCCGCCGTCAACAACGACAGCGATCAGCCGCGCAAAGTGCTCATTTACAACTACGGTCATCATTGGATGAAGATCTGGCCGGGTTACGAGCCGTCACAAAAATTGCAAGACTGGGCGCAACAGAGCGGCGACCCGGCTCGCATGCAGGTGCTTGGCATGGGCCCGGCCTATCAAACATCGCTCAAGAACTGATCGATTCGCGTTCCGAATGGATCAACCTGGACGTTTGTCAATTCTGGAGGTTTTAGAAATGTCCCAACAACAAGTTTCGAAAGGCAAGATCAGCAGGCGCGACATGCTCAAACTTATCGGCATGGGCGGTGCAGGCGTGACGCTGGCAGCCTGCGGCGCAGCGGCGCCCGCCACGCCAAAGGCCGATGCGCCCAAAGCCGAAGCCGCGCCCACCGCGGCCCCCGCCGCCGAGCAAGGCTCCATCCGAGTGCTGGTGTGCTGCGCCCCACCCGCCGAAGAGCCGCTGCGCACCAAGTTCAACACCGATTTTGAAGCGGCCAACGCCGGCATCAAGGTCAACCAAGAGCTGCTGCCCGCCGGCCAGAGCTATTTTGAGAAACTGCAAACGCTGCTGGCCGCCAACACCATGCCCGATGTGTTCGACATGTGGGAGGGCTATGTGCAGCCCTACGCAGCCAACAAAGCGCTGCTGCCCCTGGATGATTTGATCAAATCGGACAGCAAGATCAAAGCCGATGACATCGTGCCCGCAGTCGTGCCTGCGCAAAGCTATGAAGGCAAGTCGTATGCCTTCATCTACGGGTTCATGCCGGGCCCGGTCTCGCTGTATTACAACGAGGATCACTTCAAAGAGGCAAACCTGCCCGTGCCTACCCCGGAATGGAAATGGGACGATGTGCGCAATGCCGCGCTCAAACTTCAGAAAGGCACGGATGGGAAAGTCGAGCGCTATGGCGTTAACTTTGACAACTGGTTTGTGGTGTGGCAGTACATGATGTGGTCGAACGGCGCCGAAGTCTTCAACAAAGACGAAAGCAAGGCGGCGTTCAACGATCCCAAGGCGGCCGAAGCCATCCAGTTCTGGTATGACCTGATCAACAAAGACAAAGTGGCGCCCAGCCAGGCCGATGCGCAGGCGCTTGGCAGCATGGCCAAAGCGTTTGGCAGCGGTCAGATCTCGATGCGCCTGGGCAACTACTGGGACTTGGGCGATCTCAAGGACAGCAAAGGCGCCAATTGGAAGGCCGTGCTCTCGCCCAAGTCCAACAGCGGCGGGCGCACCTGGTACATGCACCTCGGGTGCTGGTCGATCAGCTCGCAAAGCAAAATGCCGCAGGCGGCTTGGGCCTATGCGCGCGATTTCGTGTTGCAGCGGCCGATCGACAGCGTGACGCCGTATGTCCCGC
>JANMNW010000589.1:0-6435 GCA_031368515.1 Chloroflexota bacterium
CCACCTCAATCAACATCAACGCCTCGGCCATTGCCGACAAGGTGACCGCACAAATGCGGCCGGCTTCGCCCATTGTTGAAGGCGATGCGCCGGTCTTTGCGGCAGGGTTGCCCAAGCATGTGCGAATCGCGTTTGGCGACGACCAGCTTGCCGACGATGCCGTCGACATGCAGCAGCGCCAGATCTTGATCATCCCCATTGCCGAATATCTGGCGCGCTTCGACAGCGCGCCGGAAGCCCAGAAGGATCTGCGCGGCCAGATCGACACGCTCAAGCGCATCTTGCGCCGCCGCAGCACGCGCCTGGCCGATCCGGTGCCTGTGATGCCGCCCGTCAACGCCGCGCAGGTGTTTCGGGCGCGGGTGAAGTATCTCAAGTTCAACGGCGGCTCGGGCGTGCGCTTTCTGACGGCGTATGTTCAAGACACCATGCCGCTGACAAGCGCCGATCTGTTCTACACCTTTCAAGGCATCAGCGATGACGGCAAGTATTACGTCTCGGCTTTCATGCCGTTGCGCACGTCGGCGTTGACCGAAAGCCCGGACAAAGTGGAAACCAAGGAAATTGACGAGGCAAAGAATCGATTCGATGCTTATCTGCGCCGCATCACCAGCACCCTGGATCGCCAGAAGCCGGAGGGTTTCACGCCCAATGTCGATTCGCTCGACACCGTGATTCAGTCGCTGCAAGTGCGGGCGGCGCCGGCGGCTGAGGCCACGCCCGCCGCAGAAGCGACAACCGTGCCGGATGCGGCTGCGACTGCAGCGCCGGCTGGCGATGCACCGGCTGGCGACGCGGTCGCCGGGCGCACCACCACCAACGTCAACTTGCGGGCAACGCCCAGCACGCGCGCGCGCATCCTGTTGCGCGCCCGGCGCGGCGCATCAGTTCAAGTGCTTGGCCGCAACGCGGCTTCGGATTGGCTAAAAGTCAAGATCGGCCGCACCACAGGCTGGGTTTCAGCGCGCTATATCAGCGGCGTGACCGTGGACAGCCTGGCTGAAGTGCAGTGACAGTGAGCGGTGCGGCGGTGTGGCGGTGAGCAGTGTGACGGTGCTGCGGTGACAGGCGACTGTCCAACGCGTATCGCTTCCTGCTTATTGCTCACCGCTCACCGCCACACCGCCCACCACCGCACCGCCCAACGCCCATCGCCCACCGCCCCATTGTCCTTAGATCAACATATACCCGCTGCCGCGGATGTTGACGATGCGATGCGCCAGCTTGGGATGATGATCCAATGCGGCGCGCAGGCGCACCAGATGCGGGCGCAACAGGCGCGAGCCCTCGCGCAGATTGACATCGTCGCGCAACAGCACCAGGCGCACCAGGTCCTCGGTCGACACGGTGGCATTGCGGTTGACCCACAACCGGTCAAAAATGCGAGCTTGAATCGGCGTGAGATGCACCTCGGAATCATCGACCATGATGCGATTGGCCACCGGGTCCCAATCGACACCGTCGATGCTCGCCGCGCCCTCTGCCATCTTCACCAATTCGTCGGTTTCGCGAAGCGGCTGGCTCTCGATGGAACGCATGCGTTCTATCAGCGCGATCGTGCGCTCGGCGCGAAACTGCGCCGAATCGCTGCTGAGCAGATATTCGCTGGCGCCAAGCTGCAGCGCCTGCACGGCGGCGCGAATGTTGTCCGATGAGCGGTCGAGCAACAACACCGACGGCGGATCGCGCAGCTCCTCGCGCATCACCATGAGCAAGGGAATGCCGCCGCACTGCACTTCAGCAACCACCAGGAGCATCGATGCCAGGCTCTTGTCAAGATGCCGGTTGTCCTCGCTGAAGTCGTAAATCGCCCGCAATGTCTCTACGATGGTATGTGTATGTTCGACAAAGCAACCTGAATCACGCAATGCGCGCTCAATCGCTTCATCCGGCTGCTGGCCGTTTCTGAGATAGATCGTCCGATTCACAATGATTTCTCCCCTCTTGGCAACGATGACAATAAGATGTCGAGATGTTTGCAGAGACGCGCACAATTTCAGTCGACTCAACAGTATTGCCGCGGCTCCCCTCATACCTTAGTCGCAACACATGCGCATTCTCTGCACGAGTGTTTCACACGTATTGAGATATTGCTATTTCAAGCCGTGGCGTTTGCAGCAGTGAAGAAAAAAAACCGCCCGGTCTTTTCGACTGGGCGGCGCGCCGCAAGAATGGAACGATCGATGTTGAAACGTCGGCGAGGGGTTGCTAAAGCGCTTTCAGCGCTTCAATCGCCGCACTGTAGTTGGGATTGAGTTTTACAGCGACTGCAAAGTCGCGTTTGGCGTCGAATTTCTTGCCCTTGGCCAACAAGGCCATGCCGCGCCAGTAATAGCTTTCCTCCAAATCGCCGGTGGCTTTGAGCGAGCGGGTGGCCAGCTTGATGACCTGATCGTAGTTGCCGGCAGCGTAGTGCGCCTCGTAGATGCCGTGCTGATACCAAAGCATGCGCCAGGGCAGCTTGAGTGAATCGGCTTTGTCAAAAGCGGTGGTCGCGCCCGCAGCATCGCCAAGCGCAAGCAACCCGCTGCCCATATTGAACCAGCCGAACTTGTCGTTTGGGTCAAGCTCGACATCGTTGCGCGCAATGTCAAATGCGCGCTTGTGCATGGCGGCTTCGTCCCACAGCGGACCGAGCAGCCGTTGCACCAGCGCTTCCTGCTCGGGCTTCCACACCACGATCAGCGTGCGGTTAAACACGCGCCACAGCTCGTCCCAGGCCACCGCGTCCAGCCGCCGCCCGGCGCCTTCATAAGAGTCGTCTGCGATAAGGGTGTCGCCGTCGTAGCCGTGAATCAGCTCATAGTGTCCCATCTCGTCGTTGGGATGCGGAATGTACCAGGACTCGGCAATAACCGGCAAGCCGTTGGACACAAAGGCCTTGATCAACTGAAGATCGGCGCCCACAATCCATCGCGCGCGATAGCCAAGCGATTGCGCATACGCCACCATCTCATCGGGCGAGACGTTTTTGTCATCGCGCACCGGTTTGAGAAAACGGGCTGCTTCGCGCTGTGTGCCCGTCTCGCCAAAATGCTGCAGCAGCATCGACATGTTCGCCGGGCCGCAGTTGTTCCAGGTTTGCTGCTGGTGCACGATGCCTTCGATCATGGCGCGATCTGACACGCTGACCTGCGTCGCCTCGGCTTGCGTCGTTGCCGCCGCCGTGGGCGTTGCAACTTGTGTCGCGGCGATGTCGGGCGCGGTTGCCAAGCCGCTTGGCTGCCGCTGCACAGGCGTTGCGGAGGCGCTGGCGACAGCCGAAGTCAAGTTGGCGGCCGTGCCGCCCGGCGCCGGCGCGCGCGTGGCTGTCGGCACAATCGTCACCGCGCCGACGTACGTGGCGGCTGATCGATCGGCTGAAAACACGCGCGTGCCCGCGAACACGAGCAAGGCGAACATAGGCAGCAATGCGCGGGCGGCGTTGGGATGCGATGACATGCGGGAAAAGCATAGCGCTGCTGTCTTAGAACAGGCGTACGACTGCTCCACGCTTGACAACCGGCATCTCAGTTAGACTTGCGGCGACATGAACATTACGGAACTTCAAGCCCGGTTTCACGCCAAATTCGGGTATGCGCCCTCCTTTGTCGCCCGCGCGCCGGGACGGGTCAACCTGATCGGCGAGCACACGGATTACAACGACGGCTTTGTGCTGCCCATGGCCATTGATCGTGATGTGACCTATGTCGGGGCTACGCGCAACGACGCCATCGTGCGCATCGACTCGGCCAACTTCGATGCCACCACGCAGTTCTCACTTAGCGACGTACAGCATGTGACCGATGCCGAGTGGAGCAACTACGCGCGCGGCGTGGCGTCGGTCGTCCAAAAAAGCGGCCACACGTTGAATGGTTTTGACGCGGTGTTGTGGGGCGATGTGCCGATCGCCAGCGGTCTTTCTTCGTCGGCCGCCACCGAAATGGCAACCCTGATGGCTTTTGACGCCGCGCGACCGGGCCGCCTCGGCATCAACGGCGTCGATGCGGCCAAATACGCGCAATCGGCCGAGCGAAATTTTGTGGGTGTGAACTGCGGCATCATGGACCAGTTCATCTCTTCGCTGGGCAAAGCCGGGCACGCGCTGCTGATCGATTGCCGCTCGCTGGCCTATGAATTGGTGCCGCTGCCGGATGAGGCCGCCGTGCTGATTGTCGACACCGCCGCCCCGCGCACGCTGGCCGGCAGCGCATACAACGAACGTTTTGCGCAGTGCCAGTCGGCGGCCAAAGCGTTTGGCGTTGCTTCACTTCGCGACGTGACGCCAGCCGAATTCGAGCGGCGGCGCGGCGAACTCAGCGACCTGGTCGCGCGTCGAGTCGAGCATGTGATCTATGAAAGCCCGCGCACCCTGGAAGCGGTGCAGGCCATGCGTTCGGGAGATTTGACGCGGCTGGGCTTGCTGATGAATCAATCGCATGACAGCCTGCGCGATCTATACGAAGTCAGCAGCCTTGAGCTGGACAGCGTGGTCAACATCACCCGCATGGTCAAAGGTGTTTTCGGCGCGCGCATGACCGGCGCGGGTTTTGGCGGCTGCGCTATCGCGCTGGTGCGCAATGACGCGCTTGAGGCAGCCAAGCAAGCGGTGCTTACAGAGTATCCTCGCCTCACCAGCCGGCAGCCCAAAGTGTATGCATGCGTCGCGTCAGATGGAGCGTCGTGGCAGGCGATTCAGTAAGGCGGTTGGAAACCCGACACTGAGACACGTGCCCCGATTTCGGCCACGGCCCCGTGCCACGGCAACGGCAACGGCCACGACTACGGCCACGTGGCCATAGTCGTGGCACGGGGCACTAAGTCTAGTTCGTTCTTGTTGATATAGTTCCGCCTCCATGAATGTTGTCATCACCGGCGGATCGGGATTTCTCGGCATCAACCTGACCCGCTTCCTGCTCAAGCGCGGCCATTCCGTCACCTGCGTCGATGTGGCCGATTTTGATTACGCCGACTGCAGAGACGCAGTGACCTTTATACGCGCGGACATCCGTGACAAGGGGGCGCTGCAGCGGGCCTTTGCCGGCGCCGACGTTGTGGTGCACACAGCCGCCGCGCTGCCGCTGTATTCAAAAGACGATATCTACTCCACAGACATCGTCGGCTCGCGCAACGCGATCGAAGCCGCCTATGAAGCAAAAGCAAAGCGCTTTGTGCACATTTCATCGACCGCGGTCTATGGCATCCCCGATCATCATCCGCTGGTTGAAACCGACAAGCTGCACGGCGTCGGGCCTTATGGCGAGGCAAAAATCGAGGCCGAGCGCATCTGCGCCGAATACCGCGCCAAAGGCTTGTGCGTGCCCATCATCCGTCCCAAGTCGTTTATCGGGCCGGAGCGTCTGGGCGTGTTTGCCATGCTGTATGACTGGGCCCACACCGGCCACAGCTTTCCGGTGCTGGGCAGCGGCAACAATTTATACCAATACCTGGATGTCGAAGATCTGTGCGAAGCGATCTATCTGTGCATCGCGCTGCCCGAGCAAACCGCCAACGACACCTTCAACATCGGCGCCAAGGTGTTTGGCACGATGAAGCAAGATTTCCAGGCCGTGCTGGATGAAGCCGGTCATGGCAAGCGCATCATCCCCTTCCCGGCCACGCCGGTGATTTGGGTGTTGCGCGCCCTGGAGCTGTTCAAACTCTCGCCGCTGTACAAATGGGTGTATGAAACGGCGTCTAAAGAGTCCTTCGTGTCCATCGAAAAAGCCGAGCGTGTGCTCGGCTTCCGGCCCCGTTATTCAAACCGCGACGCGCTATTGCGCAATTATCGCTGGTATCTTGAGAATCTTCCGCGCTTTCAGGGCGCCAGCGGGGTATCCCACCGCGTCCCCTGGAAGCAAGGCGCGCTGGGCGTGATCAAAAGACTGTTTTAGTTGGCGTCTTTAGCGCCATAGTTGGCGAGGAACTGCTCGCGCGTCATGGCCGGGCGGCGAGTCAAGTGCTGCGGGATGGCTTCAGCTTTTTCGGGCATCACTGCGATGCCGCGCGCCTCAGCCACCGTGCCGCCGATCACCAAACCGACCACGGCTGCATAACCCAGCATCAAGGGCACCAAAATGCTCCACACCCATGCCGCCTGCGAAGACTCGGTGAGCAGCGCATTGCTCTTGCAGATCGACTGAGTCACCCACGCGCCATCGGCGCAACTGAGCGCCGCGACGGGTTCGCGCAAGAACGGTATCGCCGCGGTCAGAACCACGGCAAACAGTGTGCCGAGAGTCACCGCCAACGCGCCATCCGGCATGCGGCCGCCCACGGCTTGCGCCAGCTTGAGGCTGCCGACAAAACACAACCCCGAAAAAGCCAGCAGCACACTAAGCGCGCCAAACAGCACCAGGATGCCGATGGCAGTCTCAGGCGCAAAGGGCGAGTTGTCAAATGACCCACGGCCAGTGACAAAAGTCACACCCAAAATCGCCGCAGTGCCAAGCAAGG
>JANMNW010000621.1:0-4509 GCA_031368515.1 Chloroflexota bacterium
GCCGCCAGTTTGCGATCCGCCCGCGGCCGAATATAGAACGGCGATTCGGTGTTGAACAAATTGCGCAGCCCATACTTCAAGTTTGCGGGCGTGGCTAGCGGCACAAAGTGGCTCGGCACCACCATGCCGGCATTTCCCAGAGAAGCCATGTCGCGGTCGGGGCCATTGCGCTCCAGCAGCGTGACACTATGTCCCTTCTTGCGCGCATAAAATGCGACGCACAAACCAATGACGCCCCCGCCGACGATGAGAATTCTCTTGGGCATAGCGGGCGGATTATCGTGCATAAGCCGCCCCGCGTCCACAGCCAACGCGTCAGTTCTGCCCGCAACTACGCAATGCCGTGTGCAAAAGGATCGCCTGCATCCAGCAACAAACGCCCCTGCCCCATGACCCAGGACTCGCCCACAATGGTCGGGACAAATTGCTCGCCCGCGCGCTCCACACTTCCTTCAAACACGCTGCCGACAATGCTCTCTTGCCGCCAAATTTGGCCGGGTTTGAGCTTGCTGTCGGCGGCGATGCAGGCGAGCTTGGCGCTGGTGCCGGTGCCGCATGGCGAACGGTCATAGGCTTTGCCCGGGCACAGCACAAAACATTTGCTGTCCGCCACCTGCGACGGACCATACAGCTCAATATGATCGATCTCGGCGCCGCCAGCCCCGGTCACGCCTTGCTCGCCGAGCGCCTGCCGCACACGCCAGGAGTAGTCGGTCAAGGCTTCAATATTGGACAGGGTCAGCGCCAAGCCATGCTCGTTAATCAGAAAAAACCAGTTGCCGCCCCAGGCGACGTCGCCGGTGACTGCGCCGATGTCCGGGACGTTGACGCTGAGAGATTTCGCATGGCGGTAGCTGGGCACGTTGCGCACGCTGACTTTGCCATCCGTGCGCAGGGTGGCTTCCACGACGCCGACCGGCGTTTCGATCCGGTGCACACCCGGGCCAATGCGGCCCAGAAACGCAAGCGATGCGATCAAGCCGATCGTGCCATGCCCGCACATCCCGAGGTAACCGACATTGTTAAAGAAGATCACCCCGGCGATACAGCTGGCATCGCTCGGCGTGCACAGTAGTGCGCCGACCAGCACATCGGAGCCGCGCGGCTCATTGACACAGGAGGTGCGCAGCCAATCGTGCTTTGCGCGCAACTGCACAAGTTGCTCGGCCACGCTTCCGGTCAAAACGGGTCCGCCGCCGGTCACCAGGCGTGTCGGCTCGCCGCCGGTGTGGGAGTCGATGATATCGATTTGGCGCATGTTTCTTTTGAATCCCAAATCCCGAGTCCCGAGTGATGAGTATCGTTCTCGGAACTCGGGACTCGGGACTCACTGCTCGGCATTCACTCCTCGGCACTCGCTACCAGTTCTGCACGCTGCCGTCTTTGCGAAACAGCTTGGGCGCTTCCCAGAACTTGAACGACGCTTCTTTGGCCGCTTCTTCGTTGAAATCGACGCCCAGGCCAGGCGCCGAAGAAACCGGAAAGCGCGAGCCTTCGGGTTTGGGCTGAATTGGAAACATGACCTCGTCGAAAAAGTTCAGCTGCTCGGTCGGCGACTGGCGCACCTCAAGCGAAAAGAAATTCGGCGCCGCCGCGCACATGTGGATCGTCGCCGCGGTGCACACCGGCCCAAGCGGATTGTGCGGCATCAAGTCAATGTAGTGCGCCTCGCACCAACCGGCGACTTTCATCGCCTCGGTGAATCCGCCGATGTTGCAGATGTCCAACCGCATGTAGTTGGTGATGCCGCGCTCGATATACGGCAGCGCCTGCCATTTGCAGCTGAACTCTTCGCCGATGGCGAACGGCACATCTGTCATGCGCCGCAGCTGCTCATACGCCTCGGGTGTTTCGTCGCGAATCGGTTCTTCCAGAAAATCGAGCGTGCCTTTTGGCATGCGCTGACACAGCGACGCCGCCTCGGCCACGCTCAAACGGTGGTGATAGTCTGTTCCAAGCACCGGCCCGGAACCGACTGCCGCGCGCACTTGCGCAAACCAGTCGGCGGTCACACCGATCGAATCCCACGGCTCCCACAATTGTTCCGGCGTGGTCAGATCGGTCTGCCGATAGGCCGGCGACATGCGAATGACATTCCAATTGTTGTGGATCAGCAGCTTGACGCCTGCGATCAGGTCGGCAACAGTTGCCGCGCCAACGGTGGCAAAACACGGGATGAAATCGCGTTGTTTGCCGCCCAACAACTCGTAGACAGGCACACCCAACGCCTTGCCTTTGATGTCGTGCAATGCGAGGTCGATGGCCGCTTGCGCAGCGGTGAGCACACGGCCGCCCTCGAAAAACTGGCTGCGATACAGCAGCTGCCAGATATAGCCGATGGCCAGCGGATTCTGGCCGATCAGGATTTCGCGATAGTGCCGGATTGCGCCGACCACCGCCAGCTCGCGGCCGCTCAAGCCGCTTTCGCCAAGGCCATACACGCCGTCGTCGGTTTCAATTTTGACGATGAGTTGGTTGCGTGAGCCAACCCACACCGGATAGGATTTGATGTCAGTTATTTTCATGGTGTTGTTTTTGATTTACGCAGGCATGGGACAGGCGTGAGACGGTCGCATCGTCCCGCCGGCATGGTCGCGCGCCCGCACTGCGCGCGTCGTCGCGTTACCAGTTTTGCACGCTGCCATCATCGCGATAGAGCTTGGGCGCCTCCCAGAATTTGAACGCGTGCGCCTTGCCATAGTCCTCATTGAACTCCACACCGAGGCCGGGCGCGGTCGGCACCGGAAAGCGCGCGCCGTCGAGTTTCGGTTGATAGGAAAAAATGTTGCCGTCGAAATGACCCAGGCTACCGTCTTCGCGCACCCATACTTCGAGAAACGAAAAATTCGGCACAGCGGCGGCCAGGTGAATCGAGGCCATGGTGCAGATCGGACCAAGCGGGTTGTGCGGCATCAAGTCCAAATAGTGCGCCTCGGACCAGCCAGCCACCTTCATGGATTCGGTGAACCCGCCCACATTGCAGATGTCCAGCCGCACATAGTTGGTGATTCCGCGTTCGATGTAAGGCAGGAACTGCCACTTGCTGCTGAACTCTTCGCCGATGGCAAACGGCACATCGGTCATGCGCCGCAGTTGCTCATAAGCTTCGGGCGTCTCGTCGCGAATCGGTTCTTCCAGAAAGTCGAGCGTGCCCTTCGGCATGCGCTGGCAGAAGTGGGCCGCCTCCGCGACGCTCAGTCGATGGTGAAAGTCTGTGCCCAGCAGCACGCCGCCGCCCAGCGCCTCGCGCAGTTCCACCAAATGCTCGGCTGTTGCGGCCAGGCTCTCCAAAGGCTCAAACACGTCGCCGTCATTTTTCTTGCGCGCCACGGCTTTCGAGCGCGCCTTGGGATCGGAATATCCGGCATTGATGCCGGTGCGAATGACACTCCATCCCTTCTTCACAAAACGGCGCGCCTGTTGCAGCATGCCCTTTCCCAGCTGAATGGTGACAAACGTCGGCACAAAATCGCGCTGTTTTCCGCCAAGCAGCTGATAGATGGGCACGTCCAGCGCCTTGCCTTTGATGTCATGCAGCGCGATGTCGATGGCCGACTGCGCCGCGGTCAACACGCGTCCGCCTTCAAAGTACTGGCTGCGATACAGCAACTGCCAGATGTAGCCGATATTCATCGGATCCTGGCCGATCAAGATCTCGCGGTAGTGGCGCAGCGCGCCTGCCACCGCCAGCTCACGCCCGCTCAGCCCGCTCTCGCCCCAGCCGTGCAGCCCGTCGTCGGTTTCTATCTTGATGATGAGCTGATTGCGCGCGCCCACCCATGTTGGATAAATCTTGAGATCGGTGATTTTCATGGCGGCTCTGTTTTAACGCAGAAACGCACATCGCGCATTTCAGCATTTGTTGGAATTAATCGCGAAATATCGGCCCAACGGATTCGCACTTAGATCCAGCGCGCCGCATCGTTCGGCAATCGTCGGTCAATGAATCTGAATGTGTGAGACAATAGCCACGTCAGTAGCGATTGCCTGCTCAGTGTTTCGACAGTCGTTCAGCTGGTTGTTCCTCGGTCTCCCGTTGCGCATCCTCTGCAGAATTGAACGCGCAAGGCATCAGTCGGTCAGTCGTCCTACTTCAGTAATGCCACAACGGCTCGAGCCGGTTGCGGCGCATTCCGAACACGATCCTAAGGAGGATCAACATGAACACCAAACTGTACGTTGGCAATCTGTCGTTTAACACGACCGAAGACACCCTGCGCGAAGCTTTTGCCAAAGCCGGCAATGTGCGCTCGGTCAGCATCATCAAGGACCGCGACACCAATCAGTCGCGCGGCTTTGCCTTTGTTGAAATGGAGACCCCCGCCGATGCCCTCAAAGCTATCCAAGTAATGGATGGTCAGGATGTCGATGGCCGCAACCTGCGCGTCAATGAAGCCAAGCCGATGGAGCCCCGCGCTGGCGGCGGCTTCGGTGGTGGTGGCAGCAGTGGCGGCCGCAGTGGCGGCGGCTTCGAGCGCCGTGGCGGCAGCGAGCGCCGCAGCGGTGGCG
>JANMNW010000646.1:0-4708 GCA_031368515.1 Chloroflexota bacterium
GCCATGAAGATGGCGCCGGTGCCCAAGCCAAGGCCGTAAGCCTTGCCCTCGCTGACCTCATACTGCACGAACAGATCGGGAAGGATGCGAACTGTCGGAGCCGGCGCAAACACGTGAGGCGCGGCGATGCGGTTTTTTCCCTGCGCGTCTTTGGCGAACTCGCGCAGCGCGCTCAAATCATCGAGCAACCAGAGCCCGCGGCCGTGCGTGCCGAGAATCAAGTCGTCGTGCTTGACGACCAGGTCGTAAATCGGCACGACAGGCAAATTGCTCGCCCACTTGTGCCAGTTTTCGCCATCGTCCAGCGAAACCAGCAGCCCAAGCTCCGTGCCGGCGTACAACAGCCCTGGGCGAACCGGATCGGCGCGCACCACTCGCACATACTCGTCCGCGGGTATGCCGTTGGTGATGCGTGTCCAGGTCTTGCCATAGTTGCGCGTGACAAAAATCAGCGGTGTGAAGTCGTCCAGCTTGTAGCGCGTCGCGGCCAAATACCAGGTTCCGGCTTTGTGCGGGCTGGGCTCCACGGTGCGCACAAAACTCCAATCGGGAAGATCGGGCGGCGTGACATCCTTCCACTTCTCGCCGCCGTCTTTGCTCACGAGCACGCGCCCGTCGTCGGTGCCGGCCATAAACACGCCTTTGTCGTGCGGGCATTCGCGAAAGCTGTAGATGTCGCAGTAGAACTCCGCGCCGCTAGTGTCCAGCGTCACCGGGCCGCCGCTTGCACGCAGTTTGTCCGTGTCATTGCGTGTAAGGTCGGGCGAGATGGCCTCCCATGAATGGCCCAGATCACGGCTCTTCCAAACTTTGTCGCCGCACACATATAGCGTGTTTGCGTTGTGTGGCGAAAACACGATGGGAAATGTCCATGGGAAACGATGCTCAAACTCAGCCGGATCGACGGCCGAATAGGTGCGCGGAAAGATATTGATCAGCTGAATTTGTTTGCTGCGGTGGTCGTATTTTTGCAGCGCGCCCAAGCCGCCGGGTGATGAGCCGACTGCGCCGACGATGACCGTGTTGGGATCGCCTGGCTTGACGGCGATGTAACCGCTCTCGCCCGTGCCGGCGACATAGCAGTCGCCCCACGACACGGCGCCGCCAATTGTGTCGGATGGCACGCTGATCGAGCTGTTGTCCTGCTGTGTGGCGTAGATGCGATACGGATATTGATCGTCCGTGGTGATGTGATAGAACTGCCCGGTCAGCTGGTTGTAAATGCTGCTGAGCGTCTCTCCGCCGTTGAAGCTGACATTGGCGCCGCCGTCGTTGCTCTGGATGAGCCGCTTGTTGTTCTTCGGATCGATCCACAGGCCGTGATTGTCGCCATGCGGCGTGGCGATCGCCGTCCAGGTTTTGCCGCCGTCGGTGCTCTTGTGAAAGCTCAGGTTGTTCACATACACGGTGTCGGCTTCAACAGGATCGGCATGCACGTGCATGTAGTAGAACGGCCGGCGGCGCAGATCGCCGTTGTCGCTGACCAGCTGCCAGCTCTCGCCAAAGTCATCGCTGCGATACAAGCCCGGCTTGGTCTTGGCCTCAATTAGCGCGTAGACGCGGCCGGGTTTCGCGCGCGAGGCGCTGACGCCGATCTTGCCCAAAAGGCCCACGCCCTCCAGCCCCTTGGCGGCGCTCAGGTTCGCCCATGTTTCACCGCCATCGCGCGAGCGCCACAACCCGCAATTGGGTCCGCCGCTGCTGAGCTCCCAAAAGTTGCGATGGGCCTGCCAGATCGAGGCATACAAAACTTCAGGATTGCGCGCATCGAGCGACAGATCAACCGCGCCGGCATCGGGGCTGACAAAAAGCACGCGCTGCCAGGTGGCGCCGCCATCGCGGGTGCGAAAGATGCCGCGTTCTTCGTTGTGACCGCCTTTCTCGCCAAAGATGTGTCCCAGAGCGGCGACATACACCACATCGGGGTTTTTCGGATGGATCGCAACCGCGCCGATATGGCGCGTGTCGGACAACCCAACGTGCTTCCAGGTTTTTCCCGCATCGCTGCTCTTGTAGACGCCGTCGCCGATGCTCACATCGGTGCGGATGGTCGATTCACCCATGCCGGCATAAATCACATGGGGATCAGATTCGCTGACAGCCAGCGCACCGACGGATGACGTCTTGAAAAAGCCGTCGCTCACATTCACCCACGTGACGCCGGCGTCCGTGGTCTTAAAGACGCCGCCGCACACAGCGCCGAAGTAGAAAACACCCGGATTTGACGGGTCGCCGGCGACGGCCACCACGCGGCCGCCGCGCGAGGGGCCGAGGTTGCGAAAGGTCAGGGCGTTCAAAAGTGAATTGAGCATGATGGTCAGGGCTGGGTGGCGCGCGCGGCGCGCACGCGGCGAATCACAAGATCAAAGGCAAAGTCGAGCACAAACCAGGTGGCCAGAAACGCCACAGTCTCCAGCGCAAAGCTGCGGAACTTGTAGAAGTACTCGGCGATTCCAAAAGAGATGGCGAACGACAGCAGTTGCTGAAAGGCAATGCTGCGCGTGGTGATCGATCGTATGAGGGTGTACATGTCGTCTCCTTGCACGTGATCGCCGCGGCCGCTCAGGCGCGCGCGGGCGAAACAAACTTCGACTTGAGCATGCGCCGGATGGAGGCGCCCGGCAGCGGCAGCGCGCACACAGCAGACAGCAGCGGCAGAATGCCCAGCAGCGGAATGACCAAGCCCAATCCAAGCACATGCGGCTCAGCCAGAAATCCAGTCGCGGAAACGCCTATGCCGCCCATGGCGAATGCGGCGCCAAGCGCCAGCCCCGACGCCACGCCCGAATGGCGTGGAATGGCGTCTTGCGCCATCACGATCAGCGGCGGCCAGGATGCGCCGGCGGCGAATCCGGCCAGGGGCGCGAACCAAAACGCATTCACATCCCGGGTCCAAAACATCAGAAACGTGGCAGGGCCAAATACGAGCAGCGCGATCATCAGGACCGTGCGCCCTCCCACGCGATCGGACACAATGCCGCCGATCAAACCGCCCAGCGCCAACGAGAAAAGGTACACCGTTGACAACAGGCTGGCGCTTTGCACGGTATAGCCGGCCAGCTGCGGAAAGTACACGGGGCTGTAGGCGGTGGTGGCTGCCGAGGCCCAGGCGCGAAAAAACATCACGAGCATCAGCGCCGCAAGCGCCAGCTTGCCAAAGCGAGGGGCTGCTGGCGCATCTGCCTGCAACGAAAGCGGAGCGCCCGGCATGTGATCGCGTCCGCTGTAAGCGAACACCAGCGGAGCCAGGGCCAGACCCAGAACCAGCACAATCAGCGAGCCGTGCCCGCCCATGGCCGACATGGAGACGGCCGCAAGCGATGGGCCCAAGGCATATCCGGCGTTGCCGCCCAGCATAAACATCGACATGGCGGCGGTCTTGCGCACCGGGTCGGCCTTGCGCGCGCCTGAAGCGCCGTGGGGGTGAAAAATGGCCGATCCTATTCCGGCCAGGCAGACCAACGCCATGAGCAACCCATAGCTCTGCGCATAGCCGGTTAGCCCGAGAAAAATTGCGATGCACACAAGCCCTGCCGACGACTGCCAGCGGCCGCCAAATCGATCACTCATGTAGCCAAACAGCGGCTGCGTGAGCGAACTCACCATAGTGTATGCCCCCAGCACCAGGCCGGACTGCGCTATGCTCAGGTTGAGTGTTTGCGCGTAAAACACCACAAACACCGAAAGTGCGCCAGAACACAAGTCGACGCAGAAGTGCGCCACGGCGAAACTCAGCAGTGTGCGATTTTGAAGCAGCGAGCGCATGAATGGTGCAGTTTAATCCGATGCGACGGAATGTGCCAGATTGTGCGGCGCCAACAAACTGGGGGCCGCGCTGGGGGCGCCAAGGGGCAATATGACGACCGAATGGAAAAGTAATGGTGTGCGCGTGATCCCTGGAGATCAGCTGGATGGCAATACGGCGCAGACGCCCGGCATGATGCGCGCAGCGGCGATCAATTTCGCTCGCGTGGGGGCTCAAAAGCTGTGGGCCGGCACAGTCAACATTCAGCCTAATGCCAAGACGGGCGCGCATCATCATGGCGAGTTGGAAAGCGTGATCTATGTGGTGAGCGGCCGGGCCCGCATGCGCTGGGGCGAGCGGCTGGAATTTGTCGCTGAAGCCGGACCGGGCGACTTCATTTTTGTGCCCCCGTATGTGCCGCATCAAGAATCCAACGCCAGCGCCGACGAGCCGTTGATGTGCGTGCTGGTGCGCAGTGACCAGGAAGCGGTGGTCGTAAACCTTGATATCGAAGGCGTGGAACGGCCGGTCGAGGTGCGCTGGGTCGATCCGATTCACAAAGCTGGCTCGCTCTTAACATTGGGCCTGTCGACAAATCAAACGGCCGGTTTACCTGCTCATCTACCCACTGGTTTATCCAATCCTCATTACAATACTCCCGTTGGTCGCTTATATCGTTTTGCTCTATTACAAAACTTATCTCCTCTTCACTGACCACAACCTGCTTAACCTCCCCCTGTTCATCTTCACTGAACACTGTCCGAAGTATCTCGTGACGCCGGATCAGTTTTCTGAACGAACCTTCCAATGCTCCCTTATCCAGCTGCCCTTCAAACACAAAGACTCCCGGCATATTATATGCTATATTGCCTTGTTGCAACTGGCTTAATACCCATAGCCGCCGCTGCGCTGATGACAACACATAACCGGATTGCTCAGCTACCCGGCCAATGGATTCAAATC
>JANMNW010000040.1:0-10342 GCA_031368515.1 Chloroflexota bacterium
CGCGATGAAAATTGCGGTTGCTTCGCACCGGCCTCGGCATAACCGGCAAGTGGAATGTGTGCGCTCAGTATACCGACACAGACGGCCGCCGGTCGGCATGCAGAGGGATCCGGCGTATGATCCGCTCGCCGTCGCCGTCGCCGTCGCCGTCGCCGACATCGACAAAGCGACAATGGCGACGGCATTGAAGCAGGCATGTCATACCAAAACGCAATCCAGCCGCCGGCCGGGCCGGGCGCACCCTTTCAGGTCTTGTTTTCAAACACCGCAGATCATGCGGGGCGGCCCGAATCGCTGCCTGGCGTCTTGCGCGCAGTGCTCGGCGCAGACTGGGTCATTCCGCGTTTTGACCAACGACCGTATGTGTACTCCAACCTGGCCGCCTCGCGCGATGGACGCATGTCATTCGCCATGCCTGGATTCGACAAGAGCGGCGTGGTCACAGCCGCCAACCCGCACGACCGCTGGTTGATGGCGCTGTTGCGCGCGCGCGCCGACGCGGTACTCATGGGCGATACAACTGTCAAGACTGAGACCGGCATTCTGGCCGGCGCCGCGCATGTGTGCGACTATGACGCGGCGGCTTGGGCGGCTCTGCGGGCCCATGAGGGCTGCGCGTCGCAACCGTTGATGGTGATTTTGAGCTATGACTGCGCGCTTGATCCTGCCGAAGCCTGTTTTCAGCAGCCGGACACACATGTGCTGCTGGCAACCACGCGCCACGGCATCGCGCGCGCCAAGGCGCTGCGCGGTCGGGCGTGCATCGACGCGCACCAGCTGGGCGAGGATAGCGTCGACCTGACCGCGCTGGTGCGATTGCTTCACGAGCATTACGGCGTGCGTTCGCTGCTGTGCGAAGGCGGGCCGCGCGTGTTGGGCGGCATGTTCGCCGCCAGGCTGATCGACGAGGAATTTCTGACCTATTGCCCGGTCATCGTCGGCGCGTCGCGTGAGCAGCCGCGCCCGAGCTATGTCGAAGGCGTTGCGTTCTCACCGCACAGCGCACCTCAATCGCGCATTCAAACTTTGCGCCGGGCCGGCGATTTTCTGTTTCTGCATACGCGCGTGGAATACCCATAGGTTTCCGGTCACCCGATGTCGAGCCTTTCCACCCGCATGACCTTGCCGATGCCGGGCAGCGCGCGCGCCAGTTCGCTCACGGACTTGGTCTGTCCTGGCAACACCAGATCGGGCGCGATCTCCTGCAGAGGCGCCAGCACAAAATCGCGCTCGGCGATGCGCGGATGCGGAATGATGAGGTCTTCTTCCATCACAAGCCGGTCGCCATAGCTGAGTATGTCCACGTCAATCACGCGCGGGCCATAGCGCACCAACCGCTCGCGGCCCATGCGCCGTTCGATCTCGTTGACAAAGCGCAGCAGGTCGCGCGGCGGCATTGCTTGATCGTCAATCTGAGCACCAAGCGCCATGTTCAGGAACTCAGGCTGATCGGTCACATACGCCGCTTCGGTTTCATACAGCGAAGACAGCCGCGTGATCTGCATTCTTGCGCGCAATAGTTCGATGGCGCGCAACAGATTTGCTCGGCGGTCGCCCAAATTGGTGCCAAGCGCGATGTGTATTTCGATTTGCGTCATAGGTTTTCCAGTTCTTGCACAAAAAGGGTGGCGGCAATCAGGTCAGCGGTAGTGCCAGGATTGAGGCGGTTGCCGTCGCTTCGCAGGTAGGCATCGTACGCGGCCAGCGCCTCGCGGCCGACGGCGGTTTGATCGGCGCCGAGCGCCAGCACCTCTGCGGCGCGCGCCGACACGTCGCGCGCGACATCCGGGCCGCACTTGCGGGCGATGAGCGTGTCCGGCACGGCAGCAAGCACTGCCAGATACGCGCGCACGATCTGATCGAACGCCGCGCCGCCTTGCGCCTGCGCACCGCGCAAAGCCGGCAACGCCACATCAAACACGATCTCGTAATCGGTGACATATTCCGATGCGATGCTGTCCCTGTCGGCCGCCAGCTGCATCGCGGCGCGCAGCGTCATTGTGGGCGGTCCGTCGTTCACATCGCCTTCCGGCGCACTGTCCAGCCCGCCAGGATGCGCCAGGCGAATGGCCTCGAAGGCCAAATTGGCATCGTCGATGCTCAATGCATGCAGCACGACGCCCAGGCGCTCCCGCACCGTCAGCACGTTGGGCAGCAGCGCCGCGCGCGCCAGCGGCGCCAGCAGAAGCACAATCCCCAGGTTGGTGTTGGCGGCGACGCGTTGCCGCGTGGCGCGCATCGCAGCCAGGATGGTTTCGCCCACAGTGGCCTGCCCGGCGTTCGCAATGGCCGGACCAATCGCCAGCGCGCTAAGCATGAAATCCAGATGGCTCATGTCGTGAAAGCGCCGCGTGGGAGTGACATTGCCGGGTTTCTCCGCGCTCGCTTCGAGCACGCAGGCGGTCTGCGCGGCAAGGCGGACCCGTTCCGGTGAAAGCGTCATGGCAGTGCGCATTGGGCCAAATGATCCACGATATGCCCGGCCACGTCCAATCCTGTGGCCGCCTGCAAGCCTTGCCACCCCGGAATGCCATTAACCTCAATGACATGCTGCGCGCCGTCCAGCCCACAAAGCAAGTCCACGCCGGCATACTCGGCGCCGACAACCCGAGCCGCGCGCAGGCACATGTCGATTTGCTGGCTGGTCAGCGAAATAGCGCGCGCCTGACCGCCACGCGCGACGTTGGTGCGCCAGCCACCATCGCGCGTGCTGCGTTCGATAGCGGCGAGAATCCGCCCGCCCAAGACAAACGCGCGCACATCGCGCCCGCCGTGCGCCACAGTTTCCTGCAGGTAATACACCGCACGCTCGATCTCGAGTGCTTTGAAAACGCGATAGGCCACATCTTCGTCGCTGATGCGCGTCATGCCCAGGCCCATCGATCCAAAAAGCGGCTTCACGATCACATCGCCGCCAAGCTCGGCATACGCCACGAGAGCGTCGTCGGCGCGCTCGCACACGACCGTGCGCGGCGTGGGCAAGCCCGCTTGCGCCAGCAGCCCCGAGGTGTAGAGCTTGTCGACCGTGCGTTCAATGCAGGCCGGCGGATTGAACAGCCGCGCGCCTTGCGCCGCCAGCAGATGCAGCGCATCCATGCGGTAGACCGTCTGCTCAAGCGACCCACGCGGAAAGATGCGCACCAGCACAACATCGGCTGCGGCCAGATCGCGCCCCGAGTTCTCTACGCGCACGCGGCCATCCGCAATTGCGACGCGTGTGCGCGCGATCGGCAGCAGCGCGCAGGCGTGGCCGCGCTCTGCAAAAGCGCGGTGCAACTCGGCGTTGTGCCAGCCGTGGCCGGCACTCAAAACAACCGCGTTCACTGAAACGATTGGCGCAGCACTTCGCCGTTGAGCGCGCCGGCGCGAAAGGTGCGGCCGCTGGTGACGTTGGTCAGCGCGATTTCGGCCGGGCTAAAGAGCATCGGATCGATTTTGTAGAAATCAAACCCGGCGGCTTTGAGCACATCGTAAAACGGCTCGCCGTAGTTGGCCGAGGTCGACGAGGGCACGCGCGCGGCCAGCGCTTCAATCTGCGCATCGTCACCGCGCACCGTCAGGTGCGCGCGGCCGCCATACAAGATCGCGTCGTTGGTGCGGCCGATCGCGCGCGGGTCGCTTTTGGCGATCGGCGGGAGTGGCGCTATGCCCGCGCCGTGCAGCACATCGGCCATGTGAAATTTCAGCGCGTGCAGCTTGTGCAGCGCGGTTTCGACGATGCGCGCGGCGATCTGGATGCCGCCGGCCATGCTGGCGGTGGGCGCGGCGAGCAGCGTCAGCCGGTCGGCAGGCACGCCGGCGCGCTGCGCGATATATGCCGCGATATCGGCGTCCGGCATCTGGCGCGTTTCCAGACACAGTACTGCGCAATCCGCCTGCTCCTTGTGTTGCAGCTCATCGAACAGCGGCTCGGCGCGCACCAGCCCGCGCGCTGGCCCGCTGCCCATCGCGAAATACTTCTCGCGCTGCACCGCCCAGCCCGCATACTGCGAGGCCAGACAGGCCGTTTCAGGATGATCGGTGCGCGCCAACACGGCTGGCAAGCTGAGGCCATCGACCGACATCTCCGTAAATGAGACCGTGCCCAATCCGCCCATGCAGATCTCGGCGAAGATTCGCCCGGCATCAAAGCCGCCGGGAGCGTTTGCGCCGCAGTCGATCAGCCGGGCGCCATTCGACAGAATGCTGACCGCTACGCCAAAGCCCTCAGGATCGGCCGCCAGCACGTCGGCCAGCGCCAGGGCGCGCGTGTTAAGAGAGGTATTCATGGGTATTGGGTGTTGCGTGTTGGGTAGTAGATAGTGGATAGGAGATGGTGGTTAGTTGATAGAGGGAAGGCAACGCTCGCCTCTCGACTATCCACTATCTGCTATCTGCTATCCCCTAGAAGAAGCAGTTCTCCGCGGCCAAGACTTATGTGATCGCCGCTCCAGCGGGTGTATTCGCCAGCAATCTGCGCGTCGGTGACAGGCAACCCCTGTGCGCGCAGGTGCAGCAGGAGCATGCGCAAAAACGTCGGCCGATAGACGCAGTCGAACGTAAAGGTCGGCAGCACGCGCGCGCCTTGCATGCCCACCACGGTGCCACGCGTCATGCCGGCGCATGCGCGCCAGCCCATCTCGCCGAGCACGATGATGGTGCCGGCCAGCATGTTGACGCCGGCAAAATCGCCGCATGCGCCGCCGACGGCGATCAGCCCGCGGCGCATGCTATTGCCCAATTCAGCCCCAGCGTTGCCATGAATGAACAGCTCACCGCCCAGCATGCCTTTGTGACCGCCGCGGTAGACGCTGCCCGCCTGATGCCCGGCATTGCCCTTGACCACGATGCGACCGCCCAGCATCTCCGCGCCGACCCAGTCGCCCACATCGCCTTCGACCACAATTTCGCCGCCGCGCATATCCACACCCACATGCATGCCGGCATTGCCTTTGATCAGGATGAGGCCGCGCGTCATGCTCTCACCGATGCGCTTGACGCGCGAGAGATCGCCCTCAAGCACAAGCAGGTCGTCCGTTCCAGCGGCGGCGGCCACATCAAAAAAGTCGGCGACCACGGCTTTGCGATTACCGTGCATCACCGGCAATGCGGCGGCGGCGGCGGCATCGAGACCGGCCAGGCGGTCGGGGCTCAGCGTTTCGGCCTCAAGCGGCACGTCGGGCTGCTGGCGCAGGGTCAGGTGCAGGCTCATATCAGGCTGTGCAGGTGAATCTGAAATTGTCCAAGCTTTCCGCCATAGTTGCCGGCGGTGATTTGCAACGCGCCCGCAGCCGTGGCGGCGCGAATGCCACGGCGCATGGCTTCCTCGACTGCGGCCAAATCCAATCCATCGATCACGATCTCAAGCACGCAACCCGCTTCGGGCGGCAGCTGTGTGTTAGGCGCAAAGCCGCGTAAGGTCGGGCAGTATGCGTCGTTGGTCGAGGCGAAGAGCGTCTTGTATTTCGAGCCGGTCTTGCTGCCGCTGCGCACGATGCCGCCCGGGAATGGCAGGATTACGCCGGGCACCTCGCGCATCGCCACAACAGCGGCTTCGGTCGCCAGCAGCGTGTCGCGCGTGGCGCGGCCCAGGATCAGCAAATTGCCGCCGCCCACGGCTTTCTTGATGCCAAAGGATTCTTCGACCAGAAACTCGCCGTCCATCACTGGAATGCGCCAGTAGCGCCGGCCGTTGAGCTGCTTGCTCATCTGATAGCCGTCGCCAAAAAAGCGCAACTGCCCGCCCACATCGACCATCTCGCGCGCATCCGCAGTCAAGCCGTTGAAACACGCCGTCGTCGGACACGTCAGAATGCACTGGCCGATGCGTTCCAGCAGGCGCTTGGACATGTCGTCGGACTTGACGGTGAAGAGCAGCACGCTGACGCCGGGGCGGCCATCAGGCGTCTCCTCCGGCGGCACAGCGCGTTCAATGCCGGCTTCGCATTTGCAGCCGATGATCGAGGTGGCAAAACCGGTGACCGACAGCGCAGACGTCATCGCCCATGAGGGCGTTTCGGCGGTGATCAGCAGGCGCGTGCCCCACATCGAAAACGCCTCGGCAAAGGTGTCGATGATGGTGGTTGTGGTGGTCATTTTCAGCAGATGGTGTTCGATGAGCGGTGTGCGGTAAGCGGTGGACGTGTTCACCGTTTATCGCACATCGCCTACCGCAAAGTCGGCACAATTTCGTGCTCGTGCAAATACTCGTCGCCGACGGCGTAGTTTTCAAACTGAATCGAATAGAAGTCGTCGAAGAACGGCTTGATCACTTCTTCAATCTGCGGGTCGTAGGCGGGCATCACATGCAGCAGCCTGCCGCCGTGATCGGCGCGAAACTCGCCGTCTTCGATGATGATTTTGCCGGATTTCACCACATAGCGCGGCGTGCTGAACATCGCTTCCTTGTCGGCTTGTTCTTCATAGATCGTAATGTCGGCGTCTGCGCCGGCGCCGAGATGGCCTTTGTTTTTCAAGCCCAGCAGGCGCGCCGGGCCCGCGCGCGTGACGATGGCGATCTCGCGCAGCGTGTATTCGCGCTGAAGGTCGTCCAGCAGCACGGTTTTTTTCATCGCCGCCTGGTTTACCTTTTTGATCTCCTGATTGCGAAAATCGCGATCCATCAACAGCTTGATCAGGCGCGGATAGTTCATGAACGAGCCGCCGTTGGGATGGTCGGTCGAGAGCGCCAGCTGCCACGGGTTCTGATTTAGCAGAAACAGCTCCAGCCCGATGCCCCACTGCAGCGCATGCACATAGTTGCTGTCCTGATACACAAACGGCACGATGCCGCATCCGGTCTCATTTTCAACGTCGGCATTCACCCATTTGCCGCCACTGAGCTTGTGCAACATGTAGGAGAGCGGCGCATCGGCAGTCATGGTGACGGCGTCGCCAAACATCACCTGCCCGACATCGGCCGTGGTCTCCGGGTGATTCTTCAAATACTCAATGATTTCAGCCGCTTTCGAGGTGGGCTTGCCGCCCAGTTTGCCGCCGTAGCAGTGAAACTGGATGTGTGTGATGTGCGCGCGACGCCCCTGCAGCACGCGCATGGTTTCAAGCGTGGTGGTGTAGTTGCCGCTGTGGCCCAGGTTGTTGCAATGAATGTGCGTCGGATGCGGCAGGCCCAGTTCATCAACCGCCAGCGACAACGCATCCACCACTTGCAACGGGGTGATGCCAAAGCTCTCGATCGTGCTGTTTTGATCGGTGACGTTGTTGCTGCCGGACTTCCACATTTCGACGCCGCCGGGGTTGACGATCTTGGCGGTGTAGGCCTTGGCCGCGTTGAGCCACCAGGCCAGCGTGTTGCGAACGGCGTCTTTGCGGCCTTCCTTGATCAGCCGCATCAACAGCACGTTATTGCCCATCAGCGCATAGAATCCCTTGTCGATGATCGGCGTATCGTGCAGTTCTTCGATGACATGGCGCGCACCGAGCGCCGGCGCCGCCGCTTCCATGACCGTGGTGTAGCCGAGCATGGCATAGCGATAGCCGGTGGCGAACGTCGAAGGCACGCTGCCACCCGCGCCCGAGCGCATCAGGCCGACGCGAGGGTGCGGATCGCGCCGATGATCTTCAGGGATGAGCTTGCGCGCCAGGTTGACTTTGGGGCCGGCGATATGCGCGTGCATGTCGACGCCGCCGGGCATGACGACCATGCCACGCGCGTCGATGCTTCGCGCCTCAGGCGGCACATCCGCCACGATCTTTCCGTCACTCACGCAGATGTCGCGAATTTCGCCGTCGATGTTGTTTGCCGGGTCGTAAACACGGCCGTTGACGATTCTCAGCATGATTTAGGCAGTCTGGCCGAGCAGCTGGCGCACGCGATCTTTGATCGCGCGCAGCACGGTCTCGTCGCTGGGATAGGGAGACGGGAAGGCGGGCCGCAACGAAATCGGCACGTCGTCCATTCGATAGACGGTGCCGCCGGTGTTGATGCCGTAGGTCGCCGTCGTGAAGGATATTTTTGCCACCGACGTAGTCACGGTTGTTTTTGGATCGAGCACGATGGTCGGGATGCGCTTGAGATGCTCGATGGCGGCTTTGGGAAAGTTTGACGCCGGGTCGCTGGCGATGATCAGCGCAGCGTCGGCTTCGGCGCGCGCCAGCAGATCGACCGTGGTGAACTCGCCCGGGTTGAATCGAGGGAAGCCGCGGCTGAAGTTCACCGCAAACGGATAGCCGGTCTGCCACGAGACCACGTTGTCGGCGCCGGTAACATTGCCGTGGCCGCGCACCGGCTTGGCGACGAAGTGCGTGAATTCGTTCAGATCCGTCGCCAGCGCGAGCAGTGCGCCGGAGTTGTAGTGACGGCCGCGCGTCATGGTCAGACCCATGCCAAAGAACAGCACGCCAAAGCGGCACGACTTCATGCGCTGGACCAGGTCTTTCATCGCGTGAAGCGACACGCCGGTGATCTCTTCGATTGACGGATCGACCGGTTTGCCCTTCACCAGCGCGCGCAACGCCCACAGCATCTCGAAATCCGCGCGCGGTTTCACCTGCAAGAAGATGTCGGCGACTTTCGCGCTCGGCGTCTGGCGGACATCCACCAAGACCACGGTGCGGTCTTTGCGGCCGTTTGGCACATACATGCCCTTGGGCGTGACCGAGTAGCGTGTGAAATGGCGCGGGTGCGATTCGGCCGGATTGCCGCCCCAGTAGATCACCAGGTCGGCGCGGTTGCGCACTTCGCCCAGCGTGGCGGTGCTTTCTCCCGCGCCCTGAAAGGCCATGCCGGACGGGCCGTGACAAACCGAAGTGGTGGTGTCGATGCTTGCCCCGATATAGTCGGCGATGGCGACGGCTTGCCGCTGGGCTTCGCAAGTGGTGTCGCTCAAGCCATAGACCACTGGGAAGCGCGCGTTGGCAAGCACCTGGGCCGCGGCTTCAACCGCTTCGTCGGTGCCGGCTTCGCGTCCATCGATGAGCGCGAAGGGGCGCTGCTCGACCGTGTGTTCAGAGAACCAGGCTTTGCCCAGCACGCAGGCGTTTTTCGCTTGCGTGATGTGATTGCCTTCGACTGTCAGGATCATGTCATCACACACGCACCCGCAAAAAGTGCAGGTGGCGTTTTCGATGATGCGTTTATCGGTGTTTTCCATGTCTTATGCGACCCGTTCAACTTGCACATCAAACGACTTGGACAACGGCATGCCCGTGCCTTGTGTTTCACCGCCGACCAGCTGGCTGGAGGCCGGGCCATAGGCCATGAAGAGCATGCCAGCCGGCAAGTCAGACGGCTTTCGCGCTTTGCATTTCACGACGCACTCCCCGACCTCGGTGCTCAAGCGCACCGCATCGCCTTCTTTCACACCTAAGCGCGCCATGTCATCGCTGTTGATTTCAACGGTCGTGGTCACTTCGATGTACTCGGCGCCAAGCTTGCCCGCGTTCAGGCTGGTGCCCTGCTTGCTTGTTCGCCCGGGGATTAGCAACATTGTTTCGGCCATGTCTGAGGCGCATAGTTTAGCGTCTTCGGCCAAACACCGCTTCACCGATGGGCTCCACTTCAAAATGGAGCCCATCTTAAGGACAACTTAGAGCAAGTGTCAGGTGAACGCAAGCTGCTGCGACACCCAGGCGGCGCGGATGTGCAATTCGGCCAGGCACGCGTCCGACGTGTCGGCATAAGCCAAGACTGTGCAAATCGGATGCCCGCGCGCAATTGACTCACCCGGATGCGGAATGTCACGAATGTCGCGCGCGTGCCAGTCGCGGGTATCGCCCACGCGCGCGTTCGCCGCTGCAAACACCACCGCCTTGCCGGCCGCATTCTGACCGGCCGCCCCAGCTGCCGGGGGTGACAGCAGCACGCGCTCGCCCAGACAGCCGCGCACATGCAAATCAAAAGTGCGCAGGTCGAACAGCCGGTCAAACAGCTCGAGCGACGCCGACGGCCGCGCATTGACTTCAAGCGACCAGATGCGCCCAGATCGCCAGATGAAGTCAACCGTATTCACGCCGCGCAAGCCAAAGGCGCTGGCGAGATGCGACGCTATGAGCGCAGCTTCGCGCCGCATGGCGTCAAGCTCGCCGGCGGGTGCGCGTGGCGGGGTCAGGTTGCCGCACCAGCGAAAGCCGCTCGCGCCAAATGCCGGCAGGCCGATCAACTGTTCGCTGAGGCCAATCAACTGGGCATCGCGTCCATCGGCCACAAACGTAAATGAGCACGGCAACCCCTCGACGTACTCCTGGGCGATGCCATTGACGCCGTGTCCGCGTCCGGCCCAGCGCACGCCTGATCCGCCGCCGCCGCGTTCGGGTTTCCAGAGCCAGCCACCCGGCGGCGTAAACTGGTCGACCCGACGGGTTATCAAATTCTCATCTTCACCCACCCGCTCAAGCCGCCGCG
>JANMNW010000041.1:0-3098 GCA_031368515.1 Chloroflexota bacterium
CCGGGAAGATGGTTTTCCCGCCGTGAACCTTGTCCAAGTGGTCCGAGAACTCCGATTGACCGATCAGAAAGCGCTTCTTGACGTCGTGTCTGCCGACAAAAATGGTCGACATGTGTGTGCCGGCTTCGACGCCGCATGCCTGAAATGCGCATCGCCGCACCTCGCGCATGGCCGCACTGCTGATTGCCGGTTTTATCGTGGGTAGTGTGGCGATCAGTAAGTCGCTGGCCGCATAGTTGGCGGTCTTGCTCAAGACAGTGAGTCGCGCAAAATCCATCGGGATCCGCAAATAGCGCATCAACTCAGCGACTTGCGGCACCACCCCGTGCTCGTTCAAGGCCGGCTTCAATTTGAAGTAATCAGCGTCACCAATCAGCAGAGGATGCGTCGAACGTGCGACCGCCTCTCTGTCCAGCAAGCGATCCAGCGCGTCAACGAAGAAGTGCCCCCAATGAGAGACGATTCCCAGCATCTCGGCGGGCTGTGCAACAGTCTGCGGTGAAGACAGGTCATACCGCACGTGTGTCTGGCTAACCCACTGCCAGTCTGTGGATGGCATGTAGGAATGCGCGAAGCCTCCCGGGTACACGCCGTCTTCAATGAACAGGCTCAGATTCCGGCCATGCACAAAGGCTGAGGGAATACGCAGGCGGTAGCTCGGGGCCGTCTGGACGCTGGCAGCCGGCAGCATTCCCGACGAACCTGCGTCCACATAGGGCACCGGAAACAACTCGTCGGTCTCTTCTGCCCCTGTCACGCCCTCGATCCAGCCGCGAGCGTGCGCGAGTCTCACAAGGTCGGCCTGGGTTCCGACTCTATAGAACTTCGTCATCCCGAGGTGCGCCCGTCACATCGGCTTGTTTCGAACGAACACGTAGAACCCTCCCCACGTAGACCCGACCTCCAATATCTGGAAGCGCTCAGTAAGTCGTGCTTTCCACCAGGGTTTGTCTTGCTGGGTCAGATGCGCATTGCGCCCGTCGGGCAGCGTTTTTTGGGCGGGGCCCGTGTGAATAGTGAAGAGCCCGTACGGATCGCACAGCTCGCTCAAGTGGTCTAGCACGTTGTCCAAGTACATCGGCTCTACATGCTCGAGCACGTCAAGGCATACAACCAGTTCGGCCGGACAGGGAGCGCTCGAAAACTCTGGGACACAGGGGTCATAGCCCTCGTACACGGCATCCGGCGGCAACTGGAGCCCGCGCAGCAGGCTGCGCTTGCTGCCACAGCCATAGTCCAGCAACGACGTCGCGCGAACGCGCTCCATGAAACGGAGCACGGCCTCACCTACGAACTGGGCTGCGACGCCATAGTTCCCGCCGTCGTGAAGCGCGGCTTGCTGCGTTCTGTAGTCGTCGGAAATGAGTGTCTTCAGACTCATTCGTGAGGTCCTTGCATTCAGCTACGCTGTAGTGTCATGCCGAAATCGCCTGCGGTATGAAGGGCGGCTTGCTCTGCAAGGTACGCCTCGGGAATCAATACGGAGGCCACAACCTACTTGGCGCTTGGCGCTCGGCTGAGGTGGACAATGACGGCCTCCGTTGCGAAGTCAACGAAGTCCTTTCGGTAGCCCATCTCCGCCAGCTCCCACCTGAATGCATTTCCAAGGCGAGCTTTGCCGAGCCAGCCCAAGCGGTGCGTCTGTCGGAACTCGACCGCTCTTGCACAAGTGTCTTCCATGATGCGCGTCAGGCGGTTGACCGACGGTCGCTTTGCAGGATCCTTGTCGAGGGCCGGCGGGTAGCGTTTCACCACGGTCTGAGCAAGCTCGGCGGCAAACGCCTTGACATCGGTGCGCGCAAAAATGGAAAGCAGGCGATTCATAGTGTTCGTTCTGGCGCCGGGTCCGGCCGGGTTTCGATTATCGACGGCCCATTGGCCTCGAAACGAACAAAGGGGCGCTGGTGCGCCCCTTTGAATTTGTGTGGACGCGCTGGGTCAGCTGCGGCAGGATGACGGCGCGTATTTGGACGGCAGGGTCGTGCAACTCCAGTCAGCCGTGCTGCCGTTCCAGCTTGGTGACAGGGTCACCGACAGTATGGTCGTGCCGATGCCGGCCTTGGCCTGCATTTCAATCGTGCCGGCAGCAGAGACCGAGCCGTGCTCGATCCACTTGGTCGAGCCGATGACGGCAATGCCTGCCAAGCCGGCGCAGGCGTTGGTCAACTGGCAGCCTTCGGTGACGGCAGTGCGCGCACCGGAACCGCCCAGCAGCAACTCGGAGACTCGAGACCGCACGGTGTAGTCTTGGTAAGCTGGCAGCGCAATGGCGGCCAGAATCCCAATGATGGCCACCACGATCATCAATTCGATAAGCGTGAAGCCGCGCTGTAGAGACCTGTTCATGTCGGATCCTCTCCTTTTCACTCGTCTGGGTTAAGCGAACATCGCGTAAATATCCCAGCAATACGTGGGCCAGGGTATTTCCACCAAAAATTGCCAACTACTCTGCGCTTCAACTGACAAAAAGGGCGCCCTCGGGCGCCCTTCGAATGGACAAATCAGTGGTCAGGTGCGGCAGGACGATGGTGCGTATTTGGACGGCAGGGTCGTGCAGCTCCAATCAGCCGTGCTGCCGTTCCAGCTTGGCGACAGGGTCACCGACAGTATGGTCGTGCCGATGCCCGCCTTGGCTTGCATTTCGATTGTGCCGTTGGCGGAGACCGAGCCCTGCTCGATCCACTTGGTCGAGGCGATGATGGCAATGCCTGCCAAGCCGGCGCAGGCGTTGGTCAACTGGCAGCCTTCGGTAACCGCGGTGCGTGCACTCGAGCCGCCCAGCAGCAACTCGGAGACTCGGGCCCGCACGGTGTAGTCTTGGTAAGCTGGCAGCGCAATGGCGGCCAGAATCCCGATGATGGCCACCACGATCATCAATTCGATGAGGGTGAAGCCGCGTTGCAGTGATTTGGTCATGGTTAACCCTTTCCTTTGCAGTCGTAGGCGGAAACCGCCCCAAGAACAAAAAGCACGTTTCAAACCCGCACATCTGTGCCAAGAATTGTCACCAGCTTTGTTGCTTCCACTGACGGACAAAGGGCGCCCTCAAGCGCCCTTCGAATGGAAAAAGCAGTGGTCAGGTGCGGCAGGACGATGGT
>JANMNW010000077.1:0-4713 GCA_031368515.1 Chloroflexota bacterium
ACGCCGGGCACTTGCGCTTCCCTCCTTCTAGTCTGCCCTCAGCCTACACAACAAAAAAGCCGCCCTCTTTGAAGGCGGCTCTCCATTTATTTCGGCCTGACAGACCCTTTTCTTACTCAAATATTCTGGACGGCGACAGCATGGTTTGGTGTTTCCCGAGTCGTTGAACAACTCTAGGTTACGTCAAACCATGTTTTTTGCTCACAAATACAGCGTCAGCTCAGGTCGGCCGCCGACTGTCTGACTTGCCAAACTCCAGTTCGTTGAGACGCGCGTCGTCTGCGCGCCGCCACAATCGCTACACCGAGCCCACCCGCCAACGCCAATAGCGCGCCGCCAATGATCATTGTTGTGGTGAACAACGTCTGGACCTGCGCGATCGCTTCGGTCTCCGGCTGAACCTCAAACGCCAGAAACGCGGCACGATCAACCGGTATGCCGTCGACCGCCGCGCTGCGCACTGCGATCGACAGGCCGTGCACGCCAGATGCTGACGCGGGAATAGTTGCGCTGGCGATGTTGTCCTGCATTGTCAGCACAATCGGCTCACTGGAGCCGTCGGGCTTTCGCAATAGCGCGCTTGCTTCGGTCAGCGCCAACGACGCGCCATTGGCGCTTAACGTAGCCGTCACGCGCACCGTGTCGCCGATTTCGGGAATCAGCGGCGTCACCTGCGCATCAAGCGCCGCACCGCCGCGAAACTGCGCGCTGATGGCGAAGTCTGCGCCTTCCAGGGGCGTCGCTGTTGTCGCAGCCACTGCCACACGCCATATACCGGCTCTTGGCCGTGCGAAGCCATACCCGAGGAAGAGCAGCGAGCGCGGGTCGCTCACCTGAACGACGCCGTTGACTCGCGCATCCAGCGCAATAACGCGGCCGCTGGCGCCGGTGACCGTGGTGGTGAGCGATCGTGATGTGTCATACATGGCGAAGTTGGCCATGCTTACGCCGGCGTCGATCGGGATCGTGACGGTGTTGATTTGGCCTGGCGTGACATGCCCTGTGAAGACGCGCGTGTATTGCAGCGGCTCACCGGGCGCGATCGCGGCTGCTGTCGGCACGGCGATGTCAAATCCTCCAGGCGCCGTTCGCAGCAAAGGCGCGACATAGCCCTCGAACACCTCACGTGAGGCGGTGAGGTCGGTGTGCAACAGCGCCATCTCCTGCACTGGCATGTCCAGTGCCCGCACGCTCGCGCTTGAGACGATCAGATCGGAAGGCACATCGGTGCAGGGTGATTGCACCGATTGCACGATGCGGGTGCCAGCCAATGCATGAAAAGCAACGCCATTGCGGTGCGTGATTTGCCGGTTGAAAACACCGGTCATGTAGCTCGGCTGGATCTCGAGTGTGGCCGGCAACAAGATGCCGAGCGACGCAGGCAGCACCGCGCAGGCCGTGCCCGCCATTGGCGTGCCCAGGATGATGAGCTGAGCCACGTCCTTCTCCGGCATGAGGCGGTCAATGTAGTAGCGGGAGATCATGCCGCCCATGCTGTGCACGATCAGATCCACTTTTTCGGCGCTGGTGGCCTGGCGCACGGCGGCGATGGTGCGGCCCAGCTCTGCGGCGTTCTGCGCGATGGTGTTGGTGCGCGACATCGGCTGGGTCATGTTTCCAGTGTCCATCACGCCAGGCATCTGGCCATCGCCGACTGCAAAACCGGCAATGCCAAGCGGCGCGAGAAAGCCTTGCGGACCGAGATAGGTCGACCATGTCTCCCAACTGGAGTTGAAGCCATGTGCCATCACCACCGGCCGCGGAGTCACAGCAATTGGCGCGCTGGCAAGAAAGATGCCATCGCTCGCGCGCGCTTCAATCTGGCGTTGCGGTTGTGCGCTGCTGTCGGCGTTCCAGCGCCATCCCAGTGTGCTGACCGGCGCTGTGTCGCATATGCGTTGGCCAGTCAAAATGCTGCAGGCGGCGATAGGCGTTTGTGTGTCACGCAGCGTGAAATTCACATCGGTCTGCGCTGTCACTGCGTTGGAAAGCGTCACGCGCAGCACGATCTGGTTGCCATCCACAATTATGCTGAGCGCCTTGCCGCCAGACGAGAGCACCAGCAGTTCGGGTGCATCGGTCTGGCTAGCGACAGGACCGAGCGGGGTGGGGAGCAGAATGATTGCCAACCCGGTGAAAGCAGTGAGAAGCGCTTTGGCGGTTCGCCAAGACATGTGGTACATGATGGTATTGCGCATCGCTCTGGCATGCTTGATATTTTGTCTGAGGGTCGTGACCCGCAGTCACTTCAAAAGCTCTAGTTTGAGCCGGAATCGCACATCGTTGTCGACGAACAGGGCGCCGTGTGTCTGTTTGACGGGATGAAAGTCGGCGCCTTCCAGAATCGCGCTGTACACCGGGATCGTGCTGTCACCTTCACTATCCTCGATGAACTTGACTTCTTCCCAGAGCCCGCTCAAACCTATTTGCACTCGTGCCTTTGCGACGGTCTTGTTGCCATAGCCAACGATGCATAGGGTTGGGAGCCGTGCCGTTGGGCTCAATTCGCTACGGAATTTGCGCGCGTCCTCCAGCATGGTGTGATACAGCTCAGCCGTCCATCTTGCATCTGAGAAAATGTCTATCGCGTCATCAATGCTGTTGAAAACAGCGGGGTAGATAGGCAACAACTGATAGACGCTTGGAAATGTCGCCACAACGTCGCGGATACGGGTATCCAGCACGCTGAATGGCAACAGCCCCTTGCCTGTCAGCAACGCTTCGACGATTTTTGGGGTGCCACGATGCGGCCCGCCCATTAGAATCACTCGTTCCACGGCCGCATCACCGCCAAGAACGTCGATGTAGTAGCGTGTAACAAGACAGCCCATGCTATGCGCAATGATGATGATCTTTGCGCTTGGATTGGCAGATGATGCACGCCATGCATCAATCTGATCTCGAAGATGCCGGGCTGCAAGTCGCAAATCCTTGCGCCAGTCATATGCAAATTCCAGGAGATCCAGACCGGCCTTGTAGCCGAGACTGTCGCGCAGATAGTCGGTAAGCTGTGAATACTGCTCTTGTTTGTAGAGATTTGGCACGATGACGACGTCTTCGACAAGCCCCTTCACTTGAAGAGGTGTGGTTTCGGGCAGCTTGTACACCTCTGTTTGAGTGGCAAGCGTGCGCAAGTTGGGCCATACGACCTTGTCGCCCAGCCAGAGCTGTGATCCCATGAATCCTGGCACGAAGACGATGGGCTTGCGCTTTGGCAATGCGCGAGGAGGGCTTGTCGTCGCCTGCTGTGGCCCGATTGGCTGGCGATCGACAAGTGTCTCCGGCTTGAACTTCGGCTTGAAGACAAGTGTGGCTGGGCCAATACGAACGGTTTCTGCACCGGTCAACTTCCAGCTGGACTGCGGCTTGTCGTTTACCAACGTTCCTGTTGCACTGCCCAGATCCATGAGAAGGACTCCGTCGGCGGTGAGATCAATACGTGCATGGTGCCTGGCAATCAGTGGATGCTCCAGAACGACATCATTGTCATCCGCGCTGCCAATGGTGAGACCATCAAGCTCCATCTGCACTTCCCGAACATGTCCAAGATACGTGACGGCGAGACTCGGGACGTCGGTATGCGGGAGCATCACTTTCAGCGGAGGGCGTGCCTTTTCAACTGCCTGTGTGTCCTCATCTCGATCCGTATAATCGATCCCGAACAAATCGCTACTGTCGCTGTCGTCGCTATCCACGACATCAATGGCCGCAGAAGGCACGAGACGAAGTTGGGCGCCGCCGATGCCAATGACATCATTGTGAGTCAGAGCGATGTCATCGACCGCCTGGCCATTAACAAGGACAACAGCGTCAGCCAACCGTGACATCCGCCATGAGCCTTCGTCAAAGTGCAGCCGTGCATGGCATGCGGCTATCGCTTTATCTCCGTTGAAAGTGATGTCGAGGTGGCTTGCGCTACCCATCTGAATCTCAGGGCTGTCCAGTACGAAGAGTCGGCGCACACCCTGGTGCGTCACTGCAAGGGCGTATTTGCTTGTGAACGGAGGGTGTAGTGCCATGGCCGAATGATACGGCTACTGTGTTTAAGCGCAAATGATCGTGTTGACTGGCACAAATCTGCTGCATGTTTATACTCTCGCATAACAGCACCCGCTACTGCCTGCCAGGTAGCGACGCCGCGATTCAAGATTTCTGATGCGTTTTTTCAGCCGGGCGCAGCCCTTTGAGGATGCCGGCCAGCAAAATTCCAGCGAAGATCACCCAACCCAATACCGTGCCCAGGACATCGGCATGGCTCCGACTGGGCCGATTTGCGCGTTGCTGCTTACGGCGCTGTTTCAATTTGGCGAAAACCCCCGCACGCTCGTGTGATTGAGAGGGTTCATCAGTTAGCTCCGCTGGGATCTGAATGGGCGGCGGTGTCGGCAATGTCACCAACAGGCGTTCCTCGCGTCGAGAGCCATACAGCCGTGTATACGCCTGAGTGCACTCTGCGCCCAAAAACAAAATTTGAGCACTGTAGTAGACCCAGATCAGCAGGACGATGAGCGAGCCAGCTGCGCCATAAGTGGAGGCCACGCTGCTATTGCCGAGATAGAACCCAATCAGCAAGCGGCCGATTGAGAACAACACCGAGGTGATGACCGCGCCGACCCATACATCGCGCCAGTCGATATGCACATCGGGCAAGACCTTGAAGATCATGGCAAACAGCACGGTGGTGACGATAAAGGTGACGACTGCACCAATGAC
>JANMNW010000126.1:0-14708 GCA_031368515.1 Chloroflexota bacterium
AATCCTCAGGCGTGGGATGAGTGGAAGGCAAAGATGCCTGTGATCGTCAACGCCACCGACTCCAAGGCAACCCGTTTGAGTACGCAGCAATAGATCGCACTACTGTTGAAAGAGGCGAAGTGCATACCTCTGGTCGAGTGACCAGGTTGGCAAACAACGTGCATCAAAAACTGTAATTTGGACAGAAGCCTTAAACCATTGATGGGTGTTCTCAGCCGTGTTTGGCCGTACGCTCAGTGCGCGCATGACGCACTTGCGCCAAGGAGACCTATGAAAAGCCGGATTTTCTGGGGCACCATTTTTATCGCATTTGGTGTGTTATTGATGCTGGATCAGATCGGGCTTCTGCCAGGTAGTGCCTATTCCTATCTGTGGCCCATGATTTTGATTGGTATTGGCGTTGTCGTGCTGTACAACGCGCTTCATCGAAGGACTGTGCAGGTGACCAACGAGTCGCTTCCGCTCCACAACGCGCGGTCGGCTCATGTCGCTATCAAGCACGCCGCCGGCGAATTGGAGTTGGCTGGCGGCGCACCGGCCGGAATTCTGGTGAACGGCGAGTTTGCAGGTGGCGTGGATCGCGCCATGACAAAGACGGGCGATCAGGTGGATGTAACGCTCAAGCTTCCGAACGCAGTTGCCGATCAATTTGACTGGCTGGGCGCGAATCGAGGACTGGCATGGGATGTGCACCTGAATCAAACCGTTCCGCTGGCCCTGTCGGTCGAGACAGGCGCATCGCGCACGCATTTTGATCTGTCCGATTTGCAGGTGGAAAGCCTTGATCTGCGCACCGGCGCGGGCTCGGTGGATGTGACTCTGCCATCACACGCCGGCAAAACCGAAGCGCATATCGACAGCGGCGTTTCGGAAGTCAACGTCAATGTCCCCGCTGGCGTCGCCGCTCGCATCCATGGCGGGGTTCGCCTGGGATCCCTGAGTGTCAACGAGACGCGTTTCCCTAAGCAAGAGGACGGATTTGCATCGTCAGACTATCAGACAGCCCAGAACCAGGTGGATATCAGCATTCAAAGCGCCATTGGCGCAGTGACAGTGCGATAGAGGCCGATGCCCGCGAAACGGGTCACCCGATCGAGTCCATTCGCACTGTCATGTGCGGATGGTAGGAGTATTGACATGACATCCGATAGACAACACAGCCAGAGTGCGGCCGGGGTCATTGGCGGAATTGCCTTGATCGTTCTCGGCGTGCTATTTTTGCTAAACGAGTTTCTGCGCATTGACATCTTCAGCTCGTTGTGGCCGCTGTTTGTGATTCTGTTTGGCGTTGCGTTTTTTGTGGGCATGGTGCTGGGCGGCAGGCAGGCGGGCGGAATGGCAATCCCGGGCAGCATGTTCGTCATTCTTGGCTTGATCCTGCTTGCGCAAAACTCGTTCGGCGCCTGGGCCAGTTGGAGCTATGCGTGGGCGTTGTTCGCACCGACTGGGGTAGGCGTGGGCATCGTGATTCAGAGCTGGTGGAGCGACAAGCCGGAGCTGAAACGCGAAGGATACAAGGTGGTGGGAATCGGATTGCTACTGTTTCTGATCTTCGGTTCTGTTTTTGAGATGTTGCTCAACATCACAGGGCTGAGCGGATTCGGAAATCTGGCCTGGCCACTGGTGCTGATCGTTCTTGGCCTCGTGCTGCTGTTTGGTCGGTTGGTGAATTTGAGCCATCTGGTCGATCTGCTTCCGCCGCACAAGACACATGGCGGCCTGCCCATTCAACCAGCTTCGCACAGCTAAGTCGGCGCAAGCCTGCTGGAACAGGCGGCGCGCGCCGCGCTTCCACAGGATTTACGGAGACAACTATGGTCACTCAGTCCTTACATACCCATCGGCGGCAGGCCCCCAGAGAATCAACCAGCTTGTTCTGGCCGATCATGCTCATTGGCGCCGGCGTGCTGTTGATCCTGGAAAGACAGGGCCGCATAAGCGGAGACCTGTTGAGCGTTCTGATCAACTACTGGCCGGTGATTTTCATCGTTGTTGGCATCGATATCCTGTTCTCGCGCACGGGCTGGCTGGGCACGCTCGTGAGCGGCCTCACAGCCACGGCTGTCGTTGTTGGACTGACGTACCTTCTGATGACGCCAGGGTCAGGCTTGCCGATCAGCGAACGACTGGCGTTCCCGGGCAGCACCGAACTGCGTGTGGATCCACTGACCCACCCCCTGGACAAAGTGCGCAATGCGCGGCTGGAGCTGTCGTTGCCAGGCGGCACCAGCGACATTGGAGCGATGGCCGACTCCGTCAGGCTGTTTGAAGGAAGTTACGCCCATCGCGGAGGGTTCAATCAGAACGTGCGAGGAAGCGGCAGCGATGTCACGATACAACTCGGGCGGCCCAGTGGACCCGTTATCGTGCTACTTAATGCCGGGCGCGAGCGCATGGACCTCAGCCTGAACACTGCTGTTCGCTACGATCTGCAGCTCTCCATCGCATCGGGCCAGCATGTCGTTAACTTGTCCGATCTGGCACTGAGCGGTGTGGCCGTAAACATGGCGTCGGGCACGGTTGATCTGCGTGTGCCGGAATCGGCGCCTTACCCGGTGGACATCAGCATGGCCTCCGGCACGGTGAACATCACGATCCCGCGAGGCATACCGGTTCGCGTCAACGCCAGCGGGCTGACAGGCGCGATCCGCGGCGAATCGCTGCACCGGGTGAGCGGCACCGGCATGAATGGCGTGTATGAGACACCGGGCTTCAACCGCACTGGCGCGTATCTGGAGCTCAATGTGAATATGCTAAGCGGTGCAGTCAATATCAAGTAAGCGCGCGCAACTTTTTCGGTTTCTTGGAGGCGTTCGCACGCTGGCGAGCGGGCGCAGGTGGCGCCGCGGCCGGTTCCACCCTAACCTCGGCCGCAAGCACGCGCGATGTGGCGACTGAGTCTGCCAGCGCCTCTCGCAGCACATCCAAGTTCACATCGGCCAGCTTGCGAATGTGCAAACACACCTTGCCCCGGCTGTGCTTTCCCAATGCCTTGAGCAACACCGGCGACCAATGCCCATAGATCGTGATCCGGTCGCGGCGCGGCGCCAGCGCGATGACGGCACTGTCTCCCTCCCTGCCGCTTGCATAGCGATAGCGGTAGTACTCAAACCCCACCATGGTGTCCCCCAACATAAATGGTTTGGCACCCGTTGCCTCTTGCAGCATTTTAAGGACAATCTGGCTATCAGCCCGTATCTGATCGTTTTCGACCTTCTTCATGAATTGCGCGACGCTCTTTCCAGTCGCTTGGGTTTTGTTTTCGGCCATAGGCGGAATTTTAGCGATATAACTGCCTATCGCGAGCAAAGGATAAGAAACGTCAAGACGGATCCGTCGCGACTCGCTTAGGCTAGCCACATGAAACTCAACTTGGTTCGCTGGCGCGCGGCGGTCATTGGCGCCATCATTGCCGAGGCGGTGCTGATCGGTTCGGCGTTTGGCTGGGTGGCGATTTACAGCTACGCGATCAATCCGGGCCAACCGCTGGCCGTTTACGAGCAACATGCGCTCGCATCCGGGCCGTGGGTGTCAATCACCATGGGTGTGCCAATTTTCTATGCCGCCGGGCGTTGGATTGCCAAAACCGTGCCCACCGCTCTGGCGTTGTGCGGCATCGTGCTTGTGTTTGACGCGTCCGTGCTTGCCCTCAACGGCTTGGCCGGCCTGCCAATTGCGCTGGTTGCAGTCAGCTACGCCACCAAACTGATTGCCAGCCGGCTTGGCGGCGGGCATGGCGAGAGCGACATGACACGGGCGCTGCCCAAGCCATGAGCAATGCCTGGGAAACCCTCGCGCCCTTGCTCGTCCACATTCAGGCCAATCTGGATAGCGACCTCAGCCTGGAAAATCTGAGCACCCACGCCGGACTCTCGCCAGCCCATTTGCACCGCTTGTTCAAAATAGTCGTGGGAGAAACGCCCAAGGAATACGTCGCGCGCATTCGCATCGAGCGCAGCGCGTTTCGAATGACGATTCAGGAGTCGAGCCTGCTCGAAATTGCGCTCGACTGCGGCTTCCGCAACCACGAGACGTATACGCGCGCCTTTCGCCGCCGCTATGGCGTGTCGCCCAGTGAATATCGCGCTTGGAGCCGTCGCCAGCAGTCGCGCACCGAGACGCAGGACATCGACTTTTCGGCCAGGGGGCAACGCTCGTTCGAGCTGTCTCGCACAAATATCGCCCGAATCAAGCCGTTGCATCTGGCTTTCATCCGTCATGTCGGGCCTTACGAGTCGGTGTCAGGCGAATTGTTCGAGCACCTGGACAAATGGGCCAGCAGGCGGCATCTTCCGGGCCCACGCGTTTGGCTGGGCATCGGCCATGATGCTCCGGGAACGACACCGCCGCATCAGCTGCGCTTTGACGCCGCGCTGGTCATACCGGAGAAAATCGCGCCCGAAGGGCGTATCGGTCATCAGGTGCTCGATGGCGGCGATTTCGCCGTGACCACACACGCCGGCGCACTTGACACCCTTCCGTTGGCGTACGCCGAGATCTTCCCGCGCGTGACAAAACTGGCGGGGTATCAGCTGATCGGGCTGCCGGCTGTCGAGATCTATCACGAATCGATCGTGGGGACGCTCCACGCGCTGTGTCACACAGACATTTGCCTGCCAGTGCTGCGCCAGCCGTGACAGAGCTCAGGCCAAAACAACACAGCCGCGCGCCTGAAGTCCAGCAATCCAGTCCGGCAGCTCGGCCAGCGGATTCCAGCGCAAATCAAGTTTCTCCAAAGCCGGAAGGATGCGCAGCGCCTCGGGCACGCGTTGAAACCGGTTGGCGCGAAGATCAAGCGATCGCAGCCCGGTAAGCCCGGCAAAGCTTGCGGGCACTACAGACAGGTGGTTGAAGCGCACATTGACCTCGGCCAGGCGCGCGGCGCCGCCGATCGATTCCGGCAACGCCGTAAGCAGATTGTTTTGCAGATCAAGCTTGCGCAGCTCGCGCATTCCGGCCAGCGTATCGGGCAGCATGGAAAGCCGGTTGTTCATCGCGTGCAGCTCGCGCAGTTGCGCAAGAGCGCCAAGCGATGCAGGCAGCCCCGTGAGCCGATTGTTGTATAGACGAAGTTCAAGCAGCCCTGTCAGCGCACCCAGCCCATCGGGAAGGGCCACCAGCTCATTGTCGGTCAGGTTCAGATACTTCAGCGCGCTCAATGTCGTAATGGACTCAGGCGCCACCTGCAGCGTGTTGTCGCTGGCATAGAGATACTCAAGCTGGTCCAGCTGGCCAATCTGGTCAGGCAAAGCGCCCAGCCGGTTGTGCCCAATATCGAGCATGCGCAGCGCACCCAGCTTGCCGATCATCTGCGAGAGCCGTGTCAGCCGGTTATCCGCGACATTCAGCACTTGCAGCGCGCTCAAAGCAAACAGAGATTCCGGCAGCGCGCCAATCTGATTGCCATACACGCTGAGCCCCTGCAGACGCGCAAATCCGCCGAGCCAGCCGGGCAAATAGGTCAAGCGGCATTTGTCGGCGTTGAGGTGCGCCAGATCAGTACGGGATTGCAGCCAATCCGGCATTCGATCAAGCGGCTGTCCCGCCAAATTGACCGATCGCTCTCCATCCGCCCAGTGAGTGTGCAACACCGCAGCCGTATCATAGCGCCCATGACCAGTCCTTCGCTCAGCCACGCCATCGGCCCGCTCGCGCTGGTTGGCTCTGGCGAATACACCCGCGCAATGGACGCAACCGATGTGGCGCTTTTGCGCGCCAGCGGCGTGGCGCAGCCGCGAGTGGCGGTCATCCCCACAGCCAGCGGGCTCGAACCGGGTATGCCGGAAGCATGGAACGCGCGCGGCGTCAATCACTTCACACGGCTGGGCGCGCGAGTGACGCCTCTGATGATCACCGAGCGCGCGCACTGTGACGATGCCGCGATCGTGCGGACCCTGGCGGACACCGACTTCTTCTACTTTTCCGGCGGCAACCCAAACCATGTGGTGGAAACATGGCGCGGCACCGCTGCGCTGGACGTGCTGCTCGAACGGTGGCATGCCGGCGCAGCCCTGGCCGGCTGCAGCGCCGGCGCCATGATGATGGGTGCGCGCACCATTCGCGTGCGAGACGCTATGTCCGGCAACACGCCCAACTGGGCGCCAGCTTTGGACATAGTGCCCGGCCTCGCAGTGCTTCCGCATTTCGACCGGATGCGCCACTTCGTCACCGACGACCGCTTCGCGCGCGTGTTGTCGACAGTTCCGGCAGGTGTGACCGTGGTCGGCATCGATGAAGACACCGCGTTGCTGAACATCGCCGGCCGCTGGCAAGTCAGCGGCCGGCAAAGTGTGACGGTATTTGCAGCCGGCTCCGCGGCCCGGCATTACCGGCCGGGCGACTCCGTAGTGCTTGACGCGGCGTAGGGCATCGCCGATCGCGCGGCGCGAGCGGGAGCGTGCCGCCAGCTTGGCCGTCCCGGAGTTAGCCGCCGCGCGGAACTGGCAGCAGCCCAAGCTGTGCAACCAGGGCGATATCGGCGTCGAAACGCCAGAATTCGGCGATGCGGCCGTCGGCGAATCTGAACAACTCGATGCCGGGCACAACCACCTGCTTCCCCGTGGCCGGCGCGCCCATAAAAGAACCAGTGTTGCGCGCATTGTGGGTGTGCAAGATGGCCACGTGGTCGCCATCGGCCAGCGTCAAATGCAGATCCGTTCGCTGCTCGCCAAACGCCTCCCGGAAGAAGGCAAGCAAGCCCCGAAAGGCTTCGATGCCGCGCGAGTCGCCTGAAATGGGGTCGTGGATTAACACGTCCGGATGGCAGAGTTCGGCCAGCACGTCGTAGCGCTGGCCGTCATTGGCCTCGGTGAAGAAGCGGGCGGCCATAGTCTTGTGGGTGTCGATTTTTTGATTCATGGTAACTCCATCGCGACAACCGCGTTAACTTGCGGATGTGCACTGCGAACGTTGGGCACAGCTTACTCAGCGGCCGCCGAGGCGGCATCGCGTATTCACGCTATTCGGCATCTGTCCTAAACTGGCGCCATGGGCAATAGCGAAGCGCCATTGCGCCTGGCTGAACTGGTGGCGGCACTATCAATCGCATCTGACCTGGGGACGGGCCATCCCTTGGAGCGCGCGCTGCGGGCGTGCCTGTTCGGCGTGCGCCTGGGAGATGCCTCCGGTTGTGACGACGCCACACTTGCGGACATCTACTACGTCACGCTGTTGCGCTTTGCCGGCTGCGCAGCCGACGCGCAACACCGGGCCAGCCTGTTTGACGATGAAATTGCGCTAGGACCGGACATCGATGCCGTGGAGCTCTGGAAAGTCGAGCCGATGATCGCGTTTCTGCGGAAGACCGCCGGCAACTCCCTGCCGCAACCGGAGCGCGATGCCAAGCTGCAATGGGCATTGCGCGAAGGTGTGCAACGATCGGTCGAGGCGGCGCAGGCCAACTGTGACATTGCGCAGTCCATGTCGCTCAGACTCGGCCTAAGCTTCGGCGTGCGGCGCGGGCTGGGCGACATTTTCGAGCGATGGGACGGCGGCGGTGTGCCTGGCAAAGCCAAAGGAGAGGCGCTGTCATTGCCGGCCCGGGCAGCAACTCTGGCGCTGGACCTTGAGCTCTTTCACCGTCGCGGCGGGCTGCCCGCTGCGTTCGCGGTGGCGCGCGAGCGCGCCGCCGGGCAATATGACCCGAGACTGGTCGACGTCGCGCTCAAAACGCCCGGGTTGTTTGCGGCGTTCGACGAGGCCGATCCCTGGACCCAGGCGCTGAGCGAAGAGCCTGGTCCACAACTCACCCTTTCCGCCGACCAGCGCGAAGCCGCCATGCGCACGATCGCCGACTTCAGCGACCTGCGTCTGCCTTGGTTCACCGGCCACTCGACCGCCGTGGCCGACCTGTGCGACCGGGCGGCGCGCAACTTGCATATGCCTGCCGCGGACGTAACCCGTCTGCGACATGCCGGCTATGCGCATGATGTAGGCGCGTCCGCGACATCCGTGTCAGTTTGGGGCAAGCCTGGCCCGCTGAGTGTCGGGGAATGGGAGCGGGCGCGGCTGCACCCGTACTACACCGAGCGTATTCTGGCGCGCTCGGCCGCTTTGGCGCCAATTGGCGCGCTGGCCTCACTGCATCACGAGCGGCTGGATGGCTCCGGCTACCACCGCGGTCTAACAGCCGCGATGTTGTCACAATCCGCCCAAATCCTTGCAGCCGCCGAGTGTTATCAAGGCATGATCGAGGCGCGACCGCATCGCGCTGCATTTGAGCCGTCACAGGCAGAGGACATGCTTGCGGCGCTAAGCCACCAGGGCGCGCTTGAGACCTCGGCTGTGCGCGCGGTGTTGCACGCAGCGGGCCACTCTGGCAATGTTCGGACTGACGATCGCGTCGGCGCGCTGCCAGCCGGCCTGACGAGTCGCGAGGTCGAAGTTCTGCGCCTGCTGGCCAAGGGCACAACCAACAAAAACATCGCCACGGTGCTGACGCTGGCGCCAGCCACTGTCGATCATCACATCCGGCACATCTACAACAAGATCGGCTGCTCATCGCGCATAGCGGCCACGATGTTTGCCATGGAGCATCGGTTGGTATAAAGGTACCGTGTTGCGGAACAGTTGCGCATGACGGAATTCCGTGCTTGAATCGAGGCATCAGGAGCGGCGGCGGCATGTCGGATATCCAGAGCATCAAACGCGCGTTTGAAATCCTCAAGGTCGTCGGCGACCAGCCGGACAGCGTCAGCCTGACCGAGATCGCCACACGCCTGCGCCTGCCCAAGAGCACCGTTTCGCGCATGCTATCCACCCTGGCCGGCCTTGGGGCAATCGAAAAACTCGGCGGGCGCGAAGGGTTCAGACTTGGCGCCGACCTGCTTGCGCTGGCGTCCAACGCGCCTTACCCGCGCAACCTTGCCGCCATCGCCCGCCCCTATTTGCAGCACCTTGCGCAAAGCACGGGTGAAACCGTAACGCTGTGCGTGCCAGACGGCGACCACGCCCACTACATTGACCAAATCAACAGTTCGCGCAGCATCCTGATCACCGACTGGCGCCGCCAAAAGTTGCCTTTGCACGCAGCCAGCGACGGCAAGCTTTTCCTGACGCAGTGGAGTGACGAAGGCCTGCGCCGCTACATGGGAAGCGCGCTGCAGCGCTACACCTCCGCCACACTGACCACCGCATCGGCCCTCAAAAAGGAGCTTAAGTCTATCCAAAAGAAGGGCCACTCCTGGACAAATGGCGAATACGATGCCGATATCGTCGGCGTGGCCGCGCCCATCCGAGACATTGAGGACACGATCATCGCATCGATCTGCGTCTTTGGGCCGCGCTTTCGCTTTCCGCCGGAAAATCTGGCCGGCGCCCTCATCACACAGACGGTCAAAACCGCTGCGGCCATCAGCGCACGACTCAAGCACTCACCAATCCAAAAACCATGAGCACCGAAACCCAACCGCAATCCCGACGTGAACGGCGCACTGAGCGCGGCCGCAGCGAGCGCCCGCGCGTGAGCGATGGCCGCCGCCGCGGCTCGGGCTTCAGTTTTGTCGAAACCATCAAGCCGATCGAGCAGCGGCTTGCGCCGTACGAAATCCTGACGGCCGAGGGCGTGCAAAAGATCCATGACGCTTCGATGCGCCTGCTGAAAGACATCGGCATTCTGATCGTCGACTATCCGGCCGCCGTTGAGACGTTTCGCCGGAATGGCGCAACGATTGAACATGGCAATTTGGTCAAGCTGGACGAAGACACGCTGATGCATTTTGTGCGCATGGCGCCGCACACCTTCACCCAGCTGGCGCGCAACCCGTCCAAAAGCCTGCCGATCGGCGGCCGCCACACCGTCTTTGCGCCGGTCTATGGCCCGCCCTTCGTATCCGATCTCGATCGCGGCCGGCGGCTTGCCACCATTGAAGATTTCAACAATCTGGCGCGCTTGACCTATATGGCCGAGCATTTGCACCACAACGGCGGCACCCTGTGCGAGCCCAACGACATCGACGTCAAAGAGCGGCATTTGGACATGCTGCTCGCGCACATTCTGTATTCGGACAAAGCCTTTATGGGCAGCGTCACGCACAAAGAAAACGCGCGCGACACCGTGCGCATGTGCGAGATTCTGTTCGGCGCGGAGGCGATCCGGCAGAATCCAGCCACGATTTCGCTGATCAACGCGTCATCGCCGCTGCGCTTTGACGACCGCATGCTTGGCGCGCTCGAAGTGTATGCGCAGGCCAAGCAGGCCGTGCTGGTGACGCCATTCCTGATTGCCGGCGCAATGTCGCCCAGCACGCTGGCGGCGACGCTTGCGCAGCAAAACGCCGAGGCGTTGTTCGGCATTGCTTATGCGCAAATGCTCAACCCAGGCTCGCCCTGCATCTATGGCTCGTTTCTGGCCAACATCGACATGAAGAGCGGCGCCCCCTGCTTCGGAACGCCAGAAAATACGCTGGCGCTGTATGCAGGCGCCCAAATCGCGCGGCGCTATGGCCTGCCCTACCGCTCGGGCGGCAACTTCACCGCCAGCCGCACGGCCGATGCCCAAGCGGGCTACGAAAGCGCAAACACGTTTATGGCCACCCTGCACGGCGGCGTTAATTTCGTCCTGCACGCCGCTGGCTGGCTTGAAGGCGGGCTCATCAGCGGCTTCGAAAAATTAGTGCTTGATCTGGAGTCGTGCGGCATGATGGCGCGCCTGGCCAACGGCATTTCATTGACCGATGAAGATTTTGCCTGGGACGCCTACGCCGAAGTCGGTCCGGGAGGCCACTTCCTCGGCGCGCAACACACCATGCGGCATTACGACAGCGCGTTTTACCAGCACAGCGTCTTCAACATGGACAACTACGAAAAGTGGCAGGCCGAGGGCAGCGAGGATCTCATCCGGCGCGCCAACAAAGTGTGGAAACAGATGCTGGCCGAATACCAACAGCCGGCGCTGGACGCGGGCAAGCGCGATGAACTGCTGGACTATGCCGCGCGCCGTCGCGAAGATATTCGCGGCGGGCGTTTGGTGCGGGAGCCATAGACATGCTTAAAGAAGGCCGCCGCGCGCCGGGCTCGGAATGGTTCAAGAATCGCCCCCGTATGCTGGAGCGCGCATACCGTGTTACGCAAACCGTTTTTCAGAAGACCTACCCGCTGCTGAAGCGTGTCAGCCCGAGTCTTGCCGAACGCGCGGTTCGTCGCGGAGAGGAGATCGCCAAGGGTTATCTGTTCAACTGCCAGATGTGCGGCCAATGCGTGCTGCACAGCACTGGCATGACCTGCCCGATGACCTGCCCCAAGAACTTGCGCAACGGTCCTTGTGGCGGCGTGCGCCCGGATGGCCACTGCGAAGTCATACCCGAGCTGCCGTGCGTATGGGCGCAGGCCTGGGAGCGCAGCAAGCGCATGACGCTCTATGTGAACGAGATGCCGATCATTCAACCGCCCGTCAACCGGGCGCTACACAACACCGCGTCGTGGGTCAACATGCTTGAAGGCGTCGATCGGGCGACGCCCAAGGGCTGGAACCCGGAGGGCGGGGAACAAAAGGCATAGGCTGACAAGGAGCATACAGTGGGACGCGCCTTGGCGTGCCGCTGCCACACACATGACCACCGTCACAAGCAGCGAACACGACTTTAGCCGCCTTGAGCGAGTGCTGCGCTCGGGCCGCTTTGCCGTGACGGCCGAGCTCAACGCGCCGGACAGTGCCGACCCCGCCGATGTTTACAAAAACGCGCTGGTGCTGGCCGAGGTGTGCGACGCCATCAACGCCACTGACGCGTCCGGCGCCAATTGCCACATGAGCAGCATCGGCTGCTGCGCGCTGCTCACGCGCGCCGGATACGAGCCGGTGCTGCAAGTGGGTTGTCGTGATCGCAATCGCATCGCCATTCAAGGCGATCTGCTCGGCGCCGCCGCCATGGGCGTCAAAAACGTGCTGTGCATTACCGGCGACGACGTGTCGAATGGCGATCAACCCGAAGCCAAGCGCGTGTTCGATCTGGATTCGATCCAGCTGCTGCGAACGGTGCGCAACATGTGCAAACACGGCGTTTTTCTCAGCGGGCGCAAGCTCAGCACGCCGCCGCGCTTCTTTGTGGGCGCGGTCGAAAATCCATTCGCCCCACCCTTCGACTTCAGACCCATACGCCTGGCGAAAAAAGCCGAGGCCGGCGCGCAGTTTATCCAGACCCAGTATTGCTTCGACGTCCAGCGCATGCGCGAATTCATGAAGCGCGTGGTCGATCTGGGCGCCCACCAAAACGTGTTTATCCTTGCCGGGGTCGGGCCCATCCGCTCGCACAAGGCCGGCGAATTTATGCGCAGCAAGGTGCCTGGCGTGTGGATTCCCGACGCCGTGATGGACAGGCTGGCAAAGACGCCCGCCAAGCAACAAGCCGAAGAAGGCAAGCGTATTTGCGTCGAAATCATTCAGCAGGTGCGCGAAATCGAAGGCGTAGCCGGCGTCCACGTCATGGCCTATAGACAGGAAGAGGCAGTGGCTGAGATAATAGGCCGGTCCGGGCTCATGCCGCGCGTTCCCAAAGGGGCCGCGGCGCATGCCCGGCACACGTACTCACACTAGTTCTATGAGCGACACGATTCTGACTTCACCCACCAAGACGGTCTACATCGGCCCGGGCCGGCCGTTTGTCATCATTGGTGAACGCATCAATCCGACCGGCCGCAAGAAGCTGGCCGCAGAAATGACCGCCGGCGACTTCTCGCGCGTGCGCGCGGACGCGATCGCGCAGGTGGCTGCCGGCGCGCATGTCATCGACGTCAACGCGGGCATCCCGCTGGCCGACGAGCCGGGTTTGCTGGCCGAAGCCATCCGCGTTGTGCAGTCTGTGACCGATGTGCCGATCTGCATCGACTCGTCCATCGTCAAGGCTTTGGAAGAGGGCTTGAAAGCGGTCAAAGGCAAGGCGTTGCTGAACTCCGTGACCGGGGAAGAGGAGCGGCTCGAAAGCGTGCTGCCCATGGTGGCGCAGTACAAAGCCGCCGTCATCGGCATCTCCAACGATGAGACGGGCATCTCGTTTGACCCGCGCGAACGCTTGAAAGTCGCCCGGCGCATTGTTGAACGCGCCGAGCGCTACGGCATCGCCCGCGAGGATGTGATCATCGATCCGCTGGCCATGCCCGCGGGCGCGGTCAACGGCGCAGCGGCCACGCTGTTCGAATTGGTTCGCATGATCCGCGAGGAATTGGGCTGCAACACCTGCTGCGGCGCCAGCAACATCTCGTTCGGCTTGCCCGGGCGGCCGGCGCTCAACGCCGCCTTTCTCAGCATGGCCATCGGCGCCGGCATGACCTGCGCGATCACCAACCCCATCGAACATGAGATCAAGCGGGGCATTTTGGCCGCCGACCTCATGATGGGCCACGACGAAAACTGCACCGCCTGGATCGCAGCCAGCAGGGCCGAAGCGTCGGTTGCCGCAAACGCTTCTTCAGGCGCAAGCGCCGCAGCGCAGCTGGCGGGCGCCAATGCCAGCGCCGCGGACGCCGCGCGCGCCGAACGCGAAGCGCGCCGGGCGGCCCGGCGCAGCGCGCAGAGCTGAATCACACATCGGCTCGCGCGAAACACACCATCACTTAATCCAAAGGACCCCCACGCATGGACGACTTAAAAAATCTACCCGACGACGAGCTTTGGCTGCAGATGCAGGACGACCTCTATGACGGCATGAAAGAAGATGTGGCGGCGGAAACAAACGAGGCGCTTGCGCGTGGATACACGCCCACGGAAGTGCTCGGCAAAGGGCTGGTCGCGGGCATGGACATCGTCGGCGTGGACTTTCGCGATGGCGTGCTCTTTGTGCCGGAAGTTCTGATGGCCGCCAACGCCATGAAATCGGGCATGGAGATTCTGCGCCCGTTGCTCACTCAAACGGGCGCGCCGCGCATGGGCACCATGGTGATCGGCACCGTCAAGGGCGACATCCACGACATTGGCAAAAACCTGGTCTCCATGATGATGGAAGGCGCGGGGTTTGAAGTGATCAACCTGGGCGTCAACAACGACGCGGACAAGTTCATCGCCGCAGTCAAAGAGCACAACGCCGACATCATCGGCATGAGCGCGCTGCTCACGACAACCATGCCCTACATGAAAGTGGTCATCCAGGCGCTCAAGGACGAAGGCTTGCGCGACAAGCTGTTCGTGATGGTCGGCGGCGCGCCGGTGAGCGAGGCTTTTGCCGAAGAAATCGAGTCTGATGCCTATGGCCGCGACGCTGCTGTGGCGGTAGATATCGCCAAGCGATTCATGGCGCACAAGAACAAGCAGGCGTAAAGCGCAAAATAGGTGCGCCGCTCATTTGCGATGCGCGCCATGCAACCCGCGCGGTGGAGGCTCATGGCGAGACGCCGGCGCGCGGCGCGCCGGTCAACGCGTTCAACGGCGCGTCCAAACCGCGTATCGCGCCGCACTTGCGCGCCTGCTCAGTCAACGGTCTTCACATCACCTTGATAGTCAACTGGATTCGGGCCAACTGGTCCATGATCTTCAACTCCGGCTCGCTGGTCGCCACGCGGCTGATCGCGGCAGTGTCTGGATTTGCCTTTTGGGCCATCGCCGCAAATCGCTTCCCCACTGAAGCCATCGGCTTTGCCGGCGCCGCCATCACATCGATGCTGACGGTGGGAAATTTTGGCATGCTGGGCATCGGCACCTATCTCGTCAGCGAAATGCACAGGGGACGCTATGACCGAGGCACCCTTTTCAGCACCGGATTTGCCGTGGCCGCCGCGACTGG
>JANMNW010000557.1:0-3964 GCA_031368515.1 Chloroflexota bacterium
GCTAAAACCGGGCGATCACTGGTGCCTGTGCGTGGAGCGCTGGGTTGAAGCCTACGACGCAGGCCTGGCCCCGCAGGTCGACCTGGACGCTTGCCACATTTCGGTGCTCGAATTTGTCGAACTGGACGTGCTCAAGCGCTACGCGCTCGACGCGCAGCCGCGCGCTTAGCGCTGCGCGGTTTTGCCCTGGCCTTCGCCGCGCGCCGGGCCGGCTTGCGCGGCGAGGCAGGCGTGGGCTTGCGCGTCAGCGCAGCGGACAAAACGTCGTCCATGCTCTCCACCTGCGTGATGCGCATGTCGTTGATGACTTTCTTGGGCACTTCCTCCAGGTCTTTGGCGTTCTTCTTCGGCATGATCATCGTGCGAATGCCCGCGCGATGGGCCGCCAGCAGCTTTTCCTTGAGCCCGCCGATCGGCAGCACGCGCCCGCGCAGTGTGATCTCGCCGGTCATCGCCACTTCGCGGTGAATCGGAATGCGCGTCAACGCCGAGATCAGCGCCGTCGCCATCGTGATGCCGGCCGACGGACCATCTTTCGGAATCGCCCCTTCGGCAATGTGAATGTGGATGTCGTTCTTTTCAAACGTGTGCTTGGCGATGCCAAAGGTCGTCGCGCGCGAACGCGCATAGCTCAGCGCGGCTTTGGCGCTTTCCTGCATCACTTCGCCCAGCGATCCGGTCAGCGTCAGCGCGCCCTCGCCTTCCATCAGCGTCACTTCGATCGGAAGCAAATCGCCGCCGGCTTCGCTCCAGCTGACGCCGTTGGCCACGCCCACCTGGTCGCTCTCTTCCATGCGCGCCGGGTCAAACTGCGGCGGGCCAAGATACTTGTGCAAGATCTCCGGGGTCAGCTTTTTTGTATACGTCTGGCCCTCGGCCACCTTGCGCGCCGTCTTGCGGCAGATGTTGGCGATCTCGCGGTCCAGATTGCGCACGCCGGCTTCATAGGTGTATTCGCGCACGATCGCGCGCAGCACGTCGTCGCTAAACACAATCGGATGCTCGCCCAGGCCGTTTTCCTTGATCTGTTTTGGCACCAGAAAACGCTTGGCGATCTCCAGCTTTTCTTCCTCGACATATCCGCTGAACTCGATCACTTCAAGCCGGTCGCGCAAGGGCGGCGGCAAATCGTATAACGAGTTGGCGGTCGTGATCCACATGACGCGCGAAAGATCATAGGGCAGATCGAGGTAGTGGTCTTCGAACTCTGTGTTCTGCTCGGGGTCGAGCACCTCGAGCAGCGCCGCGCTTGGATCGCCGCGGAAATCGTCGCCCAGCTTGTCGATCTCGTCCAGCACAAACAATGGGTTGACCGAGCCGGCGCGGCGCATGGTCTGCAAAATGCGGCCCGGCAGCGCGCCGATATACGTGCGGCGATGGCCGCGAATCTCGGCTTCATCATGCACGCCGCCGACGCTCACGCGCACAAACTTGCGCCCAAGCGAATCGGCAATGCTGCGCGCCAGCGAGGTTTTGCCGGTGCCGGGCGGGCCGACAAAGCACAGAATCGGCGAGCGCTCGCCGCCGGTCAGCACGCGCACGGCGATGTGCTCCAGAATGCGCTCTTTGACCTTGTTCAGGCCGAAGTGCCGCTCGTCCAAAACCGAAGCTGCGTGTTTGACATCGAGGCGGTCTTCGGTGGTCTCGGTCCAGGGCAGATCGAGCAGCCATTCGACGTAATCGCGGATCATTCCCACTTCGGGCGACATGCCGGGCAGGTGCTCCAGCTTGGCTACTTCGCGTTCGGCTTTGGCGCGCACCAGATCGGGCAGGTCCTTCTCCTTCAAGCGGCCGCGCAGCGCGGCAAACTCGCTGGCGTTGGCATCGATCTCGCCCAGCTCGGCCTGAATCGAGCGCAGTTGTTCGCGCAGGTAATACTCGCGCTGGCTCTTGTCGACTTCGTTCTGGGCGCGCTCGTGAATGCGGTCCTCGAGCTCAAGCACATCCAGCTCTTTGGCCAGCATCGCGCTCAGGCGCTGCAGGCGGTCAACCGGATCAAGCGCCTCAAGAAGCTGCTGGCGCGCGGGCACACCAAGCGGAAGCATGCCGGCGATGAAATCGCAAAGCCAGCCAGGCTCCTGGATATTCATGGCGTAGACGGCGGCGTCTTCGGGCAGGCTGGTGTTCATGCCGACCACGCGCGTGAATTGCGCCAGTGCCACGCGCATCAGCGCTTCGGCCACATTTGATTGCGGCGCCACCTCCGGCAGCACCTGCGCGCGCGCGATCAAATACGGCGTGGCCTGCACCCATTCCAGCACTTTGATGCGGGCGCGGCCCTGCACCAGCAAGCTGATCGAGCCATCCGGCATCGCCAGCGTGCGGCCGATCGTAAGCAACGTGCCCACTTCGTACAGGTCGCTCGGTCGCGGGTCGGTCGGCTCCGGCGTGCGCTGGGCAATCGCCAGCACCACGCCCGCGGAGCGCGCGACATCCAACGCGCGCAATGAGCGGTCGCGACCAACCGACATGGGCGTCACCGCGCGCGGGAAGACCACCACATCGCGCAACGGCAGCACAGGCGCCTCAATCACATCCGGCAGATCAAACGCGCCGCTGGCGTCAGGCTGCAATCCATTGCCGAAGCTGGCCGCCATCAGCCAGTCGCGCATCGTCGAATCGTTTGGCGAGTTCATAGTTTTCAATCGACTGGCGGCAGCGCTTCGCCCTGCCGCAACGCCCATCGCACACGCGCTTCGCCTGCCACCGCGATGCTGCCGCAAACGCAGACCGCATCGGTTCCCGCGGTGGCGTCGTGGTTTGGCGAGCCAAGCGCGGCATTTAGCGCCTCATCCATGTTGGCAGCCGCAATCGGCTGCCGCACGCTCAGCGTTTTTGCCAGCGCCAGCAACTCCTCGGGTTGCATGGCGCGTGGATTGTCCCGCACACGCGTAAAGATCCAGCGCGACGCGCGTGGATTCAACGCCTTCATCATCCCGTCCAGGGCCTTGTCGCGATAGCCGCCAAAGATAAACGTCCAGCGCTTGCCGGGAAAGTGTTCGGCCAGCGTCATCGCCAGCTTGTTTGCGCTGTCGACGTTGTGCGCCCCGTCAACAATAAACGGCGGTTCGGCGCGCAGCACCTCGAATCGCCCGGCCCAGGCCGCCGTGCGCAAGCCTTCGCGCACGGTCTTGGCGCCAAAGTCCTTCGCCCCGCTGGACTCCAGCGGTTCTCGCAGCACATCCAGCGTGGCGATCACCGTTGACGCATTTTCAATCTGATGCTTGCCCAGCAACGCGATTTCATACATCCCTTCAAGATCGTTGACAAACGGCTTCTCGCGGCTGCGAACGCGCGCCACCTGCTTGATCTCAAAATCCTGTTTGATCAGCGATGCGCTTCCCGGCGTCCAGCGCCAATGTCGGCCAATCATCGTCAACGGCGCGCCTTGCTCGCGCGCCACGCGTTCGATCACGGCGGCGGCTTCAGGCATCTGCTGATGGCTGATCACCGGAATTCCGGGCTTGATGATGCCGGCTTTGTGCCCGGCAATCTCAGTCAACGTGTCACCCAGCCACTGCATGTGGTCATAGCTGATCGATGTGATCACGCACGCCTGCGGCTTGATGACATTGGTCGAATCAAGCCCGCCGCCCAGACCGACTTCGATCACCGCCCATTCCACATCGCTGCGCGAAAAGTGCAGAAACGCCAAAGCGGTTATGGCCTCAAAAGTAGTGACGCCGGGCACCTGCTCCATCGCCACCTTGACCTTTTCGGTCAGCAGCGACACCTCTTCGGGCGCGATCATTTCGCCATTGACGCGCACGCGTTCGCGAAAGGTGCTCAGGTGGGGAGAAATGAACAGCCCGGTGCGCAATCCAAACTGACGCAGACAGGATTCGAGCATTGCGCAAGTGCTGCCTTTGCCCTTGGTGCCCGCCACATGAATCGATTTGAATCGCACCTGCGGATTGCCAAGCACCGCCAACAATGCCAGCATCCGATCCATTTTGAGCGCGGC
>JANMNW010000141.1:0-4473 GCA_031368515.1 Chloroflexota bacterium
CAGGAACAGAGCCAGCCCTACCAAACATCGCGCCAGCAGCAGCAACAGCCTCAACCGCGCCCTCCCCAGCAACAGCAGCAACAGCGTCCGCACCAGCAGCAACAACAGCGCCCGCCCCAACAGCAGCGCCCGCTGCAGCCCCGCCGGGAGGTGCAGCCGCAGAGTAATGTGGGGTCGCTGCAACTGCCTCGCTCGCTGCAAGGCGCCGCGCTTCAGGGCGGCAACGGCCGCAATAACCGCAATGGCGGGCGCAAAGATGAGCCGAAGATTCCGGATACGCCGGTCGAGCCCGTGCCAAGCGGCGCGCCCAAAACCGGCGTGCAAGTCCTCAGCATGGACGAACGCAGCGGCGCGATTTACTTCGCCGTGCGCGACCTGCGCAACAATTCGGTGGTGCGCAACGTCACCATGAAGAGCGCGCGCGATCTGTGGCACTACGCCATCTCGCAATACGCCGAGCATCCGGGCGGGCCCGAAGAGATCGACTGGCGCGAAGACCGAGCCATCCTGGCCGGCGGGGTGCGCGCGGGCAAGCTGCGTTACGACCTGGCGTTGAAGGATGCCAAAGGCAGCACTCACGTGTTCTACGGAGTCATGCAGGACGGGCTGGACGATGCCTGGAAGGCGCTTATCGCCGAGTTTGACGCCAACGGGCGTCAGACGCCTGCGCCGAGCGAGGGCGACGACTCGCAAGACAACGACGACGATTTTGACAACGACGGCGACGACGCCGCAGACGTCTAAATCTCGACACACGAAAAACCTCTGAGCGTCAGCACCGCTCAGAGGTTTTTTCATGTACACGCTTGTTTGGAAACCGGGTCGTTAGCGCACGCGAATGGTGCGCACCACCACGCTGCTGCCTTTGACCACCGATTGCCCGGGATCGGTAAACGGCAAACGCCCGGCATCGTCATACAGGCCCACGCGAATTTCATACAACCCAGGCTGCGCGTTGAGCGGGATTTGCAACACATAGGTGTCCACCACCGACGTGCCATCGATCCATGCGGCGGTTGGAAAGGACTTGCCGTTGTTGTGCGGCTCGCGATCGCCTGTTTGCTGAATAAAGCCACCTGATGGGTCAAACAAATGCACAAACACGCGATAGTCTTTGCCAATCGTGCGCGTCGCGCGCCACGTGACGTTGAACTGCACGTTCATGCCGGGCGCAAACTCATCGCGCACAAAGCGCGCATTCTGCACAACGATGCCGGGCATCTGCGCGTTCAGGTCGACGCGCCCGCCCGTGCTGACCGTCAGCGTCAGCGTGCTGCTGACTTCGAGTTTGGCCGTGTTTGGATCGATGGACAGAATGGTGTCTTCCGGTTCAAAGCTGGTCGTGCTGGTTACCACCAGCGTCACCCCCTGGCTTGCAAACAGCGCGCGCGTGGTGTCATCCAGCACACTGCCGACCAAGTTGGCCGGCAGGTTAAACGTAGGCGTGGGTGTGAGCGTTGCGGTAACAGTTGGCGCGGCGCTGGGCATCGGCGACGCGCCGGGCGGTGATTCGGTGCTCGCCACCGCCGCAACCGCATTGGTGGCAGGCTGCTGCGGCTGAGGCTCCTGAGCCGGCGCCGGCGGCCTGGTGTATTCGGCATACACCTGGGCATACAGCGGAATCAAGCCAAGCACGCAGAGCACCGCGATTGCGCCCAGCAACAGCAGCAGCAAATCGGCGCCTTCCTTGCGCGCAACCTGGCTGGGTTGGGCGCCGGTGTAGCTTTCGCTGGGCGCCATGCCGGTGATCGGGTTCGCCACCCGCCCCCCGCCCTGCCGGGCCTGAATGCGCTCTTCGATGCTGGGTGATTTTGACGGCGGCTCGGGCCGGGGTGCAGAACGCGCTGCCTCAGGTTTTGAAACAGGCGCTTGCGCTTGCGGAGCCGCAGGCTTTACCGGCGTCATACCCATCAGGGTGTTCTCGTCGCCTTGCTGCAAATAGGCTGTCAACGCCGCGGCCATCTGATCGGCGCTGCGATAGCGTTGCGCCGGATCTTTGATCAGCGCGCGCATCACGATGTTCTCAAGCTGCAGCGACACGCTGGGGTTGATGGCGGTCAAGCTCGGCGGCGCCGCGGTTTGATGCAAGCGCGCCAGCGTGGCCGTGTCGCTGGCGGTAAAAGGCAGGCGGCCGGCCAGCAGCTCAAACACGATCACGCCCAGGCTGTACACATCGCTGGCTGGCGAGGGAATGGCGCCGGCGGCCTGTTCCGGCGCGTAATACTGCGGCGTGCCCCACACCACATCCTCGCGCTCGTTCGGGTTGAGCACTGTGGTGAACGCGCGCGCGATGCCGAAATCGGTGACCTTGGCGCGGCCGTCGGTGGCGATCATCACGTTTTGCGGCTTGAGATCGCAGTGCACCAGCCCGCGCCGATGGGCATAGGCCACGCCCTCGCACACCTGGCGCATCAACCGCACGGCGTCGTCCACCTCGATGCGATCCGGGCGTGCGCGCTGGTGCTGCTTCAGGTCTTCGCCTTCGATCAGTTCCATCACGATGTAATGGCGCTGTTGGCCGCTCAGCACATCGTTGCCGACGTCGTAGATGGTGACAATGTTAGGATGGTTGAGGTTGGCCGCCGCAGCTGCTTCCTCGCGGAAACGGTGTACAAATTGCGGGTCGCGCGCGTAGCGATCACGCAGCACCTTGACCGCCACCAGGCGGTTGAGCATGGTGTCCTGAGCCTTGTAGACCGTGGCCATGCCGCCAGCCGCCACTGTCGCCAGCAGGCGATAGCGGTTGTTGAGCAGGGCGCTTGATGGTGATTCACTCATGCTTAAAACGAGAATTCTACTCGCCGGGCTTGCGCTTGTCGCAACGCTCGGCCTTCCGACGCATGCCGACAGCCAGTCGCTGGCGCCGCCATTGCCCGATTCGCCCTCCGATGCGGCGGCGGCCAGCGCGCGGCAAGCAGTGTTGACCGCTCCGCGCTCGTTCACGGCCGCGGCCCTGGCCCCGGCGAGGGTGCGCGCGCGGCAGATGGCCGCGGCGGCTCCAAGGGTGAGCGCCACCCGCCCACGCGCGGCTGTGCCGGCATCGTCGCAGGCCGTGGCACAGCACCCGAGGCTGGGCGCCAATTTCGCCAACTACTATGTCAACGGCAATGGACCGCGCGCGTATGCGCAAATGCGCGATGCCGGCGTGCGCCACGAGCGCATCACTTTCAACATGAACGCCATTGAGCCCAGCAAAGGCGTGTACACGTGGGCGGCCTATGACGCTGTGATCTCTGAGGCACTTGCGGCGAACATCCAGGTGCTGGGCGTGCTGATCGCGCCGTCGAATTTTGCACGCCGCACCTGCCCCGAGAGCATCTTTGGCGTGCCGACCAACCTTGACAAGCCATGGGACGATCCACGCAATGAGTGGGCATCATGGGTTTTTCAGGTGGCCTCGCGTTACTCGGGCACCGTGCAGGCCTGGGAAGTATGGAACGAGCCGAACTTCACCAGCTTCTGGTGCGGCAGCGCGCTGGAATTCGCACAAATGACGCGCGTGTCGTATCAGGCCATCAAGGCTGCCAACCCGGCAGCCACCGTCGTGCTGGCGCCGATGTATCGTGGCGTGGAGATAGGGCGCATCGCCGCCTTTTTTGAGGCGCTGCGCGATTTGCCCGATGCGCAGGCAAACGGTTACTATCACGATGTCATCGGCTTTCACCTGTATGACGGCGGGCACTGCACGCAGTTTGACGAGATCGAATTTCTGGATGCGACTTATTTCCGGCCCAACGTCGGCGCCAAGCCGATCTGGAACACCGAGAGCGGCATTCGCGTGCGCGACGGCGGCTGGCCGGAATTCGCCACCTCGGAGGAGTCGGCCTATTTCGCCATCTCCAACGTGGCGTATTCGTTGCACAAAAACGTCGGGCGTTACTACTTCTTCCGCGCGATCGATGAACAGGCCATCGTCACGCCGGAGGACACGGACAAGGCCTGGGGGCTGCTGCAATTCAATGGCGCGCCGAGGCCATCCTACAGCGCGATGCGCGCGATGGCGCAGTTTTTGCCTTACGAGTTTGAATGGTCGGTGCGCAAGTTTGGCAACGCCTTCGCCGACGACAAGTCCGACGGGCCCGTCAGCCGCATCACGTTTTACAACACCGCGCTGGGCCGGGTGAGCGTGCTGTACAACATCAGCAACACCGCACAGAGCTACACGTTCACCGGCATCCTGAGCAACGCCCTGTTTATTGCGCCGGACGGCGTCACTCAGACCGCCACAGTCAACGGGGCGAACCAGCACGTGTTGCAGTTCAGCGCCGCGCCAAATTTTCGCTGGGGCAAGCCCGAGTGCCAGGTGCCCAGCAAGCCGCTGATCATTATTGAAGCCGACACCACACCACCCACCGCCACCCTGAAAACGCTGCCGCTTACTCACACGCTGGGCCTCACGCTCACATGGACCAGCAGCGACACCATCGGCGGTTCCGGCGTGTGGTGGCACGAGGTGCAGATCCGGCCCGCCGG
>JANMNW010000161.1:0-15166 GCA_031368515.1 Chloroflexota bacterium
GCCCTTTGACGGTGTGCGTCTTGCCGTTCCCCGGCGGGCCAAGCAGCAGCAAGCCGCGCCGCCAGGGCACACGATAGCGTTCGTAGGTGTCGCGGGCAGCAAAAAACGACTGCAGATCGCGCAGGATCTCTTCTTTCAAGCCGGCCGCCAAAATCAAGTTTTCCATCGTGGCGTTCTTGATCGACTTGAACAGGCGCGCGTCCTTGTGCCACATGTCGTCCTCGAAGACAAGCACTTCGCTGTGAGCCTCATGATTCCACATGACCACGGCTTTCATAAACGCCTCGGCGGCATTGGCGGATGAGCTTGCCAGCCAGCAATTGCGCGTGTTGTTGAAGCCGGTCGGGTAGGTCAGCACGAGGAGGTCATACTCTTGCGACTGCCATTCCACTGCAAACCAGCCATCGACCAGGAAGCGCCGCTGCTCGTTGTCGTCGGAATCCCAGCGGGTGTTGATGTGGGTGAACACGCTGTCATGCGCGGAGATGACGCAATGGCCGGCTTCGGCAAATGCCTGCACATCAAACTCGTAGTCGTCCGAGCGCAAAGTGTGTTTGCCCTCATGCAGGCCTGCAAATTGTTGGCTGATGCGGTAGGACAGCGCCGCGGAAGGCTCGCCAAGGCTGATGCTGATAAAGTGAGGATCAGCCTTTTCCAGGCGATGTTTCGATAGCATTGGCTTCATTGGGGAAGCGAGTGTACACCGCCGCTTCGGCGAGAATGCGGCTCATGAGAATTCGAAATGCCGTCCCCGCAGACCATGCGAAGGTCATTGCGAAGATTGACGCCTGGTGGGGCGGGCGACCGATGGCGGCCATGTTGCCAAAGCTGTTTTTTGTGGACTTTCAGGACACCAGTTTTGTGGCCGAACAGAACGGAGAAGTCATCGCGTTTCTATGCGGCTTTTTGTCGCAAACGTTTGCTGACGAGGCCTATATCCATTTTGTTGGGGTTGATCCCGAGCATCGCGCAGACGGACTTGGGCGGATGCTCTACGAGAAGCTGTTTGATGCTGCACGCGCCAGGGGCCGACGGGTGGTGCGCTGCGTGACCTCGCCGGTCAACAAGGCGTCAATTGCATTTCACTTGCGGATGGGTTTTACGGCCGAGCCGGGAGAATTAACAGTCGACGGCATCGCTGTTCATTCGGACTACGACGGCGTGGGCGAGGCGCGCGTGTGCTTTCGCAAGGTCTTGGAGGAGAGATGAGTTCGCAAATCAATGCGCGAATCACTAGTCGTCCAACCCTTTGCCGTTGAGGATCTTCTGCATGACTTTTTCAACGCGCGCTTCGCGTGTCTTTGCTTGTTTGGCTGCAGAAAAATAGAGGATGTATGCTCTTTGCCGCCCCGGTGTCAATGCATCAAATGCAGCCTTCAACTCGGGGATTTCATCCAGCTTGTCCGTGAATTCCTTTGGAGAGCTGAATTCCGAGGTTTTCTTGAGCGCTACGCTCAAACCCGCCTTCTCGATTTTGATCGCTTCACGGATATAGGATTTGACCAGGGCCGCCATTTTGACGACGCTTGTGGCGCTCGCAAACCGGATCTGGCGCGCCGCCTGCACGTTTTTCGTCTGCTGGATGAGCACGCCGGCCGGATCCTTTAGCAATGCGCCTTTGAAAAAGAGGAGCGCGCAGTATTCCTTAAATTCGTGGATGAGCACGATATTGCTTTCCTGGTGGGTATAACAGGGAACGCCCCACTTCACCTGTTCGGTCAGTTGGCAGTTCAGAACTATCGCTCGCAACGCCTCCAGTTCGTGACGCCACCTTTTGGATTTTCTGAAAAAGAAATCGGCTTTTGGGTTTGCTGTGTTCATCTCTTGATTATCCGAAACTATTCTTGGCGCGAATCGCCGACGCAACGTCGTCGACCACGCGCAACGCACCCATCGTCACGCCCGCGGTGCTCTGGCCTGGGAAGATCGAGTCGCCGACCAGCCATGCGTTGGGCAGCCCGGTCCATGGGCCGCGCGCGTTGAACAGGCTGTTGAATGGAAAGCCGCCCACGCCGCCACGGTGGCGACGCGTGTAAAACTTGAACGTGACCGGAGTTCCTGACATACAGAATCGGATGCGCTTGCGCAAGCCTGGCGCGGCCCGCTCGGCGTGGCTGAGCATGGCTTCGGTGTAGGCGGCCACACGCGCATCGTACTCGGTTTGGCCACCGGGCGCCTCGCGCAGTTTCCACCAGTCTGCCGCTCGGGTATGCGTGCTGATCGTTAGCGCCTGCTGGCCCGCCGGCGCCCGCGCGCCATCGCCGGGCATCGAAAAGGACAGAAAGATTGAGTTGGTTTCGCCCAACGGCTTGTCATAGTCGGCAATGACTTGATGATGTGAAATTTCCGGAGTTTGTTGTTCGCTGTTGCTTGACTCGACGCCCGCGTACACCGTGAATGCGCCCCATTGTTCGGCGCGCCGGGCACCTTCCGCCTTTAGCCGCTGCGGTGCGGCATCGCCGAGCAGCGCCGCAAGATTCCAAGGCGTGAGATTGGCCACGAGTGCGTCGCACGCAAACCGCGCGCCCTTGTTTGTGTGAACGGCCGACACGCGGCCGCCCGTTGTTTCAATGCGCGTGACTTGCTGACGGTAATGCACAGCCGCCCCTTGCGCGCGCGCGGCATCCACAAGCTGCAGCGCAATTGTGCCAATGCCGCCCTCGACGTGGTTCACGCCCTTGCGTGGAAGATCGGCGGCCGCGGCGCCGAATAGCGCGTTGGCGTTGTCTGCGGTGGTTTGCGCGCTGATGAGCAGCTGCGCGTCGAGAAATGTGCGCGCGGCGCGATCGCGCACGCCGCTGCGTTGCGCCCAGGCGCCCATGCTGGTGGCGATAAGCGGCGCGGTGGCGAGCGTCTCCGGCCGCAACGCCGATCCCGTGCGCAGCAAGTCGCGCAGGTTTGACGGCGGCCAGGCCGGGCGGCGCGCGGCGAAATTCCAAACAATGTCGCTGATGCGCTCGTTCGCGCGAAAGAAACGCGCGATTGCGCCGCGGTCGGCGCTATGCGTGAAAGCGCGATCGATCTCGGCATGCCAGGCTTCGGGCTGGCCAAAACGCGTGATGGCGCGATCGGGCAAGTGCACGCGCCAGGCGGGCTCTGCTGGCCGCGTTTTCCAGGCAATGCCCAACGCCTTCCCGACAATGTCGTGCGGCCCGCCCGGATGAAATCCGCCGGCAAGCGTGGCGCCGGCGTCGATGCGATAGCCTTTGTGAAAAAATGTGCCGGCGCAACCGCCCGGGTACACGTGCGCTTCCAAAACTGTGACGGAATGACCGGATTTCGCCAGCAGTGCGGCGGCCGTCGCGCCACCGACACCTGCGCCAATGACGACGATATTCATTATTTGCCTCGTGCAAGCGCCAGCCAAAGCAGCGCGCCGCACGTGCTTATCGCCACGGTTGTCAGCGCGCCGATGTGCGGGTCTGTCGCGGTGGCGACCGCGCCGGCGATCAGGCTTGACACGGCGAGCACGCTGCTCATCATCACCGAGTCGAGCGCCAGCACGCGCCCGCGCACGTGGTCGGGCGCGCTGGCCTGCACGATGACGTTGCTGAAAGTCCACACCAGCGCACCGCCGGCGTGGCCGAGAAATGTGCCGATCATGCCCTGCCAAACTGAAGTGCTGAGCGCAAAGATGGTGTAACCCACTATCGAGATGATCAGGCCGGCGCGAATGGCGACCTTGAGTTTGTCATGCTGTTGCAGTGAAAACAGCGTGCCAAAAACAAGCGGCGTGATGAATGCGCCCACGCCGCGCGAGGTATACAGCCAGCTGGTGGCCACATCGCCCGTTCCGTAGACTTGAAGCGCAAACACCGAATAAAGCCCGATGCCGCCAAAGACCCATGACCAGCACAGCTTTATCAGCACATATGCGCGCGTGACCGGGTTCTCCTTAAGATAGCGCGCGCCCTCTGTCAGAATGCGCCAGCCCATGCCGCCGGATGCGACCATGCGCCGGTCGACGTTGAAGGCGCCTTTGGCGCGCGAAATGAAAAACGCGGAAATCAGAAACGAGAGCGAATTGAGCACAAAGCACACGTCGCGCCCAAACCAATGCGCCGCCGCGCCGCCCAGCATGGCGCCGATAAAAATCGTTGTGGCAAATGTGGTTTGCCCAAGCGCGCCGACCAGCGGCAACTCTTCGCGCGTGGCAAGATTGGGCATCGCCGCCGATGATGCCGGATAGAAAAACGCCGAAGTGAATGACAGAGCCGCGGTGGCGGCGAACGCGATCCAGACCTGATTGGGTTCGCGCACCAGCAAGAACGTCAACGCAAATGCGGCGCGCACCAGATCGGCGATGATCATGACCGCCTTGCGGTTAAAGCGATCGGCGACGATGCCCGACAGAAAGAGTCCGGCAAACGCCGACGGCAGGATGCCGGTGGCGATGCTCAGGCTTGCGCTGGATGCCGATCGCGTAAGTTCAACGACCAGCCCGAGCACGGCAACGGTGTTGAACCAGTCGCCGAGATATGAAACCACCTGGCCAAACCAAATCGTGCGGACGTTGGGATTGCGCGCAAGAAGCGTGGAGTAGCCTTTCAGGCCTTTGGGGAGCGTCTGCGACGGCAGAGCGGCGGCTGCATTGGACATGGATAAACGTCATCGTAGCACGACGACTGCGACGCGACCGCTCTCAACGGCCGCCAAGATGATCGAGCAACGCGGTCAGTCCGAGCATGTAGCTGCGCCAGCCAAAACCGAGCACGCTTCCGACGCTCACGGCCGTGATGTACGAATGATGACGAAAGTCCTCACGCTTGTGGATATTGGACAAGTGCACTTCGACGCACGGCAATGCCACGGCGCTGATCGCATCGCGCAACGCGACGCTTGTGTGCGTGAGTCCGCCCGGATTAATCAGGATGCCGTCGGCCCATTTTCGATGATCGTGCAGCGCGTCGATCAACACGCCTTCGTGGTTGCTTTGCAGCGGCTTGACTTCGGCCGAGCGGCCGCGGGCATACTCGTCCAAGGCGTGGTTGATGTCGTCCAGCGTGGCGCGGCCATACGTCTCAGGCTCGCGCGTGCCGAGCAGATTCAGGTTGGGGCCGTGCAAGACAAGAATTTTGCTCATGGTTGTTTATTCCAGCAGTGAGGCGAGCGCCGTCTTGGCGTCAGCTTCAGACACATCGTTGTGCACAAACACATCGCCGGGGCCGCGCAACAGCACAAACCGGAGGCGGCCGGCGCGCTTCTTTTTGTCGCTTTGCATCATCACCCAGACCTGATCGACATCCAGGGCGCCAACGCCAAACGCCGCGACATCGCGCATGCGGGTGGGCAGGCCGATGCCGCGCAGCACGGCAAGGCTGTCGTCCAGCAGCGCCGCATCGCACAGCCCCAGCTTTTGCGACAAGCGCAGCGCGCACACCATGCCCAGCGAGACGGCATAACCGTGCTTGATGCGCAGCCCGCTCCATGCCTCAAGCCCATGTCCAAACGTGTGGCCCAAATTCAGCAGCGCCCGTCGCCCGCGTTCGTAAGGGTCTTCTTCGACCACCGCGCGCTTGAGTTCGATGGCATTGACCAGCGCGTTCATCATCGTGTCGTCGATCACGCCCGTTTCCTCGCCGAGTGCAGTGTCCTCAACGGCATGCAATGGGCTGCCGGCCAGCGTGCGCGCCAGCTGCCAATCGTCTCCTCCGGCGATCAGCGTGCACTTTACGATCTCGGCGTAGCCGCAACGCAGCTCGATGGCGGGAAGACGTTCCAGGCACTGCGTGTCCATCACCACCAGGTCGGGCTGCTTGAATGCGCCGACCAGGTTTTTGCCAAAGGGCGTGTCGACGCCGACTTTGCCGCCGATGCTTGAATCCGCCATCGCCAGCAGCGAGGTTGGCGCCTGCACAAACGGCACACCGCGCAGATAGGTGGCCGCCGCGAACCCAGCGGTGTCACCGACCACGCCGCCGCCAAGCGCGATGACGGGCGACGTGCGATCCATCCCGCGCTCGCTCAGCGCGCGATACATCGCCTCCACTGTGGCGAGCGTCTTGTGCGCCTCGCCGTGCGGCATGCTGTGCACGAACGAATCGATGCCCGCGTCTTTTAGCGCGAGCTGTACCGTGCCGGCAAAATGCGACGCCACCAGCTTGTCGGAAAGGATTGCCGCGGGGGCGGTCCACCCACGACCGCGCATCAAATGGCCGATCTGCGCAAGCAGGCCATCGCCCATGGCGATGTCATAGCGCGGTTGATCCGGAATGCTCACACCGATGCGCAGTTGCTCAGAGCTGGCAATGGCCGCGACGGCTGCGGCAACCTCGGCCGGCGATCGCGCCGATGTGTCAACGTGATAGGGCAGGTGGGCATAGGCCGGCGCGCGCTCGTTGAGCAGTGCGATGATTCGCGCGCGCACATCGTCGCTGCGCAGCAATGGCCGCGCTTGAGCTGCCGATTCGCCGCCCACGCGTTCAAGAATGATGTCGGGTGACGCTGTGAGGCACACGCACACTGCGCTGTCGAGCAGGATGCGCCGCACGCCTTCGTTGACGATCATGCCGCCGCCCGTGGCGATGACAAAGCCGTTTTGCTGCGCGAGCTCGGCCGCAAGCGCGCGCTCCTTTGAGCGAAAGTACGCTTCGCCGTCGCGGGCGAAAATCGCCGGCACGCTGATGCCTTCGCGGCGCTCGATCTCGGCGTCGGTGTCGACAAACGTGCGGCCCAGTTGTTCAGCCACCAGCTGTCCGACGGTGGTCTTTCCGGTGCCCATGAAACCGGCCAGGACGATGTTGGTCATGATGCGCTTTATTCCTGAAAGTCGAATCTCCACGGCGCGCCGTCCATCGGCAGTTGGTCCAGGCGCAGGCTGCGCAGGCGCTCAAAGCGCGGGCGCATCTCGTCGAGCGAATCGCCGCCCAGCTTTTCGAGCAGCGCCTCAGCCAGCACAAACGCCACCATCGATTCGACAATCGGAACCGCGCGAGGGGCTTGGCAAAAGTCGCTGCGCTCATATTTCGTTTTGACGGCGGCGCCGCTGGCCAGATCGACGGAGTCGAGCGGGTTGAGCGTGGTGGCGATGGGCTTCAGCGCGGATCGCACAATGATCGGCGCGCCGTTGCTGATGCCGCCTTCGATGCCCCCGGCATGATTGCTGCGCTGCCGGATCACACCGTCTTCGACATAAAACTCGTCTTGCACCAGCGTGCCCGGCCGTAGCGATTCGGCAAAACCGTCGCCGATTTCCACGCCTTTCATGGCATGGATGCTCATCACGGCGGCGGCCAGGCGTGTGCTCAGGCGCCTATCCCAATGCACATGGCTGCCCAGACCGGGCGGCGCGTTGAGCGCGGCAACTTCGATCACGCCGCCCAGCGTGTCTTTGGCATCCATGATCGCGCGGATGCGCGCGCGCATGCGTTCGGACGTCTCCGGATCGAAGCAGCGCACATCGGACGCTTCGGCCGCGGCAAACCGATCCAGGAAGTCCTGAGTGCTGAGTGTTGTGCCGGGACTCGGAACACCCACTTCACCGACGCTCACCACGTAGCCGCCGATGACGATGCCAAATTCCGCCAGCAGCGCGCGGCAGGCTGCGCCAACAGCCACGCGCATGGTGGTTTCGCGAGCGGATGCGCGTTCGAGCGCAAGGCGCAGCTCACGGTAGCCGTATTTCACCGCCGCCGTAAGGTCGGCATGACCGGGGCGGGGAATGGTCATCGCTTCGATGTCGCGGTCGGCCCATTTGGCGTAATCCAAATTGGCGACTGAGAAGGCGATTGGCCCGCCGGTTGTTTTGCCCGCCATCACCCCGGAAGTGATCCGGGCATGATCGCGCTCGATCTTCATGCGTCCGCCGCTGCCGTAGCCCTGTTGTCTGCGCGCGAGTTCGCGGTCGATGAGATCGGAGGACAACGCCAGCCCGGCGGGCATGCCTTCAAGGATGGCTGTGAGCGAGGGTCCGTGCGATTCGCCTGCGGTGAGAAATCGAAGCATGGTGGTGGGTGATTGTACGGTTGTGGCTGAACGAGTAAATCAGACGGCTGAAATATCGCCGATGGCCCGGCGCATTACGCCGCTGACCGAGGCGGCGGCGACGCCGGTCCATAGTTCGAAAGCGGCGGCGCCTTGTTCTGCAAGCATGCCGATGCCGCCGACGGCGCGGATGCCGGCCGCCTGAGCCTGGCGCATCACAACTGTGACGCGCGGTTTGTATACCAGATCATAGAGCGTTGCGTGCACGGGAAACGGCGCGCCGTCGGGCCAGGGCGAGGTGTGATTGTTTGGCTCCATGCCGGCGGATGTGCAGTTGACGATGAGCGCCGGGCTCGCTTCTAGGGATTCGACGGCATTGATGACGGCGACATCGCCGTGGGGGCGCAGGGCGAGCGCCAGCAGGTGCGCGCGTTTTACATCGCGATTGAGCACGCGAACGCGGACGTTGCGTTGCAGCAACGCGTAGACGATTGCGCGCGCGGAGCCGCCGGCGCCGAGCACAAGCGTCAGGGAGCCGGCGGGCGTGGCGATGCGATTCCAATCCAAGTCGGCCAAGAACCCACGCCAGTCGGTGTTGTCGCCGCTTAGCGTAGCGGTGCTTTTCACGACGGTGTTGACTGCGCCGATTGCGCGCGCGTGCGGGCTGACACTGTTGAGCAAGGGCACGACTGCTTGTTTGTGGGGGATGGTGATGTTAAAGCCGGCGACCGCGTCGTCCGCCCGGATCGCTGCTATTCGCATAGGCAGTTCGTGCGGCGGTGTGGGCCAGAGTTCATACGTCCAGTCGCCGAGGTTGGCTTGCTGGAGCGCCGCGCGTTGCATGCCGGGTGAGGCGCTGTGTGCAACGGGGAAGCCGATGAGTCCAAGTTTTCGCATAAGGAATGAATGGCGTTAATGCTGCTGCGGTGTGCTGACGCTGTTCAGATCGCGCCAGAATTCCGGGTATGTTTTGCTCACGCACTCGGCGCCCGTGATGGTTGTGTCGCCGAGCGCAATTTGTGCGGCGACAGCCAGCGACATTGCCATGCGATGATCGCCCAGTCCATCAACCGTTGCGCCGTGCAGCGGGGTAGGGCCGTCGATGACAAAGCCGTCGTCCGTGGCTGCGATTGATGCGCCCATGGCGCGCAACTGCGCCACCAGGCCTTCCAACCGATTGCTCTCTTTGACGCGCAATTCTTGCGCGTCGCGCACGATGGTGCGGCCGTGCGCTTGTGTCGCCGCAACGGCAAACACCGGCAACTCGTCGATCATACGCGCCACCAGCGAACCGCCGATTTCAATCGCCGTCAAGGGCCGGTGCGCCACGTGAATTTCCGCAAGCGCTTCTCCAGCTTCGCTGCGCAAATCGGCAAACGAAATCGATGCGCCCATGTTGCGCAGCGCGTCAATCAACCCGGTGCGAGTGGGGTTGACGCCTACTTCAACCAGTTTGAGTTTCGCGCCCGGCACCAGTGTCGCAGCGACCATGAAAAATGCGGCCGACGAGAGGTCGGCTGGTACCAGCATGTCCAGCGCCTTCAACCGTTCCGGGGGATGCAGTGTGATTGCGGCGCCGCCATCGGCGCGGGCCACGGTATCGACGCGCGCGCCCATCGCGCGCAGCATGATTTCGGTGTGATCGCGGGTGGGCGCGGGCTCGTGGACGGTGGTGAGGCCACTGGCAAACAGGCCAGCCAGCAAGATCGCCGACTTAACTTGCGCACTGGCCACCGGCATGGCGTAGTCGATGCCGGTAAGCCCGCCGCTGGAGCCGACAGTCAGCGGCGCGCAACCCGCGCTGTCCTCGATCTCCGCCCCCATGCGCTTCAACGGTTCTGTCACGCGCCGCATGGGCCTGCGTCGAAGCTGATCGCTGCCATCGAGCGTGCTGCTGAAGCGCTGACCGGAGAGCAGACCGGCCAACAAACGCATAGTCGCGCCGGACGAGTCGCAGTTCAACGGGGTCGATGGCTGCCTCAGGCCGCGCAACCCGACGCCGGGAATCCGCAACCCCAGCGGATCGCACATGCTCGACAGCGCCGCGACGGCCACGCCCAGTTCGGCCATGCAGGCCAGGGCGGCGTTGGTGTCGTCGGAGTCGAGCGGCTCGCGCACGCGGCTGACTCCCTCGGCAATGGCTCCGATCAGCGCCGCGCGCACGGTGATGCTGCGGTCGCTGGGCACGCGCAGCACGCCGCCCAACGCACCGGCGCGCGATAGCACTTTGTTCATGGATATTTGGCCTTTCTCGCGGCGGCGGCGCGCGCCATGAATGCGGCCAGGCCGGCCTCGTCGCGCCGCTCGAGCATCGCCGCAAACTGATCGAGATTGAATTGGAAATCCCGGATCGTCCCAAGGATCGCATCGGCGTTGGTCAGCAGGATGTCGATCCACATTGTGACATCGCTGGCAGCCACACGGCTGGTGTCGCGATAGCCGCCGGCCATGACCTGCCAGACTTCGGGATCGTTCTGCGCAAATTGCTCTGTGGTGTAGACCATCGCGCTGGACAGCACAAATGGCAGATGGCTGGCCTGCGAGAGCAAGATATCGTGCCGCTCGACGCCAATCTCGCGGGTGCGCGCGCCAACGCGCTCGGCCAGTGCGCGAACGGTTTTGAGCGTGTCGTCATCCGTGCGCCCGCTGCGGGTCAGAATCCAAGGCGCGCCCTGGTACAGGGAGGCTTCGGCGACATCGATGCCGGCGGTTTCTTTGCCGCACATGGGGTGCGAGCCGATGGCGCGCAGCCGAGCTGGAAGCCCGTCCATGGCGCCGATGATGGCTGTTTTGGTGCTGCCCATGTCGGTGATGATCGCGCCGTCTTTGCACAAGCCGCCCAGCTGTCCGATCTGTTCAATCAGCAGCCGCACCGGCGTACACAGGATCACAATGTCAGCATCGCGCACGCCCGACGCCAGGTCCGTTGTGGCGGCGTCGACGATGCCGCGTTCGAGCGCTTTGCGGCGAGTGTCCTCGCTGCGCGAAACACCCGTCAGATGGCCGCTGTAGCCGCTGGCCTTGAGCGCCATTGCGAACGAGGCGCCCATCAACCCGATGCCAACCAGGCAGACCGAGCGGTCGGCGGAACCCGCGAGCGGCGGCATCAGCCGATCGTCTCCGGTTGTTTGCGCCGGGCGCGGACGGCTGCGGCCAAGCGCTCAAGAGCGCGCTCGGTGTCATCCCAGCCGATGCAGGCGTCAGTGACGCTTTTGCCATACTCAAGGGCGCGGCCGGACACAATGTCCTGCCTTCCGGCCACCAGATGCGATTCGATCATGACGCTGGCGATGTTTGTGTCACCCGCGGATATTTGCGCCGCGATGTCATCCGCAACGATGAGCTGGTTTTCGTGTTTTTTGCTGCTGTTGCCGTGCGAGCAATCGATCATGATGCCGGTCGTCAACCCCACGATGGCTAGCGACTGCGCCGCCGCTGCCACGCTGGCCGCGTCGTAGTTGGGCGCCTTGCCACCGCGCAGCACCAGGTGGGCGTCGTCGTTGCCTGCGGTCGACACTATCGCGCTGACGCCTCCCTTGGTGACCGAAAGAAAGTGGTGCGGCTGGCGGCAGGCGAGAATCGCATCAGCCGCGATTTTGATGTTGCCATCTGTGCCATTTTTGAACCCGACCGGGCACGATAGCCCGCTGGCAAGCTCCCGATGCACCTGCGATTCAGTTGTGCGCGCACCGATGGCGCCCCAGGCGATCAGATCGGCGATGTATTGGGGCGAGATGGTGTCCAGATACTCGGTGGCGGCCGGCATGCCGAGCTCGGTAATCTCCAGCAGCAGCCTGCGCGCCAATCGCAAGCCTTCATTGATGCGGAACGAACCGTCCATGAACGGGTCGTTGATCAATCCCTTCCAGCCGACCGTGGTGCGCGGCTTCTCAAAATACACGCGCATCACGATTTCAATGTCTTCGCTCAGCCGCTTGCGCAGTGCTTGCAGGCGGCTGGCGTATTCGAGCGCGGCATGCGTGTCGTGGATGCTGCATGGGCCCACCACCGCAAAAAGCCGGTCGTCCTGGCCGTGCAAAATGGCGTGCAGGGCGTTGCGCGCGTCGAACACCACCTTGCTGGCGTGGGCCGAAGCCGGGAACTCGCGCATCAGGTGTGATGGCGGCGCCAATTCCTTGATCTCGCGGATACGCAAATCATCTGTTCGATATGTCATGTCAAAACCTAGCCTTCGCGGATCAGATCCGGGCGCAATCGCTCAGCGCCGTTGATGTACACGTGCCTGATGTCGCTCGCTCTCTTTTCGGTGTTCCAATGCACCATCACGCGCACGCACATGGGCAGGCTGTTGGGCACCTCCATCTCATGCATGCACATTAACGGCACTTCCTTCCATCCAAGTTGCCGCGCCGCGATAGCGGGAAACTCGGCGGTTAAGTCACGCGTGGTCGAAAAGAACGCGCTCGCAATATCGTCGGGCTGCATGTCGTTGGCTTCGATAATTTTCAGCAGCATGGCCTTTGTTGTTTCGACGATTGCGCTTTTGCTGTTTTCTGTCGCGCACGTGGCGCCTCGAACCCCGCGTAACCACATATATGAATCCTGTCTCCTTGTGCCCGGATCATAGTGGCCGGGCTCGACACACAAAAAAAGCGCGGAGCTTACTGTGCTCCGCGCCCTCGCTGTGACTTTTTGGTCCTTCGTGTCACCCGCTCTCGCTCAAGTCGCGCATCAGTAAGCCCTCTTTAGACTTGCTAAAGTAGCCATAGTACCAAAAGTAGCCGTAAAACGAGCGCTGCTGTGCCACGATGGCGAGATATTATCCGATGCGCCTGAGTATGTCAACATGGATGCGCTCTAAGTCTCATTGACGCCTCCATCTGCATAAGGTATATTTCAACGCGTTTGCGCTACCTTAGCTCAATCGGCAGAGCAATCGCTTCGTAAGCGATAGGTTTCGGGTTCAACTCCCGAAGGTAGCTTGCATAAGTGCGGAATGCGACATGCTGCTGAATCGTCAGCAGCATGTCACATTCCGCACTTTTGTTTAGCGCGCAACTTCCCAAGCCAAATGCTCAATCTCGGGCATGATCAGCTTGTCCATGGCCACCTGCACCGCATTGGGACTGCCAGGCATGGACATGATCACGCGGCCCTTGTAGGTTCCTGCCGTGGCGCGAGACAGCATTGCGGCGGCGCCCACCTCGGCAAAACTGAGCATCCGGAAAAGCTCGCCAAAGCCCGGCATGGGTTTTTCCAGTAAGCGCGCAATAACGTCATAGGTCGTGTCGCGCGGCGCAATGCCGGTGCCGCCCGTAAACAAAATCAGACGCGCCGGCGTCTCGGACACGATCTTGTTGAGCAGCGCGCTGATCTGGTCTGGCTCATCCTTTACGATGTCGCGATAGACCACAACGTGTCCGCCCGCGGTCACCCGCTGCTCGATCAAGTCGCCCCCGCTGTCATTGGCGCGCGTGCGGGTGTCGCTAACGGTAACCACCGCCACGCTGACTGGACCCTGCTTGTGCGCAATAGCTTTATGTTGCTCGGTCGATGCACTTGTCATTTTTCGCTCGCTTTGCCGCGTAGATTGCGGATGAATCAATTCTACGCGTGTATTGCGTCGCGCCCGCTGCGCTGGCAGCACCCTGGGAAATCACACAGGCTTTGCTGGATGGAAAGTCCAAAGTCGTAAGTCGAAATGCCCGGACAGAGACCAACATGCGTAGGTGCGCGCTGGCCCGCACTAAGCCTAGACTGAATCCAGATGGCCGCAGATGTATTTCTCCCGTTGCCCGGTCCGGCGCCAGATCTGCTCGGAGGTTGGCGCAAAGTTGAACCGGAGTTCTACAAGGACCCCGTGGCGTACACCTATCGCATGTTTCAACGGCATGGCGACATGGTTGGCTTGATCAAGACCACCGATCCGCGCAAAATGCCGCCGAAGGTTTTCGCGCTTGGCGCGGATATGAACGAGCGACTGGCAAATACCTCGCTCTTTCGGCCCGCCCGGGCGGAATTTTTTGCCGGCTTGGCCAAATTGCCGGCGGCCGACCCGGTCGCTGTTACCGATCTGGTGTGCATGTCCAAGGTCGCTTTGCTAATGCAGGCGTCGAACGAGTTGTGGCTGAGCCGTTACGGCGCAGAACTCACACGCTCAGTCAGCCTCGCGATGGATGCGTGGGATCGTCACCGCAATGGCGGCGCGGTCGACATGATGGAGGCGCTGAAGCCGATTGTTCGCCGGCTGACAATGCAGATGGTGTTTGGTTTCGAGCCGGAGGATGAGCCGGGCGCCATCGGACCGCTGCTGGAGCGCATCCAGAACCAGGCTTTTCTGCTGGATGCCGGCGCCGTTTCCGGCCTGTTCAGCGGCACCGGCGCGTCCACGAACGAGATGCGCAAGGCGTCCGAATCGGCGCTAGGGCTGCTGCAATCGCTGGTGAAATCGGCGGAATTTGCCGTGGGGCAGCCGGTTGTTATCGCGGCATTGGTGGAAGCGCGCGGCGCCGATGGCGCCTCGCTCACCGATGCGGAACTGCTTCAAGCCGTCGCCGGCATGTATCCGGCCATTGAACGCGGCGTCCTGGCCACGTGCGCCTGGGCCATGCTGATGATCTCGCAGAAGATCTCCGTGCTGTCCACCTTGCAGGAAGAACTCGGCACGATTTTGCAGGGTAATCTCATCAAGGCGTCGGATCTGAATCGTCTGCCCTATCTGAGCGGCGTGGTCAATGAGACGCTGCGGCTGTTTCCGCCGCGCGCGCTGGGCGCGCGGGTGCTGGCTGAGGATGGCGATCTCGGCCCGTGGCATCTGCCAAAGGGCACGATCGTGATCCACAGCCCGTATGTGACGCACCGCGATGCGGCGGTGTACGACAAGCCCGAACTGTTTCTCCCGCATCGCTATCAGTATCACCAGCCCACTGCGCACGAATTTGTACCGCTGGGCGATCTGGCGCCGGCCGCGCCGCTGGTGGCGCATCTGTCGCGGCTGTTGCTGGGCGCGATTTATCAACGCTATCGGCCGTCGCTGGTGCCCAATCAGACCATTCAGCGCCGGGCGGATGTGGTGCTGGAGCCGGCCGGCCCGCTCGCCATGTTTTTTGTGCGCGACGGAATGATTTTTCCCGTGTCCGCGCCGCGCGGCGCGGTCACGAGCATGGTGGAATTTGGCACCTAAGAGCATCCGTCTCAAGTTAAGGGGTGGTCGAGCGAGTCAAGGGTAAAAGAAGCACAATAGCGGGCGTGAAAGCAACAGAAACCGGCAAGAAACGCAAGA
>JANMNW010000191.1:0-1984 GCA_031368515.1 Chloroflexota bacterium
ATAGGGCAGGGGATACCGTGCGGACCGCCGGCGCAAGGCACGGGCGAGATCATCGGTGTTCCCGTGCTGAACGGCTTGCATCACGAGTATCGGCGAGTGGCTTAATGGTGCTGAATCGGTGCGGATGACGAAAAGTAGCCACGACAGTGGCAAAGCTGCTTGGCACCGACGGGCGCGGTAAGCGGCGCGCTGAACGCCCGGAAGCGCGTGGATCCGTTGACGAACGCTACAAACGCCACGCCCGTAGGCGGTTAACTGATAAGGTATTCCAGATCAATCGCGCCAGACCTCACAGGAGGGCGCTAGGGCGTTGTATGACCTTGCCACCCCTACGAGGGTGAGTGTGGGCCGTTCACAATCTCGCCGTCGTGCCACACGGGGTCTGCGGCCAGTAGCTCGAGCAGCTTACGATAACGAGTGTCTTGTTCAGGGCTCTTGGCGTTTGCTACGTACGCCTCTTTGCTGTCAAAGATGACCGCGAGGTAATACTCGTTAGGATTGGTATCCATCCGGTAGAGGTAGGTTGCAACCAAGCCTGGGATGTTGTCGGACTCTATTTCGCGTTGGTAAGCCTCAAACTGTTCTCCAGCGTCGGGACGAGCTCGAAGTTGCGCAACAGTGCCGTACATGTGAACCTCCTTCGTTTGAAATGCTAGTCTTGCCTATATTTTGATGCGTGGCTGTGAATAATTATGAATGGACTCTGGCATTTGTCAACCATACGCAACATAGTTCGCACAGGAAGCTTGTAGAGCGGTGCTGATGGCGCTGCATGACCCCGGCCTGTACTGGCTATTTGATCAATCCAGAGGCGTCGGCTCAGAGAATTACTGTCAAAACCTCTCAGCGACCTTGAGCGATTTTGTCATCGCCGACGGATAAGGTCAAATAGCCAGCACAACTGCGTGCCACCAGATTACGCCGAGTTTGCTGTGGGACACTATCACAAAATGAGCAGGTCCTCTCAACAGAAAGGTCTAGACCTAAAAAGTCATGACCTTTCTGAGACCGAATTTAGCTTACGCATTGACTTTTGACAACCGAACCCTATACTGTTTGCATATCTTAAAGAAGGAGGTGCACCACACATGACAAGCAAACTTAACAGGTTGGTCCTCGCGCTCGTTGTGAGTGCACCTCTCAGCTTGTAACGCGCAGCATTCGCTGATCGCGCTCATGCCACAGGTCGCTCATACCTGTGGTTTTTAATTTTCCTCACGATTTCAATCGCTGACGTTCAGCCGCTGGACAACTTGCGGTGGATGCGTCCTGCCTGTTTTATGAATACGCAACAACACGATCGAATCGCCGCCTGCCAACGCGATATCAATCAACGACCTAATGACCCGGCGTCGCACAATGCCTTGGGCGCCGCCTACTTTGACGCCGATGACAACGCGCGCGCCCGCGCGGCCTACGATCGAGCCATAGCGCTCGATCCGGACAACTGGGCAGCACACAACGCCATTGGGCACGTCTACTACCGCCTCGACATGCCGAAAGAATCGGCCGTGGCCTATGAGCGTGCTATCGCAATCGATCCACACCAAGAGCACCCCTACTACGGCCTTGCAATCCTGCTAGGGGTCAAGCTGGGCAAATATGCAGAAGCACAGTCGGTGTTGGAGCGCGGCCTGGGTGCCATTCCCGGCAGCGCCTGGCTAACCGACACCATGGGCGCTAACCATGCCCGCAACGGACAGATTCAGCGCGCGCTTGAGATTCTAGAAGCATCGCTGCAAAAAAATGCGGGTGACGCGGATGCGCGGAGCTGGGTCGGCTTGCTCTACTTGCAGCAACGCCGGCATGCCGACTGTATTGCCGTATGCGCTGGTGATCCGGCCTACGCCGCTTCGCAAGACGGACAGCGCATGCTGGGCTACGCGAACATCCATCAGGGAGAAACGGCGAAAGCTGCCGCGCATCTGCGCGCAGCAGTTGCGCTGGAGCCCGACGACTATGAAGCGCGCGGCGCGCTTGTGGC
>JANMNW010000238.1:0-1794 GCA_031368515.1 Chloroflexota bacterium
GCCCCAGGAGCCAGACTGGATTGACTCCAGAGGAAATCCCGCCTCGGCCAGGAAGTGCTTCATGCCCGTTTCGGTCCAACGAGTGCAGTCGTTGGGGATGGCATGCACCCTGATGAGAAAGGGCGTAGTCATCAAGAAGTGCCCGCCAGGCCTGAGCATAGAGAACACATTGCGGGCGGCACGGTAAGGCCACAACAGGTGCTCGAACACTTGGTCGGCAATGATCAAATCGAACTGCCTGGGCAGCACGTCCTGGCAGATGTCGAACTCGGGAAAGTTGGCCTCAGTGAAGCTGCGAAATGGAAAGGATTGCCAGTACTTGCCGGCCGAAATCTCCAAGACGTCGAGGTTCTCGGGGCCCAGTCGCTTGACGAGCCTGCCACACTGCTCGTACATCACGGGCCGAGTCCAGTGACGGGTGTCGTACCCAATACGATGAAGCGCTTGCTTAATCGGCTGTTCGTTACGTTCCAGAAACGCCTGCAGTCTGCTCATGCGATAGCTCGGGATGTTGACGCAGACAGATTTTGCGCCTGCACATGCGACGGCGTCAGCTAAGCCTCACCCCTTGGTCACGGGTGACCTCATTGTCTTGCAGGGATACTAATAAGCTAGGCGCAACACGCGGCAGCGACCCTACTTGTGCTTGTAGAGCCAGACGACAGGCGGAGCACCCCAAATGAGGAACATGGTCACGCCATACGTCGAGATGGGAACGGCGATGATCTTTGAACCGCTGGCGATGGTCCCGAAACTCGGTGCACCGGTCAGCGTCAGCGACGACCACGAGTCGGTCAGCCGGTTGTAGAGATACGCCGTGGTACCGCCTGCCAGGGCGATCAGATTGCCAGTGACCGGCTCGGCAAACGTGATGGCCGAGAAGGCATCGAGGCTCACCGGCGCAGAGGCCAGCGTGATCGGAGCACCGGTCGAATTGATGCGGTACAGGGAGGAGCCTGAGCTTCCGTACACGAAGTTACCGGCGTCGCAACGCGAGCACAACGGGTAGGCCACTGACGGCAGCGAGCTGCTGCGAGTACTCCAGGCGTTTGTCGCCTTGTCCCACACAAACACCGAGGCGCCGGAACGCATTACAAGACCCCCCTGCGTCCCGATGGAGCCTAGCCATTCTGTGCCGACGGTCGTGCCGCTTGTCGGGTCAGCGGGAAGTGTTGTCCAAGTGTTGGCCGCTCGATTCAAGCAATACGCTGGCCCGCCGAAGGCGCGATAGTAGAAGTCTCCCGATACTGGGTCGCAGGTGTTGTTGCGGTAGCCGTGATCAAAGACCGGGCTCGCCGGTGTCGGGTCCCAGGGTGGGTCAGCCAAATTGCTCCAGGTATTCGTCGCTTCGTCGTACTGGTGGAAACGGCGATCCTCTAGGTGACCATTGCCGAACCATCGGGCCTGCTTGTTGATCGGGTCCCACGCGCCCTTGTCCATCCAGTCGAGCGTGTTGTTGGCACCGGTGTTGAACAGCGCGCCCGTCAGCCCGGTGGTCGAGAGTTGCACCCATTGCCCAGAGACCATCGCTCCCGCAGCAGCCGACAGCGCAGTCAACCCACTGCGCGGCGTGATCGAAAACTGCGTGTAGCCGACCTGGTTGTTCAAAGCGTCGATGACGTTCGAGTTGCTGGCTGCGAAGATGCGATTCCAAGCAGCAGCAGCGCCCGCATATCCATGCTCCACCGCATAGGCCAGAGATGCCATGAACGATCCCCCGTAGGGGGATGCTGTACCGACAATGGCGGACGTGCCATCGTTATCAACTAGCGGCGCATTCGCTGGCGTTGTGGC
>JANMNW010000336.1:0-2323 GCA_031368515.1 Chloroflexota bacterium
GCACCGGCCTAATGTTGGTGAACTACTACGTCTATAAAGGCGATGCTTGGGAACTTGAGGATCGCAAAGTTAGCTACAGCGACCACAACAGGCATGTGTGGGAAATCGAAGAGGAGATGTCCGTAACGGTTTACGGGTATGTCAGCTTTTCCATTGACCCAGACTACGTATTGGGCGACGATATTGTCAATGCTATGGACGACTTGCAAATAGATTCTATAAAGCGCGCTCTTCTTGAGGAAGACGAAGTTTAGGCCGAGAGTTTGATAAATATCGAGCAGAAATTAACCCAACTCCGGAAACAAGAATGAAAGCAGTCTCACAACGCTTGAGTCTGGTTCCCTACCGGCCTTCGCCCCCTTTCGGAGCGCTTCACGATGAGCAGCGACCTTTTTGCTCCACCTAGCGGATGCATCTTGAGTAGTAATTAACGCAGAACGTTCGTATACCTTGATTGCTTTCCAATACCAGGGCAAGTATGCAGATAGGCGCATGCGATTTTCGTTTGGCAGAACGCGATGAACCACTTCAATAAGCGCTTGGTAAGACCAACCAACCGGTACGCCCTCTCGGATCGAATAGATTATGTTGAACACCTCGTGGGGCAACTGATGTGCATGCTCCGGCAAATCTTCATTCAATTCATCGAACCGCTCTTGAAGATTCTCCCAGCGCGATTCGTATTCCACACTTTTGGATTGAAACTCACCCCAACAGTATCGAAAATACTTTCTTGCGGATTCGCGTTTCAATGCAAGGCTTGCCGCTGCGCTGCGCTCCCTTTCCAGAATAAGTTGCCGTATCGCTTCAGCCTCGTTCTGCTTGACTGCTTCCAACGCTCCGTAATAATCAAAATGGTAAGCCTGCTGCTTGCTCACGTCGAGAGTGAGTTGCTTGAATTCCACCATGCGATGAATTAAGTCGGTGACTTCTGTTGAAGAAGTAGGCTCTCTCCAAATACACTCAAGATTGAACCGCTTGCTCAGCTCTGACAATCGAAGTGATTCAACATTTACAACGAATGCATTCTGATTGTTGTTGTAAAAAATATCGTCCTGAGTCAGCTTACGCATTCCTTCATCAAATTCCGCAAAAATCCAGAACAGAAGCGCGCCTTCGCGCAAATAGAACGCCTTTCGCTCGGCAATTACGTTGAGGTATGTAGATGAAAGTTGAACCTCAAAAACAATCTTCATTCCACGATATACCGCACTAACATCCGGCTGTCTGTACTCCCCCGTTAGCCTATGAGTCCACCGCCCCTCGACCTCTACGTCTTGGAAATCAGGGTCGCTGCGTAAAGATCGACGTAACCACTCCTTCATCTGAATATGCCGCTCACTCTCCTTTTGCCCGTTATAGCGAATTGCATCGATTTCTTTCTGAGAAAGTATTCCCCGCGTGTCGATGGGGCATCGACCATCGTCTATCGTGTGCTTAAAGTAAAACCGTCTCCGAAACTGCATACAGTTGAGCCGAACGGCAACACCGCACAAAGAACAGCAGTACCTGGGCCGTCCGTCCGCAATGGACACGCTTAAAGCGGTGCGTAGTTTCAGCGCTTCGTCATACTCGTTTCCAATCACTTTTGCAGCAGAAGTTACTGCCCCAGATGCCATGTCCATCACTTCTTGAATTAGCGGTGACTCAACGCCATAAGAATTCATATCTGCTTTTTTGCGTTCCGAGGGGGTGTCTCGGCTTTCACTTTTACAGCCAAGTCGCCAATCCGGAATCTACTGGACAAGAGGTGCTCCATAATTTCAAGAAGCTGGTCGCGACTTTCAATGTTCGTGATGTGGCCTCTGTGTGCGGCAGCACTGCCAGCATCAAACGCAATACTAAAAAATTCAGCCTCTGAATCATTCATATAGCCCATTTCTTTTGCATGGGCGAGCTTTGCTTGGAACGTTCCTGAATCACCAGCAACTCTTGAACAAACGAGGTCAAGAATTGTGCGCACCCCAAGCGTGGGTAACGTCACGTGTCCAGCGTCCCTAGATGCGTAAATCTCGTTAAGAATGCTCGGAAACGGCGCGGGCAATTGCTGATGCCATGCTTGCCTCTCGCGGCGAGTATCGGCATGCGCTATGAGCATCGGGTTGGCTTGAACAGAATCAATTCCGATTGTTTTATTGGCTAGCGTCCACTCTGCCGTCCGCTCCAAGGCCAATGCAAAAGTAGCGTGATCTAAAACTCTTTCGCCGACCGCCACAGTCGCATTTGGCAAACCCGTTGGCATCGGTAAACGCGCGTTAGCGGCTGACGTTAGGGCGTAAGAAATGGTGTCGCCGCGGCGCGTGTTTTTCAAATAAAAATTGGT
>JANMNW010000338.1:0-7149 GCA_031368515.1 Chloroflexota bacterium
GGTGTCGCCTGTCAAAATGACGCGTGCCAGCATTCAGCTCGGATGGCCTGTGGCACAATTTCTCGGCAGTGGCGGCGTACTGCAAGAATCGCTACCAGACAAACGTACGAGGCCCCGGTAGGTCGACGGAGATTTGACGACGAAAGGTTTACAAAAGTGAACGGCGCCACAGGTAAAACACGCCACACTTGTTTGTCGCTCCTATCTTGTCGTAGGACCCAAACATCGCGGCAATTGCGATGACGCATGCGCTAACCCAAGACGCGATCGGTCTCAGACATCAAGCGCGTTTGCGCATCTTCATCGTTTGCCGCCGCCACACCCTTACGTTCGCGGAGCAAGTCGAAGTATCGTCCGGTCACGCCACGCAGCTCGGCCGTGGTCGCCAAATGCATAAGCGGCGCAGCACCTTCGTCCGGTGTAGCGCCGGTGATGCCGAAGCCAGTAAATAGCGTCTTGGTTGTGATCACGCCGGGATGCACAGCGTTAACGCTGATGCTGCTTTCAGCCAGTTGGCGTGCAAGATGTTTTGTCCACAACACCACGGCCAGCTTAGCACGCTGATACGCTGTTACGCCATTGTAGTTGCGCGCGAACGTCAAGTCGTCGAAGTCGAGCGCAGCTTTGAGATGTCCGTTGGCCGCGACATTGACCACGCGCGCCTCGCCGTTTGCGGCGGCCGTCGCGCGCAACGTCGGCAATAAAGCCTGCGTCAGGGCAACTGGCGCGAGGTAGTTGACCGCGAACGAGCGCTCGTGACCGTCGACCGTGAGTCTGCGTTCAGGCTCTATCGCGCCGACGTTGTTGATCAACACGTCGAGCCGGTCGTAGTTGTTGGCCAGATATGCGCCGAGCGACTTGACCTGGGCAAGTTCTGCGAAATCGGCTTGTACCCAGTCGATCTGAAACGCGTTTGGCAGCCGACGCAAGTCCTCGGCGGTCGCACGCAGGCGCGTTTCGTCGCGGCCATGAATGACGACATAGAAGCCAGCGGCGGCAAACTGGCGCGCGGTGGCTTTGCCGATGCCGTCTGTGGCGCCGGTGACCAGTGCGAAAGTGGGGGTATTTGTCATAGCGTGTTTCGAAAGGCGCGCGCCTGCTGACGCAGTGCATCGACATCGGCCGGCTTCATTTTGCGCAGGGCCATCACGGGCATCGATGTACGCGGGTTCTTGCCGAGCTGCTCAGCGTGGCGCGCAATAAAGTCCCAGTACAGCGAATTAAACGGGCAGGCGCGTTCACCGATTCGTTTTTTGGGATCGAACGTGCAGCGCTCACAATGTGTGCCCATCTTGTTGAGATAGTTTGCACCTGCAGCATAGGGTTTTGTTCCGACGACGCCGCCGTCGCCATAAGTGCCCATGCCGACGACGTTGGGTGTCACGACCCAGTCATACGCATCCAGATATGTGCACAAAAACCATTCGTTGAGTTGCTGCGGCGAGACGTCCGCCAACAGCGCGAAGTTGCTGAGCACCATGAGGCGCTGAATGTGGTGTGTGTAGCCACTGTTCCAGACGCCGCGCACGCTCGCGCTGAGGCACGCTAGTTTGTCGAGCGGTGCGCCGTCTGACGGCTCCCAGTAATACTTCGGCAGATCACGGCTCGCGCCAAGCGCGTTGGCTTTGGACAGCCCGGGCATCTCGCGCCAGTAGCAGGCGTAGACGAACTCACGCCAACCAATCACTTGGCGAATGAATCCCTCAGCCGAGTTGAGCGGCGCGCGGCCGTCGCGATACGCGGCGTCGACGGCTGCACAGACCGTGTCGCGATCAAGCAGGCCAATGTTCAGCAATGGTGAGATCAGACTGTGAAATAGCACGGGCTGGCCATCGACCATCGCATCTTCATACGGTCCGAAGCCGGCCAGGCGCTGCTCCACGAAGCGCTCAAAAAATGCCCATGCGCCGGTGCGCGTGACCGGTAGCGAAAACCCGTCGGACGCGCCCCATACGCCCGCGATCGCGCCGACTTTGGCCTGCACCGCGCGGGTGATCGCGTCGGGCGGCGTGCGCGGCACGGCGGGCACATCGCTGGTGTCGCCCTTGCGCCATGGTTTGCGCGGTGGCTGGCGGTTGTCGGCGTCATGGTTCCACCGACCGCCAGCTGGTTCATCACCATCCATCAACAAGCCTGTGCGTTTGCGCATCTTGCGATAGAAGCTCTCGAGCAGAGGGCTGCGCACGGTCCCGAGATCGTCCGGCGTCGCCAGAAACATTCGGTTTGGCCAGACGATTACGCTGATTTCGCGGCGCGCCAACGCCGTTACAAACTGCGCGCCGTCGTAGGTGCTCGGGCGCATGACGATCAGATTGCGCGTTGGGAACTCTGCGCGATGCGCGTGCAATCCAGAGTCGAACGACGGCGCCTCGCGATAGTCAACCTGCCAGCCCTCGCCGCACAGCTCATCGGCGAAGTGGCGCATCGCGGCGAGCACGAGCGTCAGTTTGTGACGATGCCATGGTCGCGAACGCAGCTTGGCCAGCGACTCGATCATGACGACGCGTGTGTTCGCCGGCGTGTGGCCCTGTTCAGCCAGCCAGGCCGGCCAATCCGCGCTAAGCTGATCGCCCAGAATCCAGACGCTGGTGTCGATCGCGGAGTTCAGTGATGTCGCCATCACCGGTTCACCGCCGCGTTGTAACCCACCTCGTTGCGCCGCGCCGATTCGAATAAATCGACGATGGGTTCAGGGTAGTTTACATGCTCACGCACAGTGCGCGGCAACCCGTCGGGTTTGTGCAGCGACGCTCCGCGAAGCATCGCGAGCTCCGGCAGCCAGTGCTGTGTGAAGGCGCCGTCCGAGTCGTAGTCCTGGCCCTGTTTATATACGTTAAAGAACCGAAAGCCACGCGCATCGTTGCCGACGCCGGCGGCATACAACCAGTTGCCGTAGTTGCAGGCGACGTCATAGTCAATCAGCAGGCTCTCGAACCAGGCTGCGCCCCAGCGCCAGTCGATGTTTAGATTCTTGGTCAAAAAGCTGGCAACGATCTGGCGGCCGCGATTGCTCATGTAGCCCGTGGCGGCCAGTTCGCGCATGCATGCGTCAACGAGCGGAAAGCCAGTTTCACCGCGCCGCCAGAGTTCGAAATCGCGGCGCGCGGCGGCGTCGCGCGCCGGGTTGCGCCAAGGCAGCGCCAGTCGTTGCAGCCCGCCAACACGAAAGAGCGCGGCTCCGGCTTTGCGCGCGACAAGCTGAAAGTAGTCGCGCCACAGCAGTTCGACAAATAGCCAGTAGGTCGAATCATTGCGGACGCGCTCATGCTCATAGCGCTGGACCTCTGCGTAGATCTCGCGCGGCGACAGGCAGCCGAGCGCCAGCCACGGCGAGAGCTTGCTGCTGTCGTCGGCGGCGAGCAGGCCGTTGCGCGTCTCCTTGTAGACGCGCAGCCGGTCAGCGTCCCACACATAGCGTTTTAAGCGTGCGTGTCCTGACGGCGCGCCGCCGTTATAACTTAGTCGCGCACGTTCGCTCTCAGTCACTGCGGTGGTGCGTTGTTTGAGTCGATCAAGCGCGGCGTCGGTCTCGGCGATCATGTCACGTTTCTGCGCGTACGGATGTGTTGAGATGCGCGCCGGTGGCGGCAGCGGCGCGCGCACGATCAGCGCGCGTTCGACCAGGTTGCGAAAGCGCGTAAAGACATCGGGCAAAGCTTCGGGCTCAAACGGCAGGTCGTCGGGGTGGATCAGCATGTGCCCCTCAGCAACGCCCAGTGTGACGCCTATATTTGCCAGCGCGCAGCGCAGGTTGTGTTCAACGGCGGCTTCTTCGGTCCCGACGACACGCGTGATGTGCAATTCGGTCATGCCTGCATCGCGCAACAGCACTGGCAGCACGGTTTCCGGTTTGCCTTCGCGCACGAGTAGATCGCCACCGAGCTCCCGCAGTTGCGCGCGTAAGCCAAGCAGCGATTCATGCAAAAAACGCGCCCGAAACGCGCCGGTCTTGGGAAAGCCCGCGCGCGTTTCGCGAAAGTGACGTGGATCGATGCAATACACGGCGAGCAATGGCCCGACAGCCACCGCACGCGTCAGCGCCTCATGATCGTTTACACGTAAGTCAGTTCTAAACCACAACACATAGTCACCGAAATTCGGTTATACACCGGGCGGTTGATGTTTACCGAAATTATGAGAGGCTCGCAATATGAACGATCAAGAAAAGCCAGCGGCCGCCAAAGGCCTGAGAGGTCTGCCAGCGGTCGTTTGCATGGTGGAAGAAGTGGGCGCGCGAATCGGAGAATGTTCGCCTCTGCTCCGAGTGATGCCATCGCTACTCCGAACTCCTCTGCGTAGCCCAGCTGAGCACATGCTTGCCGTTGACCAATAGCGCGCTGCTCGGCGTTTCGGCCCCACCAGCAAGATCCTGCGTTCATACCCGGCGCGATACGCGCGATCGGCATGCTGCATTCTGGTCCGATGTGCGACGTGCACACGCCATTCGAGATCGTCGCGATGGCCGGCCGTCGGCGTCAAATTGGAGCGCGATGCGTCGCCGCGCTCAAGTGTCCATCTGCCAGACGATGTGCTCGCACTTGACGATGTGGTCGCAACGATGCGCGAATTCGATCCAGAAGGCTTGCGCATCCATGTTTCGCGTGTGAATCAGGAGTAGGCACAAAACGAAATTTGAATATTCCCGCGCTGAAGCACATAGAATAATTTTCCCGATGCTCCAATACCCCCTGTGGACTTGTTGCTGAAGCGACTCAAAAAACTTGACAATCTTGCGGCCCTTAAAGTAAACTTGTGGCGTAACGCACAATTAATTGACCAAGAGACTTGTCTGAAATGCATTGTAATCTCTTGGTCGGAAACCACCCTTCCCTTGGTCGGATTTGCGAAGCTCTTGGTCATATCCAAGAAAAAACCTCATAAGCCCTTGGTCACAAGTTCAAATCTTGTCGTCACCATCCGCTTAGGGGAACCTGAGCAAAGCAGCCAAGGGACATTCGAAATCGAATGTCCCTTGGTCGTTTTTCCGACCAATCCGGGGATTCCATTTCGCTGAGTGTCTACAGCTTGCGCAGCCGGCGGTTTCAATGAGTGTCGCGACACCAGGATGGGCACAGATTAGATGATCAAAATTCAGTAACTGCTCAGCCCAAACGGAGCTGAACAGGGTGTCCGTCGAATAGCGCACGCAGTGCGGCAAGGGCGCGATAACCTTGCTTGCGGACGGTCGAGACGTAGCCACGCACCGCAGCAAAGACATGGACGCCTTGCTCACTGCGAAAGCAGCCGGAGACTTTCTGTTTGACTTTCGCCATGCGCAGATCGCGTTCGGCCAGGTTGTTGTCGAACGGCACATTGAAGTCGCGCAGGAACCGCAGTATGCTGTCTTTGTGATTGCGCATTCGTTCAATCAGATTGCGCTCTGGAGAAGCCCGCGATCGGCCACGTTGCCCTACTTGGCGTGCTGGTCGCTCGGTGAAAAGCAAGCCGTGGATCACTGCCGAATCGTAGCGGCGTTCGAGTAGTCGGAGCCGGCGTGCTGAAAGCTTCTTTCTGCCTCGTTGCCTGGCTGCGTCCACTTCGTCTTTCATCTGCACCAGCAGTCCTTTCAGGCGGGTTGGCCAGCGCGCATCGCCCAAGGCTTCTTCCACTGCTGTCAGTTCTCGCAACAGATGGGCGTTGCACAACGCGTGCTTTCCGGCATATTTGCCGTAGCTGCTGAGTGCATCGTGCACCGCCACGCCGGCATAGTCCGGCAAGATGCCGATCCGATTCATCGCCTCGCATCCGCGCTTTGGATCAGCAGCGTAGTAGGTCAATTCGGCCGTGCTGGCATTGTGCAGCCACCACAACCGCCCTTGCACACGCAATCCAGTTTCATCGAAGTGCGCGACGGACGCTTTGGCGATCGCCGCTTTGATCTGTGCAGTAATCGGCGCCAGCCGCGTCGCGCAACGCGCCTGCAGATTGACCAGCGTGCCTTCGCTCAACTCGCAACTCAGCACATCCACAAATAGCTCTTGGCAACGCTCCAACGGCAAGTGTTGGTAGACCAGCAAATACGTGGCCAAACTGGCGATGCCTGATCCATATTGCGCGCCTGGCTTGACCTGCTCTGGAAAGTCGCTGTGCGTTACTTGGCCGCAGCACGCGCACATCACCTGCATCCCGCGATGTTCACTCACTTCCACCTGGATCGGCGGCAGATCGTGCACTTGCCGCGCTTCATAGCCCAGGCTGTGCTGCTTCCCCAGACGCCGGCCGCAGCGACTGCACTCCGTCGGCCAGTGCTCGATGATGTGATCTGGATCGGCCACCAGCTCCAGTGTATGACCGCTGTGCCCGGGCTGTCCGCCGCTGCGCCGCCCGCTCTTCTTGCGCAGGCTCTTCGGCGAAGGCTTGTTGTAGCCATCGCTCGATGGCGGCTTGCTTGAGTTCTGGCTGTTCGCCTTCAGCTGCCGCTCCAGTGCAGCCACACGCGCATCCAACTTCAACAAAAACTCGACGACAGCTTCGCGACCTGCGTCGTATATCTCTTCCGCTTGTTCTCGCGTCAGCTGTCCCATTTCCTTGCCGTATTATGCGTCAAGCGCCAATTTGGGCTGAGCAGATACCATCCGTGTCTCGTACTGCGCGTTCGCAGCGGGTGTAGTTACGGTGGTCGTTGCAGAAGCACTCGGCGGCGGTTGGCTTTGCTCCGGCGCGGCCCGGCCCAACATGCGTTTGCAGCCGACTGGCCAAGTACGGCCAGATAAAATCTCGTCTGGGCGGCCAGCGGCTGAAACGCGACGTTGGGCTCTTGTGCCAACTAAAACCGAGGCGACAGAATACTGCAAACACCTCAGCATTTCGTTGGTGTGCCAAAACTGCCGTTCACATGAAGATCCCGACATGCTGAGACTTATTCGAAAAATCGCGATTCCAACGATGGTTGTTGTATCAACAATCATCGTGGCTTTCATCGCCTTCCCTCGAATTGCGGTCACAATACCAGTACAGGACTTTGGAGGCGTGGAAATTGACTCTTGGGGGACAGTGGGTTCGCTAAAAGCATACGCAGAATTCAAGCAGGCATACGCATTGGGAAGAACGGGCCAATATCATGTTGTCGCGCGAACCGTAGAAGGAGATCCAGTTATCTACACGTATGTGAATGCAGGAATTTTTGGGTTGGCGGTAAAGGTAGACAAT
>JANMNW010000360.1:0-7150 GCA_031368515.1 Chloroflexota bacterium
CGCGCAACTTATCCAGCAAATGCTTACCTTCGTTGAGCGCAACATAGCGGGCACACGCGCTGATGAGGATTACCAATGGCGCATGGTGAAAGCGGCCGAAATGATTCCCGAGACCCGATTTTCGAGTTCCGACAACTCCGCTCCGAACTCGAAACTCGGGACTCGGAACTCGGCATGAAGCTTGCCGTTCTCGCCGACATCCACGCCAATGAACAGGGCATGAGAGCGGTGTTTGAGCATCTGCAGCGATGGCGCCCCGACCGTGTGCTGGTGGCCGGTGATGTGATCAACCGCGGCCCGCTGCCGCGCGAATGCCTGGCTTTTGTGCTCGAACAATGCGAACACGCAGGCTGGACCGTCGCGCTGGGCAACCATGAAGAGTATGTGCTGCGGCAGTCCCGCGATCATGACGCCACGGACGAAATGCGCGCGGTATTTAAGCCCTCGCGCTGGACGCTCGACCGCATCGGCGAGCTGAGTCGCGCCGTCGCAGAGTGGCCTTTCTCAACCGGATTTTTTGGGCCCGATGGCGGCGAGGTGCGCATGGCGCATGCGTCGATGCAAGCCACACGCGACGGCATTTTTGCGCACACCTCCGACGCCGCTCTGGCGCGCATGATCATGACGCCGGGCACGCAGGGGATGACGCCTGCACTGTTTGTCGTCGGACACACCCACATCCCGCTGGTGCGCACGCTCGGAGAAACCCTCGTGGTGAATGTGGGGGCGGCGGGCATGCCGTTTGACGGCGACCGGCGCGCCAGCTATGCGCAGATCGAGTGGCGCAACCGGGCGTGGCACGTCGACATCGTGCGGCTGGCCTATGACACCGTGCGCGCCGAACGTGACTTTGCAAGCAGCGGTTTTTTGGATGAGGCCGGCCCATTGGCGCGCATCATGCTGCACGAGTTGCGCATTGCGCGCGGCCTGTTGTTCGAATGGACGCGCGACTATGAACCGGCGGTTCTGGCTGGCGCGTCCAGCATCGGCCAGTCGGTCTACGATTTTCTGCATGCCAAGGGGCTGGAGCGCTGACCTGCGCCCGCGAAAAAATTTTCAAGGCCCGCCTGATGGGCGGGCCTTGACCTGGTTGCATTCGGCAGCTAAACGCTAGCGGGTTTGATGACCCATGTTGGTCTCGTCGATATTGACAAGACCTTCCTTCAATGCGTAAAGCGCGGCCTGGGTGCGGCTGGGCAGGCGCAGCTTGGAGAGCACGTTGCTGACATGTGTCTTGACGGTCTTCTCGCTGACGACGAGCGCAGCGGCGATGGCTTTGTTGGACAGGCCCTTGGCGATCAAGCGCAACACTTCGGTCTCGCGCTCGGTCAGCTTCTCAGGCGACTCCGGGGTGCGCACTTCGCGGATCAGCCGCTTGGCCGCTTCCGGATCGAGCTGCACTTCGCCGCGCGAGGCGCCCTTGATGGCTTTGGCGAGCGCGTCGGCCTTGGTGTCCTTCATCAGGTAGCCCATGGCGCCAGCGTGAATGGCCTTGAAAACCTTGTCGTCTTCCAGGATGCTGGTGAGCGCGATAATCTCGACTTCGGGCTGGGCCATCTTGATCTTTTGAATGGCGGTCAAGCCATCCATGATCGGCATGATGATGTCCATCAGAACGATGTCGGGCTTGAGAGCGGCGGTCAATTCGCACGCTTCCTGGCCGTTTTGGGCTTCGCCAATGACAATGATGTCTTTGTCCAGGCTGAGGAACATCTTCAAGCCTTGGCGGACAACGGCATGATCGTCAACGAGCAGAACCCGGATAGGCTGGCTAGCTTCGGACGAGCTATCGAGAGTTGGTGAGTGAACTGCGTCAAACATAGGCCTCCATGAGCTGCGATGCAACTGCAATGACTACATTGATCGAGATAGCCTACTGCGTTCTAAGTGCAACGAAGGTGGCTACCTACGACGCGGATTGTATCCCAATTGTAGCTATACGAGCCAATTGTGATGCGACTTTGGATGTATTTTAGAGAAAGTACCGCACGATTTTGGACATTGTTCGTATACTTCAGAGAGGTTACTATATGTTCTTTAGGTCTGACGCAGCCTCCAGTTCCGAGACAGAAACCGCTGAGCGCGGCGAATCTACTCGATTGCTCATCGCCGATGCCTCGGCCGCGCTGCGCATGGGCATGCGCATGATCTTTAGCCTGGACCCGGCAATTGAAGTGGTGGCGGAAGCCAGCACTGCGGACGAATTCGAATACCTGGCTTATCAGACTCAGCCGCACATAGTGGTCTTTGACGCCGACATGCAGGGGATCGAACGCAGCCTGAGTTATGTCGTGCGCACTTTGCCCAATGCCAAGATGGTTGCCTTGACCATGCAAACCAGCCCGCAGTTTCACGCCTTTGTATTGGCCATGGGCGCGATCGCCTGCATTGAGAAACGCGCCTCCCCCATGGAGCTGCTCGAAGCCGTCCAGGATGCGCGCGCCGCACTGACCGAGCGTTAGGCACCCGCCGAGCGATCCGACGCGCCACCAATTTTCGTGTTGGGCGCTGGCAAACCCGCGCTGCGCTGCCTGGTTGTGCCGGCCATTTCATGGCGAAAGAAGTATTGCGGCACGCGCCATGCGCCGATACAAGACCCCGAGGCGCTCCAACGCGCACCCGCCCTTGGGCCGCTTCACATACAATCTACCCGCGCGGGCCGGAATCCACCGGCTGCATATGCGAATTGGACAGGGGTAGATAGGCAACATGGCACGCACCTCAGAGGTTTTCGTAACGGTCGACATTGTGATCTTTGCGTTGCGCGACGACGATCTGCAAGTGCTCCTGATCAAGCGCAAATATGCGCCGTTTGAGAATACCTGGGCCATACCGGGCGGATTTGTGCACGCGCAGGAATCGATCGAAGACGCGGCCGCCCGTGAGCTGTTTGAAGAAACCGGCGTGCGCGGTGTGCACATCGAGCAGCTCTACACATTTGGCAAACTCGACCGCGACCCGCGCGGCCGCATGATCACCGTGGCGTATTTCGCCCTGGTGCCCAAGCCGCTGGCTGTGCAAGCCGGCTCCGACACCACCGATGCGCAGTGGAAATCGGTCTACGATTTGCCGGAGATGGCTTTCGACCACGACGAGATTGTGAGCTACGCGCTCAAGCGCCTGCGCTACAAGCTCGAATACTCGGCGGTGGGGTTTCAACTGCTTCCGCCCAACTTCACCTTAAGCGAGCTGCAGCATGCGTACGAAATCGTGCTGGGCGTGTCGCTCGACAAACGCAACTTCCGCCGTCGCATTTTGCAGGCGGATGTCATTGAAGAAACCGGCGAACTGCATGCGGGCGACGGCCGCCCGGCCAAACTCTATCGATTCATGCCGCACGCGGTGTCCGAGGTGAAGACGCGCCGTTTGTTCCCGTAAAGTCCGGAGTTCACCTGCACACCGTCAGCTCCACATCGTCGAGATACAGGCTTGACGGCCGGTTGCCATCCGTGGTGCCTTTGAAGCTGATCCACAGGTTTTTGCCGGCATACGGCCGGGCGTCGACCAAGGTCGCACTTTCCTGCACCCATCGGGCGCGCCCGGCGCTGGTGTTGTCGATGCGGCGGGGCGCCATCACTTCAATGCCCTTGTCCGTTTCAAGCCCATAGCGAAACACGTCATACGCCGTGCTGGTCGATGTTTCGGACGTGTCCAGAAAGCGCCAGAAGCTCAGCGTGACCGTCACCACATCGGTCGGCACCAGCGCGGTTTGCAGCACTTCATCCCAGTAGCCGTTCACAGTCGGCGATCCCACACGGCCGCTGCGCGCGCCGCTGCGCGCCTGCGCGCCGCTAAACACCGGCGGCGCGTAAATCGTGCCGGATGTGTTGGCAATGCCCGCCCAGCCGGTCGAGGCTTCGAATCCGCCGTTGACCAGCACGTTCGAACACACCGGCTCGGGCGGCGGCTCGGGATAAACATTCAACACCAGCGGCAGGTGCGTCGTGGGCGTTAGCGGCACGGTGCCGGTCGGCGCCGGTGTGTCGGTCAAAACACCGGTAGCGTGCAGCATGCCGCTTACTGTCGCGCTGATCTGGCGCGCGGCGATGAAATCGCTGGGATCGACATAGCCGTCGTCCGGATACGGGTAATTGTCGGGGTGAATGCGATAGGTATAGCCACGGCCGGGATACAGCCAGGTGCATGACGGAAAGTTGTAGTTGTACGCGTTGCTGCCGGGCGTGTAGATGTCGCCCATGTCGGCGCGCCAGCGCATCTCAAAGTGCAAGTGCGAATCCCAAGAAGGATGGCGGCCGGGCGTGCGCCCAACGTAGCCCTGGTTGAAAATGGTCGCAATCTGCTGCCCGCGCGACACGCGATCGCCGACGACCACGCGCACGTTGGCCACATGGCCATACATCGAATAGATCGGGCGGCCCTCCGGCAGCGCGTGCTGTATGACGACCACGTTGCCGGGATAGCTCAGACCCGGGCTGTGCCGCACCACCACGCCGTCGGCCACCGCATACACTGGCGTGCCGGCGCTATTGGCCGTCAGATAATCCAGGCGATACCAGTCCTCGCCGGTGTGAATCATGCGCGACCAATCGACGCCGTAGCACTTGATCCGCCACTGATCGAGGTTGCGAATGCCATAGTCAAGCCATTCCATGCGCGTGCGGTCGAGGACAATGCCCACCGGCACGCCGTAGTTCACGCCGTCGCCGTCTTGAAGCGGATACGAAAACTCGGTCGCGGTTGCCGTTTGCGCGACCGCATTGGGGACGGCGGCCGAGCGCGCGGCTTTCGGTTGCAGCGGGCTCTCCAGGGTGTGGAAAGAGCGCAACAGCCGCACATACATGGCCTGCGCCTGCGGCGTGGGGTCGCCGCCGCCGCCCACCCCGCCGCCAAATAGATTGATGCGATACATGACACCGTCCCCGGGGATCAGCGCCGTCTGCGCATCCAGCTCGCCCACCGCGGCGTCGCGCGTCAGTACGATGCCCTGCCGTTCGGCGGGCGCATCCGGCACAGCCAGCGCCCGTTGTTCGGAAGGCGGCGGCGCAGCCGCTCCGGCAGCCAAAGCTTGTTGCGCCACAAAGTCCGCGGGAGAGTGCGCGGCGGCGTTGTCAAGCACCAGAACAGACGCACCCTGATAAGCCTCGGTATCGGTGACAGGAAACTGAATATGCACCAGCGGATAGCGCAGGCCGGCATCGTCCAGCTCCTGGATAACGCTGTTGGGCGGGTAGTCGAAGCGATAAGCCGCGTTCAGATTGAGATATGTCGGCCAGGCCTCATGCTGAGCGCGCAAATTGGGCGCAGCAAGCGTCACCCAGCCGCACAACAGCGCGGAACTCGTCGCAAGCGCGATAAATTTTCGGCTCATTTAAGATAAATGCCGAGCGACTTGTAATTTGAGCATAGGACGCTGACATAGCTGGTGATCTCGACCAGCTTCTTGGCATGCTGCGCGCGTTCAACCCACAGATCGAGCGCGCGGGCGCGCGTCATCAGTTTGTCGAGAAGGTCTGCCACCACAACCGAGTCTACGCCCGTCCAATAGCCGACGCGCGTGATCAGCGCCTGCTTCTGTTCCTTCATGAAGGCATCGGCGCGCATGTAGTCGCGAAACAGGCTGCGCCGGTTGCTCACACGCGGCGGGCCGCGGAACATGTCCTTTAAATCCGGGTCGACATAGCCGGTGGTTTTCGAATAGTAGCGGCTCGGCTTGGCCTTCATAAACTGGGCCACCGTCAGCTTGATGTTTGTATACGGCTCAAGCATCCAGCTGTGGTCAATGTCAACCAGCGGCTGCTTGCGTCCGATCTCTTTGATCAGCCGATCGGCAAAGCGCAACTTTTTGAGCGCGAGCGGATAGCGGCGATAGGCGCTGCGCCAGCCGGAGCGCGGCGTCAGCCATACCGTAAACGTTTCGGCAAAGTCCTCATCCGGATGCTTTTGCGCATAGTGATCGCCGTTGGGGTTGACGTAGTTGCGGCTCCACGGGTTGTAGTTGTAAGTGTCCTTCTCAGGATAGGTGTTAAAAAAGTGGCCGTGCACATCGAACAACTCGCGAAAATCTTTGCGGCGATAGAGCTTGTAGGAATAGCAAAAGGCATGGCCGCACTCGTGACGCAGCAGGTCGAAGATATCCGCGTCGCTGTAGCGCCAATGGCGAAATTCCTGATTCAGCTCTTTCAAAAGCGGGTGAAAATCGTAGAAGCCCAGCGCGATTAACGGTTGCCCGGCGATGCAGCCATAGCCGGTTGAAATGTAAAAGACCGGCTCCAATTTGGTGACGCCCGAACGGCGCAGCTCTTCTTTCACCACCGGGATGGCCTGGCCGAAGATGGTGCCCTCAATGCGCAGATCCAGCTTGTAAATAGGCGTGTTGAGCAACTCAAGCTTGAGCGTTTCAGTCTGGTACAGAAGCTCGCGCGTGCGTCGCATGGCTGTGCGTCCTCTCCCGGTCTCGCTCGCGCGCGCCGCCTGGGCCGCGCCCGCTTGCCGGACGCGAATGCAGAAAGACGAGGGCGATGGAGGCGCAGAGTATAGCAACGTCAAGCCACTGTTCAATGGCCAATCCGGACCAAAAGAAGGCGCTTTCCGCGCGGGTGAACTGCGTGAGCAGGTCGCCCGCAGCGCACAGGCCGGCTGCGGCAGCCGCCAGCCAAGTCCGGCCGTTGGGCCGCCAAATCCGCAGCACGGCCAGGCTCGCCAGCAACCACGCAGCCAGCAGCGCTTGCGACGGCAGGCGCGGCGCGCGCGCTAACGTGGCGTCCGGCCAATCAACGCGCAGCACCCACAGCGCCCCGTCGGTCCAGAAAACTTCGCGGCCCGCGCCACAGCCAACATCGATGCAGCCGAACGACGCAGCCAGGCCGGCCAGCAGCGGCGCCGCCGCCAGGTTGTCGCGCCAGTCCGGGCGGGTGTGCAGGATCGCCAGCGCTGCCAAAAACCCCGTCAAGGCGCCTTGCGCGGAAAACCCGGGCGTGCGCGATATGTCCGGAATCTCGGCCGGATGCTCGTAAAAATAGGCGGAATTCAGCCCGACAAAAAGCGCGCGGCCCAGCAGCGCTGCGCACGCCGCCGCCAGCGCGTGGGCGTTGAGCGCGCCGCCAAACGCGCGCCAGCCGGCGCAGTTCCCCGCGGCCCACAGCAGGCTGCCAACCGCAGCCAACGCCATCCACGCGCCATAGCTCATGTC
>JANMNW010000390.1:0-4973 GCA_031368515.1 Chloroflexota bacterium
AGATCATAGCCGCTCGGGTCCACGGCGTCTTGGATGCCGCGCACGAACGCCGGATAGAACGGGTTGGCGATATCCGGGATCACAGCGGCAATGGTCATCGTCTTGCGGGTGCGCAAGCTGCGCGCAAACTGGTCCGGCACATAGCCCAGCGCATCGATGGCATCGATCACGCGCTGGCGCGTCTCTGCCGGAACGGTAATCACCGTGGAGTTGTTGAGCACATGCGACACGGTTGTCTGTGAGACGTTGGCCCGTCTGGCAACATCGGCTTGGGTCGCTTTTTTTCCACGGGCTGCCATGATGGATGCCAGATCGTTCTCGAATAGGCTCAAAATACGAATTACTAATTCGAATTAGCGCGAAGATAGCAGGGCCGCCCGTGCTTGTCAAGCGGAAAGGGAACACGCGGAGACACAGATCAAGCCGAATACTCCCCGCCTCCGAGTGCCCCACCGACAGAGAATGCCTTGGCGCACCCTGTCAAACCGGGCACCTTCCAAGCGCAGATATACTTTTTGTGTGACCGCCACACCTACATCTCTCCACGACACCCTCACACACATGCAGGCCCGATTGCGGGTCTGGGACGATAACGGCGATGGAAAGTCGGTCTTTCTCAGCTGCTATCACATGATGACCGGCAATATGGTCAAGGCGATTACGCAGGGCGAGTTTGCAGATCAGGCCTGGGTCGACGGCTTGCTGCGGCGCTTCGCCGGCTACTATTTTGTCGCGCTCGACCAATACGAGAACAATCCTCAGCTTGCGCCGCTGGTCTGGCAGCGCGCCCATCACGCCGCCGCGGAAAAGGCATTCAGCCCTCTGCAGCGACTGTTGCATGGCGTAAACGCGCACATCAACTACGATCTGGTGTTTGCGCTCAACGACCTGCTCGAGCCAGAGTGGCGCGGGCTGGACAAGTCACAACAGGCCGCGCGTTATGCCGATCATTGCTATGTCAACGCGGTTATTGGCAAAACCATCGACGCGGTGCAGCGCGATGTTCTTGGCCCGGCTATGCCCGGCCTGGCCCTGCTCGATTCTCTGCTGGGACTATTCGACGAGCACCTGATTGCTCGCACGATCACCCACCCAATGGCGCAAAACTGTGTGGTCCCACGCCATGCGGCTGCTGGACGCCGGCGACACGCCCGCGCGCGCCCAGCTTATCTGCGACATCGAAGCCGATGCACTCAAGATCAGCGATTTGATTAGTTAGGCGCGCCCGGCGCCTCGCATGGTGCCAGCTTTGCGTCCAAAGCAGCCATTTCCATGGCGTTGCCCAGGCCCTCGAAGAGCGTTGGGCTCGCGCGCCATGCGCGCCGCCAACCAGCCACTCTGCTGGTGGCTACACCCACGTATGCGGCTATCATTACTGGCACGAACTTCCGCTTGCTGCCACCCCGTAAAAGAACTGTCCGCGCCGCGACGGTGTTGGATGCTTACTGGACACTGACCATTGAGCGCGCGTGCGCCGAATTGCAGACCACAATCGATGGCCTGCGGCAACCCGACGCTGAGCAACGCTTGCTTCGATTCGGCCCCAATGCGTTGCACAAAGAACGGCAGAACTCGGCCGGCTTGCTGTTGCTCAGCCAATTCAAAAGCCCGCTCGTGCTCATCCTGATCTTCGCCGCGGCGGTTTCGATTTTCGTGGGCGAGTTGACCGACGCCGTCATCGTGTTGGCGGTTGTGCTGGGCAGCACAGCACTCGGTTTTGCGCAGGAGTATCGCGCTGGAATCGCAATAGCCAAGCTGCGCTCGCAGGTGACGGCCAAGTCAAAAGTGCTGCGCGACGGCCAACCCCGCACCCTGCCTTCCGAAGAGGTAGCGCCGGGCGATGTGCTGTTGCTTTCGGCCGGTAGCTTGATCCCGGCCGACGGCTTGGTGCTCGAAGCCAACGACTTCTTTGTCAATCAGGCTGTGCTCACGGGCGAAACCTTTCCCGTCGAGAAAACGCCCGGCCTTACCGCAGCCAATGCCAGCCTGGCCGAGCGGACAAACTGCGTGTTCACCGGCACCAGTGTGCGCAGCGGCAGCGCGCGGGTGCTGATTGTGCAAACCGGCGAAGCCACTGTATTCGGCCAGATCGCAGACAAGCTCAACCTGCGCCCTGAACTGACCGATTTCGAACGCGGTGTGCAAAGCTTCGGCTTCTTGTTGACGCAGGTGATGTTTGTGATGGTGATGGTCGTGCTCACCATTAACATTCTGCTGCACAAGCCGCCGATCGACTCGCTGCTCTTTGCGCTGGCGCTGGCCGTGGGCCTCACCCCCGAGCTGCTGCCGGCCATCATCAGCATCACGCTGGCGCACGGCGCGCAGAAAATGGCCAAGCGCGGCGTGATCGTGCGGCGCCTGAACGCCATCGAAAACTTTGGCAGCATGGACATGCTGTGCACCGACAAAACCGGTACCCTCACCGAAGGCGTGGTGCGCCTCGACGGTGCTCTCGACTCCGTCGGCCAGCCGTCACAGGCAATTCTGCGCGCCAGCTTTCTCAACGCGCATTTTCAGACGGGCATGCCCAACCCGTTGGACGAAGCCATCGTCGCAAGCGCAGCTCTGGCCGGAATCAACGCGAGCGACGTGAGCAAAGTCGACGAGATTCCGTATGACTTCGTGCGCAAAAGCCTGAGCGTGATCAGCGCCGACGCACAGGGCGCGCGCACGCTGATCACCAAGGGCGCGCTGGCCAACGTGCTTTCCATCTGCGATCGAATACAGCTCGGCCCGGATGTGAAAGCGCTCGATGACGCACAGCGCGCGCAGATCGATCAGCGCTTCAATGAGTGGAGCGCCCAAGGCTTCCGCGTGCTGGGCGTCGCCACCAAATCCATGGCGCCGCAGAGCGGCAAATACTCGGCCGCAGACGAACATGGCATGATCTTCAGCGGCTTTCTGTTGTTCTTCGATCCGCCCAAAGCCGGTGTGCGCCAGGTCATCACTGATCTGGCTGCGCGCGGCGTGCGGCTCAAAATGATCACCGGCGATAACCTGAAGGTGGCGCGGCACGTGGCCGATGCCGTCAACCTGCCCACCGAAGGCGTGCTCACCGGCAGCGGTCTCAACGATTTGAACGATGAGGCGCTCTGGCATCTGGCGGAGCGCACGACTATTTTTGCCGAGGTGGATCCTAATCAGAAAGAGCGCATCATCCGCGCGCTGCAAAGGTCCAGCCATGTGGTGGGCTACATGGGCGACGGCATCAACGACGCGCCTGCGCTGTTGGCGGCCGATGTCGGTATATCGGTCGACACGGCCGTGGATGTGGCCAAGGAATCGGCCGACTTTGTGCTGCTCAAGCAAGACTTGGATATCCTGCGCGACGGCATCGACGAAGGGCGCCGCACATTCGCCAACACGCTGAAATACATTTTGACCACCGTCAGCGCCAACTTTGGCAACATGTTCAGCATGGCCGGCGCTTCGCTATTTCTGCCTTTTCTGCCGCTGCTGGCGCCACAAATTCTGCTCAACAACTTTCTTTCGGACATCCCCGCCACCACCATCGCCAGCGACAATGTCGATTCCGATCAGGTTGCACGGCCGCGCCGCTGGAATGCCCGCTTTATCCGCAACTACATGGTGCTCTTCGGGCTGGTGAGTTCAATCTTCGACTTTCTCACTTTTGGCACATTGCTGTTTGTATTTCGCGCCGGCCCGGAAACGTTTCGCACCGGCTGGTTTATCGAGTCGCTGCTAACTGAACTGGTGATCGCACTGGTGGTGCGCACACGCGGCGTGTTCTTCCGCAGCCGGCCGAGCGCGGCACTGCTGCTCAGCACAGCCGCTGTGGTGATCCTCACCGTGGCACTGCCTTACCTGCCCTTCGCCGCTGCGCTGGGCTTTGTGCCGCTGCCACCCGCGCTGCTGCTGACCGTGCTTTGCCTCACCGCAACCTACATGGCTGTAACAGAAATTGCCAAGCGGTTCTTCTATGCTCGCTTGATCAGCGCAACCGACTAAAACTCGTCCACCACCTGCACGCTACTTTTATCTGCCGCCCAAACCGCGGGCAAAAAAGTGGGGCCAGATCGGGGATGAGTTCTGGCACGCGACCCCTATACAGCAAAAAAGCCGCCCTTTTCAGAACGGCTCCCTTCATTACTCCAAGCGCTTTACGGCTGCCAGTAACCGGCCGAGACGGCCTGAGGCTGGCTGCCATAGGCCACGGCATCAGAATTATCTGACATCTTTTCGACCATCAGCTCAGTTTTGGACTGAGTTTGGAGGGTTCAACGGGCTCCGAATCACTCTTCCACGGAACGCCCACCCAGCGCAGCAGAAAGTAGTCGGCGCCGATATAGCCGGCCACCTTCCAGGCCAGGACTAACAAAACTGCGAGCACCAGCAACAATCCGTTGCTGCTGGCCGCACCGGCCATCACAAAGTTCCAGTTCATAAATGCGCCAAAAAAGGCCGCGATGCCTACAAATGCGCCGGCGATCAAGGCGATGCCGATCAGCATCTCGCCATAGGCCACTAATTTTCCGAACCAGGTATAGGTGCCGTTCTCAAGCAGCCAGTTCAGAATGTTCCGATACCAGTCAAACGCAATGGCTGGCCGCCCTGTCGCTGGAATGGCTACTGCATTTGTCCAAAATCCCTTGAGCGCCGCGCCGGTTTGCACCCACGCTGGATCGCTAATTTTGTGCAACGACGCATCGATCCACTGCATCCCCAGCCAAACACGCAGCACGAGCCAAAGCCATGCCGCACGCTTGTCTGTGAACAAAAATCGCGCAAACGGAGGATCTTGCAGCTCATGTCCGCCTTGCACAATCTGTTGGGTTTTTGCCATTTAGCCCATCCGTCTCAAGTTAAGGGGTGGTCGAGCGAGTCAAGGGTAAAAGAAGCACAATAGCGGGCGTGAAAGCAACAGAAACCGGCAAGAAACGCAAGAAGAGCAGTGTTAAGCATACGCGAGCGGTGCAACACGACCGAAGTCAGAGTCAGAGCGGGGTGGCGAC
>JANMNW010000536.1:0-2436 GCA_031368515.1 Chloroflexota bacterium
GTGGCGCCGGTGATGACGCTGACGGACAAAGAGCTGCAACGCCTGCGTGACATCGCCAAGATCGTGATGCGCGCGGTCGGCGTTGAAACTGGCGGCAGCAACGTGCAATTTGCGGTTAACCCGGCTGATGGCGAGCCGCTGGTTATCGAGATGAACCCGCGCGTGTCGCGCTCGTCGGCGCTTGCGTCGAAAGCCACCGGATTTCCGATCGCCAAGATCGCCGCGCTGCTGGCCGTGGGCTACACGCTGGACGAAATCCCCAACGACATTACCAAAAAGACGCCCGCGTCGTTCGAACCCTCGCTCGACTATGTGGTGGTCAAATTTCCGCGCTGGGCGTTTGAGAAATTTCCCGGCGCCGATGACACCCTCGGCCCGCAGATGAAGAGCGTGGGCGAGGTGATGGCCATTGGCCGCACGTTCAAAGAGGCGTTCATGAAGTCGCTGCAAGGCCTGGAAATCGGCCGGCTGGGGCTTGAGGCGCTCAAAACGCCCGGCGATGCGATCTCGCGGCCGACCGCGCGGCGCATGTTCGATGCGCTGGCGGCATTGCGCGACGGCATGAGCGCGGGTGAGGTCAACCGGCTGACCGGATTTGATCACTGGTTCATCGCGCAGTTTCAGGAATTGCTGGAAACCGAGCGTGAACTTGCTGCCCAGTCGCTGGCCAGCGTGCCGGCTGCGCTGATGATGCGCGCCAAGCGAGAAGGTTTTGGCGACGCATACATTGCACAGCTGCTCCAGCCATCGGCCGATGGCCGGCGGCCCGGCACGCTGGACGTGCGCGCGGCGCGCAAAGCGCAGGGCGTCGCGGCGTCGTTTTATCTGGTCGACACGTGCGCGGCCGAGTTTGAGTCGCAGACGCCGTACATGTATTCGAACTACGACGGCTACGATGAGAGCGCCAGCACCACACGCCACGACATCGGAAAAACGGAGCAGCTTGCGCTTCCGATTGAAGAGGCGCGGGACTCGGAACCCGGGACTCGGGACTCGTCCAAGCGAAAGATCATGATCCTCGGCGGCGGACCCAACCGCATCGGGCAGGGCATTGAGTTCGATTTCTGTTGCGTGCATGCGTGTTACGCGCTGCGCGAGCTGGGCTTCGAGACGATCATGGTCAACTGCAACCCCGAAACGGTCAGCACCGACTATGACACCGCCGACCGGCTCTATTTTGAGCCTCTCACGCTCGAGCATGTGCTTAATGTGTGGGAGATTGAAAGTTTAGGAAGTGCGGAAAGTGCCGGCGCCCTCAGCAACTCCAGCACGTTCAATGCCGTACCCATGCTTGTTCAATTCGGCGGACAGACGCCGCTAAACCTGGCGAAGAAACTGCAGGAGTTTGGCGTGCCGATCTGGGGCACCTCGCCCGAAGCGATCGCGCTGGCCGAAGACCGCAAGCAGTTTGCCGAAATCTTGAACGAACTGGGCATCCCGCAGCCGGAGAACGGCACCGCCCTGTCGCTCGACGAGGCCAAAATTGTGGCGCACAAGATTGGCTATCCGGTGCTGGTGCGTCCCAGCTATGTGCTGGGCGGCCGCGCGATGGGCATCGTTTATGACGAGGATGATCTGCAGCATTACATTGCGGAGGCGACCAAGGTCTCACCCGACGCGCCGGTGCTGATCGATCGCTATCTTGAAGACTCGTTCGAACTGGATGTCGATGTGGTCGGCGACGGCCAGCGCGTGGTAGTCGGCGGCATCATGGAGCAGATCGAAGAGGCCGGTGTGCACTCGGGCGACAGCGCGTGCGTGTTGCCGCCGCTCAAGGTCAGCGAATACCACCTCAACATCATTCGCGACTATGTCGAACGCATCGGCCTGCGCATCGGTGTGAAGGGCCTGATGAACGTTCAGTTTGCGATCAAGGACGAGATCGTCTACGTGCTCGAAGTGAACCCGCGCGCCAGCCGCACCACGCCGTTTGTGAGCAAAGCCACCGGTGTGCAGCTGGCCAAGATCGCCGCGCGCATCGCAGCCGGGCAGACGCTCGAACAAATCGGATTCACGGAAGAACCGGAGCTGGATGGCTTCTTTGTCAAGGAAGTGGTGCTGCCTTTCGGCAAATTCCCCACTGCCATCGTTCAGCTTGGCCCGGAGATGCGCAGCACTGGCGAAGTGATGGGACATGCGTCGAGTTTTGGCCATGCGTATGCAAAGGCGGCAATGGGTGCGGGCGAACGCCTGCCGCTATCCGGCCGGGTGCTGGTCACTGTCAACGACAACGACAAAGCCAACTCGATCAAGATTGCGCGCGACTTGAGTCGGTTGGGGTTTGAGCTGGTCGGCACCCGCGGCACATCCGAGTTTTTGCATCAGTTCAATATTCCGGCCACCAGCGCGTTCAAAGTGGGCGAAGGCACGCCCAACGTGGTGGATCTGATCAACTCCGGCGACATCCAGCTGGTGATCAACACCGTGCTGGGACGG